>NZ_JAAGLR010000719.1 GCF_010548245.1 Streptomyces sp. SID11385
CACCGCCGTGACCGGGGTTCCGCGCGCGGCGAGCGCCCGGACCGCCGGACGCAGCACCCGTGTCGCTCCGACGACGAGGACGGGCCGGGCGCCGCCAGGGGCCGCCCCCTGGCCTTCCTCCGCCGCGGGCCCGGGCTCCCCGTCCGCCGCGCCGCCTTCCGTCTCCCGCATCCTGCTGGCCTCCCACCCGTCCAGTACGTGGCTCATCGTCGCCCCCTGGACAGGGCGCGAGTCCTCCACTCTGCGCGATCGAGGGCTCACCTCACCAGCCATGTGCTCATCTTTGCTCATTCGTGCTCATTGACGCGCGTTCGGGGAGTGCCTAGGGTTTTCGCTGAGGCGCTGCCGGTCGCCGGCCCTGATGCGCGCCTCCTCTGTCCTCGGCCGGCTGCGAGGTTTTTCCCATGGCTGCTGCCCCGCCCCCCGCCCCGCGTACCGCGCTCCCGCCCCCGAACGGGGGCGGACTCGCGTGCGCGCAGGGCCGGTACGGACTGCGAGGCAATCTCGAACTCCTCCTCTGCGACGAGGAGGACGGACTCTGGGTGCTCTGGTTCAACAACGACCCGGAGGACACCGCCCCCGAGGCGGGAGGACCGCCGCCCGGCTCGTGGAGCGGCGCCCTGCGCTTCGGTACCGGCAGGCGCTACGACGACGTCCAGGTGGTGCAGAGCGCGCACGGCCCGCACCACCTGGAGGTGCTGGCGAGGTCCGGAGCGCGCACCCACCGCCTGCGGTGGAACCCGGAGACCGCCTTCACCACCGAGGAACCGCCCCCCACGGGAAGCGTCCGGGCGGCGAGCCTCACCGAGGACCCGGACGGCACGCTGTGGACGGCCGTGCTCGGCGAGGACGGAAGCCCGCGCCTGTTCCGCGCCGACGCCGGGGCGTACCCCCGCCTGACCTGGGAGCCGACGCCGCTCCCGCCCCGGAGCCCGGACGCTCCCGGCGCCGTCCTCCTTCTTCCGCTGCCGCACGCCCCGCGTCCCGGCCTCGCCCTGCTCGGTGCCGTCGGCGGGAGCTACCTGGCCCCGGGCGGCGACGAGACCCCGCTCCCGGCCGGGCTCGTCGCCGCGTCGGTGGTGCGCGAGACCGTCCCGCGTCTGTACGTGTGGAACGAGGCTGCGGAGCGGATCGACGTCGTCGACCTCGGCACCCCGGCCCCGTACCGGAGCCTCCAGGCGCCCGGTGAGGGCCCGGTCACCGCGCTCGCCGCCACGACGTTCGCCCACGCCCCGCGCCGCACGGACCTCGTGCTGCGCAGAGGCGGCCGGCTGTGGCACGTCAGCGACCCGGGCGGCGACGAACCGGCCCGGTCCGTCCCGCTCCTGAGCCGCCTGACCCGGACCCCCGGGGACGAGGAACGCCCGGTGCACCGCACCTCCTGACCGACCGCGCCGCCGCACCCCGCGCTTTCCCACGCGCGCAGCCCGCGTCGCCCGCGTCACTCCGTTCGCCACGCCCGGCGCGGCCGCAAGCCGCACCCCTTCCCGCCGCACCCCCTTCCAAGAGAGATCCAGGATCACCATGCGCATACTCATCGTCGGCGCCGGCGGTGTGGGCACCGCCGCCGCCCGCATCGCCGCCCGCCGCTCCTTCTTCACGCACTGCGTCGTCGCCGACTACGTGCCCGAGCGCGCCGACGCCGCGGCGCGGGCCACCGACGACCCGCGCTTCGTCGCCGCCGCCATCGACGCCTCCGACGAAGCCGCCGTCGAGGCCCTGCTCCGCGAGCACCGCGTCGACGTCGTGCTCAACGCCACCGACCCGCGCTTCGTGATGCCCCTCTTCCGCGCGGCCCTCGCCGCCGGGGCCCACTACCTCGACATGGCCATGTCCCTCTCGCGCCCGCACCCCGAGCAGCCCTACGCCCGTACCGGGGTCATGCTCGGCGACGAGCAGTTCGCGCTGGCGGAGGAGTGGGAGGCGGCCGGACGGCTCGCCCTCGTCGGGATGGGGGTCGAGCCCGGCCTCTCCGACGTCTTCGCCCGTTACGCCGCCGACCACCTCTTCGACACGATCGAGGAGATCGGGGTCCGCGACGGTGCCGACCTCACCGTGGACGGCTACGACTTCGCGCCCTCCTTCTCCATCTGGACCACGATCGAGGAGTGCCTGAACCCGCCCGTGGTGTGGGAGAAGGACCGCGGCTGGTTCACCACGGAACCCTTCTCGGAGCCGGAGGTCTTCGACTTCCCCGAGGGCATCGGCGAGGTGGAGTGCGTCAACGTGGAGCACGAGGAGGTGCTGCTCATCCCGCGCTGGGTGGACGCGCCGCGCGTCACCTTCAAGTACGGGCTCGGCCAGGAGTTCATCGACGTCCTGCGCACCCTGCACAAGCTCGGCCTCGACCGCACCGAGAAGGTGCGCGTCGGCGACGTCGAGGTCTCCCCGCGCGACGTGGTGGCCGCCTGCCTGCCCGACCCGGCCGCCCTCGGCGACCGGATGCGCGGCAAGACCTGCGCCGGGACCTGGGTCAAGGGCACCCGCGACGGGGCGCCCCGCGAGGTGTACCTGTACCACGTCGTCGACAACGAGTGGTCGATGCGCGAGTACGGCTCGCAGGCCGTCGTCTGGCAGACCGCGCTCAACCCGGTGGTCGCCCTGGAACTGCTCGCGAACGGCACGTGGAAGGGCAGCGGCGTCCTCGGCCCCGAGGCCCTTCCGGCCGAGCCGTTCCTCGACCTGCTCCACGCCTACGGCTCGCCGTGGGGGATGCGCGAGCAGTAGGACGCACGTACGGCAGAGGGGCCCCCACCGACCGGCGGGGGCCCCTCTGCCGTACGAGGAGGCGAACGGCTCAGACGGTGACCGCGCCGTCCGAAGCCGAGCCGACGACCGCCACGTACTTGCTGAAGACGCCGCGCTCCACCTCGCGGACCGGGCGGCGCCACGCCGCGCGCCGCCGATCCAGCTCCTCCGGCGCGACATCGAGGTCGAGCGTGCCGCCCGCGCTGTCCACCGTGACGGTGTCGCCGTCGGCGACGAGCGCGAGCGGGCCGCCGTGCCACGCCTCGGGGGCCACGTGCCCGATGACCAGTCCGTGCGAGACCCCGCTGAAACGGCCGTCCGTGACGAGCGTGACGGAGTCGCCGAGCCCCTGCCCGACGAGCGCCCCGGTGATCGAGAGCATCTCGCGCATCCCGGGACCCCCGGCGGGGCCCTCGTAGCGGACGATCACCACGTCGCCCTCGCGCACCGCCCCGGCCTGGATGGCGGTGAAGCAGTCCTCCTCGGAGTCGTAGACGCGCGCGGGCCCCGTACGGACGAAGTCGGGCCGGCCGCCCAGCTTGAGGACGCAGCCGTCCGGGGCGAGCGAGCCGCGCAGGATGGCCAGCGCGCCGGCCGGCTTGACCGGCGCCTCGATGTCCTTGACGACCTCCTGCCCTTCGGCGGGCACGGCGTCGGCGGCGACCTCCGACAGCGAGCGGCCGTCCACGAGCGAGACGGAATCGCGCAGCACCCCGGCCGCGAGGAGCCGGGCGGCCACGAGCGAGGTCCCGCCCGCCCGCCACAGATCGGCGGCGGTGTAGGGACCGGCCGGCTTCAGCGCCGTGATGATCGGCACCTCCCGGCACAGGCGGCCGATGTCGTCGATGGCGAGGTCGAGACCCGCCTCACGGGCGATCGCCAGCAGGTGCAGCACCGCGTTGGTCGAGCCGCCCATCGCCGCGACGGACACGATGGCGTTGTGCAGCGCGTCCGCCGTCAGGATCGCGGAGGGGCGCAGATCGCGCGCGAGGACATCGAGGGCGAGTTCACCGACCCGCTCGGCGGCGGCGGTCTTCTCCTTCGCCGTGGCGGGGATGTCGCCGACACCGAACGGGGCGAGGCCGAGGAAATCCGCCACGGTCCCCATGGTGTTCGCCGTGTACTGCGCCGCGCAGGTGCCCGCGCCGGGGCACGCGTGCCGGGCGAGGTCGTCCACGTCCTCCTGGGCGACGCGGCCGACGGCCCGTTCGCCGAGCGCCTCCCACATGTCCTGGATCGTCACCTCGCGCCCGCGCCACGTGCCCGGCATCATGCTGCCGCTGTAGAGGAGCACGGAGGGGATGTCGAGCCGGGCCATCGCCATCATGGCGGCGGGCACGGTCTTGTCGCAGCCCACGATGCACACCATCGCGTCGAACTGGTGGGCCCGGCCCATGAGTTCGATGGAGTCGGCGATGACCTCCCGGCTCACGAGCGAGGCGCGCATCCCGGGCGTGCCCATCGTGAGGTTGTCGGAGACGGCCACGGTGTTGAACTCCATGGGCAGGCCCCCGGCGCGCCGCACCCCGGCGGCGACGTGCCGCGCGAGGTCCCGGTGCGTGAGGTTGCAGGGCATGGTGCCCGTCCACGTCGAGGCGATGCCCACGGTGGGGCGGCGCAGGTCCTCGTCGCTCAGCCCCATCGCGTACAGGTGCGAGCGGGCCGGTGCGCGGTCGGGATCGTCGGCGATGTTCATGAGATTCCTTCGGTCGTACGGGGCGGCCTCCCCCGGAGCGGAGCCGGGGGAGGCCGGGGGGTGGTGCGGGTGGGTGCGGGGGCGGGGGCGCGTACCGCTCCCGCGGGCTCAGTCGTGGACGCTGATCGGGTTGCGGAGCAGGCCGATGCCCTCGACCTCGACCTCGACCACGTCGCCGTCCTTGAGCCACAGTTGCGGCGTACGGCCCATGCCGACGCCGTTCGGCGTCCCGGTGGCGATGACGTCGCCGGGGTACAGGGTCATGTACCGCGACACGTAGGAGATGGTCTCGCCGATGCCGAAAATCATCTCCTTGGTCGAACTGTCCTGCACGGTCTCGCCGTTGACGCGCGCCGAGATCGCGAGCGCGTGTGGGTCGGCGACCTCGTCGGCGGTGACGATCCACGGGCCGAGGGGGCAGAACGCGTCGAAGTTCTTGCCCCGGAACCACTGCCCGTCGCTGAACTGCGCGTCGCGGGCCGAGACGTCGTTGGCCACGGTGTAGCCGAAGACGTGGTCGGCGGCCTGCTCGGGGGTCACGTTCCGGGCCGTCCGGCCGATCACGACGGCGAGTTCGGCCTCCCAGTCGAGCTGCTCCGTCGTGCCGCGCGGCACGCGCACCGTCGCCGTGGGGCCGGTCAGCGTGTGGGCGGTCTTGACGAAGGTCAGCGGGGTCTGCGGGGTCTCCAGACCGGTCTCGCGGATGTGGTCCGCGTAGTTGAGCCCGACGCAGACGATCTTCTGCGGCGCCGCGACCGGGCTGAGCAACTCGGCCTCGGCGAGCGGGATGCCGGGCACGTCGGCGCCGAGCACGTCCAGCGCCGTGCCCTGGGCGATCAGGTCGCGTACGGCGTCGGCCATGAACCGGGACTCCTCCGGCACGACCGGATAGGCGGTCCCGCCGTCCACGCGGGCGGCGAACACGCGGCCCTCGTGGCGGATGCGGGCGATCTTCATGGGCTGTCTCCTGACGGAACGGGGGGCGGGGGAAACGCGGTGCGAAGCCGCGGCTGTCTCAGGCGAAGCGCGGCAGGAAGCGGCTCTGGGCCGCCAGCAGGTCCTTCACGAGGGCCGCCGCCGCGTCGCGGTCGGTCACGGCGCCGTCCGCGATGACGGCCTCGACCACCAGGTCCTCGTTCCCGGTCATCGCCGCTTCGACGGCCAGGTCCACCGAGCTGAGCCGCCGCGACAGGATCGCGGTCAGCGGCGCGGAGAGGTCGGGCACCTGTACGGGGCGCAGCCCGCGGGCGGTCGCCACGGCGGGGATCTCCAGCGCCGCCGCGTCGGGGAGGCCGGGGACGCTGCCCCGGTTCGGCACGTTCACCGAGAACATCTCGCGGCGGTCGAACGTGATCGACCGGATGATCGCGAGGAGTTGTTCCTGCTCGCCCGTGGAGCGGTCGAACGCCGAGGCGTCCAGGGGCGTGTCGCCCTCCGCCTGCTCCCGCATCGACTGGTAGCGCTCCTCGCCCCACTGCAGGATCTCGGGTACGGAGAACGCGTCCACGCCGAGCTTCTTGCCGTAGTAGTCCCCGCCCGCCCAGCGCTCGGGGAAGAACTCCAGGACGTGCCTGTCGTTGGCCGCCGGATAGGCGCCGTACGTACGGAAGATCTCCCAGGAGAACGGGTTGTGCCAGGCCCGGCCGTTCTCCCAGATGGCGCCGATGTCCTCGGGTCGCGGCGGCTCCGCCAGCTCGCGGTCCACGCGGGCACGCACCACGGGCCAGGCGTCGCGGCCCTGGTGGCGGAAGTCGTAGATGAAGGTGAGGTGGTTGATGCCCGCGTACAGCGTCGAGGTCTCCTCGAAGGGCAGTCCGGCGAAGGCCGCCAGTTCCCGCTGCACGTGGTGCATGCCGTGGCACAGCCCGACGACCTCGGCGCCCGCGTAGCGGGTCATGGCCTGCACGTTGGCCGTCATCGGGTTGCTGTAGTTGAAGAAGTACGCCTCGGGGGCGAGGTCCACGACATCACGGGCGACGTCGACCATGACGGGCGTGGTCCGCAGCAGCCGCGAGATGCCGCCGGGCATCACCGAGTCGCCCACGGGCTGGTAGACACCGTGCTCCCGGCAGATGTCGTGGTCCGTCTGCCACGCGGGGCGTCCGCCCACGCCCACGCACGTCACGACGTAGTCGGCGCCGGGGAGTTCGGCACGGCGGTCGGTGGAGGACCGCACGGTGATGCGGTCCCCGGCGCCCTGGGCCTCCACCATGCGCTCGGCGAGCCGGGTGGCGACGGAGAGCGCCTCGGGGTTGACGTCGACGAGCCGGATCTCCCAGCGGCCGAGATCCTCGGCGGTGATGAGGTCGGCGAGCAGACCGCGGGTGAAGACGGCGCTGCCCGCGCCGATGAGGACGAGGGACCGCTGGTCGCTGATGCTGTCGGACACGTGCTCTTCCTTTCTGGAGTGCCTGTCCGGACCGGGGCCCGGGAGGCGAGGGGGAGGGGCCGGGGCGCGCCGCCCCGCGCCCCGACTGTCGTTGCTGTCGTTCAGGAGGCCGGAGGCAGCGCCGCCACCGCTTCGTCGCCCAGCGGACGGCCGGAGAGCCGCGCCGCGTGGAGCGCCGCACCGAGGACGGGAGTGGTGCGGGGGGTTCGCGGCGCGAACCGCTCGGGTGCGGCGGCGAGCGCGTCGAGGAACGCCTCCCGCACCTCCGCCACGCCGAGGACGCCGCCCGACCACGACAGCGGTACGGGCTCCTCCGGGCCCCGCCCCAGCGCGCGGTGCGCGGC
>NZ_JAAGLR010000750.1 GCF_010548245.1 Streptomyces sp. SID11385
CCTCGGCGGCCGTCGCGACCGCCTCGACGACCGCCGAGGCCGTCCCGTCGAGGTACGGGGCGATGAAACCGGCCATCGCCTCGCCCGCCCCGCGCGAGCCCGCCGGACTCGCGCCCTCGCGGTACTTGCCGGTGAGCACCCCGCGCCCGAGCGGCGAGGAGGGCAGCAGGCCCACGCCGAGGTCGCGCGCGGCGGGCAGCACCTCGCGCTCGACGCCGCGCTGGAGCAGCGAGTACTCCATCTGCGTGCTCGCCAGCCTGGTCCGCGTGCCGCCGCCCGCGAGCTGCCAGGTCGCGGCCTTGGCGAGCTGCCAGCCGCTGAAGTTGGAGACGCCCGCGTACCGGGCGCGGCCCGTGCTCACCGCGAGGTCGAGCGCCTGGAGGGTCTCCTCCAGCGGCGTCACGGGGTCGAAGGCGTGCACCTGCCACAGGTCCACGTAGTCCGTGCCGAGGCGCCTGAGCGAGGCGTCGAGCGCGTCGAGCAGGTGGCCACGCGAGGCGTTGAAGCGGCGGTCGGGGTCCGGGACGCTGCCGGCCTTCGTCGCGATGACGAGGTCCCGGCGCGGGACGAGGGATTCGACGAGCTGCCCGAGCAGGTACTCGGCCTCGCCGTCCGCGTAGACATCCGCGGTGTCGACGAGCGTGCCGCCCGCCTCCCAGAAGACCTTGAGCGAGGCGGCCGCCTCGTGCTCGTCGGTGTCCCGGCCCCAGCCGAGGGTGCCGAGCCCTATCCGGGACACACGCAGGCCGGTCCGGCCGAGATGCCTCTGCTCCATGAACGCTGAGATTACGCGTCGGACGTGCGTTCGCTCCTTATTGATTGCGTCGGCTTCGCCTCCGGGAGCGCCGGTGCCGGTGTCGGGAGGCTCGACGTGCTCGGTGAGCTCGTTCCTCGCCCACCTGCGCGCGACGAGCCTCCCGACACCGTCGCGCTCCCTTCGGCTCAGCCGACGCTGCTCGGCCCTGCGGGCCTCGGGGGATGAAGCTCACTCCGCCGCACGCGCCGCTTCCCTGTCGCCGCGTACAAGGGGGCAGTAGAGTCCCCCGCAGTAAACGTTACTGATCAGTAAGGGGTGTGGCGCATGCGGCTCGGGATCAATCTCGGCTACTGGGGCGCGGGCATGGACGCGGACAATCTCGCCGTCGCGGTCGAGGCCGACCGGCTCGGATACGCGGTCTGCTGGGCCGCCGAGGCGTACGGCTCGGACGCGCCCACCGTCCTCGCCTACGTCGCGGCCAAGACCGAGCGCATCGACATCGGTTCGGCGATCCTCCAGATCCCGGCGCGGCAGCCCGCGATGACCGCGATGACGGCCGCGACCCTCGACTCCCTCTCCGGCGGCCGCTTCCGGCTCGGCCTCGGGGTCTCGGGCCCGCAGGTCTCCGAGGGCTGGTACGGGGTCAAGTTCGACAAGCCGCTCGCGCGCACCCGCGAGTACGTGGAGATCGTGCGCCGCGCGATGAGCCGCGAGCGCCTGAGCTTCGAGGGCGAGCACTGGACGCTCCCGCTCCCCGGCGGCCCCGGCAAGCCCCTCAAGCTCACCGTGCACCCCGAGCGCCCGCACATCCCGCTCTACATCGCCGCGATCGGCCCGAAGAACCTGGAACAGACGGGCGAGATCGCCGACGGCGCGCTCCTCATCTTCCCGGCCGCCGCGCACCTGGAGGAGACGGCGATCAAGCCGATCCGCGCGGGCCGTGAGAAGGCGGGCAAGACGATGGAGGGCTTCGACGTCGTGCCCACCGTCCCCCTCGCGCTCGGCGACGACATCGAGGCGCTGGCCGACACCTTCCGCCCGTACACCGCGCTCTACGTCGGCGGCATGGGCAGCCGCAAGCAGAACTTCTACAACCGCCTCGCCCAGCGCATGGGGTACGAGAAGGAGGCGGCCGAGATCCAGGACAAGTACCTCGCGGGGGACAAGGACGGCGCCGCCGCCGCGATCCCGCACAGCCTCATCGACTCCACGACCCTGCTCGGCCCCGTCGACCGCATCGCCGACGGCATGCGCGCCTACGCGGCGGCCGGGGTGACGACCCTCACCCTCGCCCCCGCCGGGTTCACGCGCGAGGAGCGCATCGCCGCGCTGCGCGCGGGCGCCGAGGCGCTGGAGCGGGCCGGGGTGGCCTGAGCGGAGCCGGTACGGGGGCCTGGTCGGGTCCGTACGGGCCGCACGGCGAGGGGCGCGCGTCCAGCGGACGCGCGCCCCTCGCCGTACGTCGCCGCCCCTGGCCGCCCCTCACCCGAACGGCCCATCCTCCTCCGGCGTCCGCTTGCCGGACCCCGGGGCCGCGCCTTGACTCGTCGGGCGGGCACGTGCGCGCCCCGATGTGGAGGTACGGAGATGCTTTCGGCCAGGAGTCTCTTCCAGGAGATCATCGACAACGACGAGACCTACCGGCTCTTCTGCTCGGTGGCCGCCAGCGGTGAGGCCCAGGGCGGCTGGGAGAACGGGCGGATCGCCGCCCTGCTCCCGGCGAGCATGGTGCATCTCGCCCCGAAGGTCGCCCGGCACGGCGCCGACGAGGACAAGCACGGGCGCATCTTCCACGGCCTCATGCGCCGCCGCGGGGTCGAGCCCGTCGACGTCCCGCCCGAGACCGACTACACGATGCTCCTCGAACGCGCGGGCATCGGCCTCCCGCACGCCAAGCTCGACGCCGACGAGCCGCTGACCGAGGAGGACGTCATCACCTACCTCGCGCACAGCCGCGTCACCGAGCAGCGGGCCTCGGACCAGATGGACATGCTGCGCCGCTACTTCGCCGCCCACCCCGAGGTCGGCAACGCGGTCCGGATCATCTCGGCCGACGAGGACAACCACCTCGCCTACTGCCACGAGGAGCTGCTGCGCCTGGCGGGCGAGGGCCACGGCCGCGTCATCCAGCGCGTCCTGCACGAGTGCGCGCGCGCCGAGAACCTCATCTACCGCGACGTGAGCCTCGCCGTCATGGACCACATCGGCCGCATCCTCGGCTGGTCCCGCCCCAAGGCCGCCGTCCTCGCCTCCGCCATCCACGCCGCCTACGCCTGGGAACGCGCGATCGGCTGGCGCCGCATGGTCACCCTCACGATGCCCCCTCGCCGCGACGCCCTCGGCGGCCCGGCGACCCCGGAGCCGGAGTTCGCCTGAGGAACTCGCCGCCGCCCGTCCCCGGCCCGCGGGGGCGGGCGGCGGCGTGCCGTCGTTCAGAGCCAGCCGCGTCGTTTGAACTGCTGGTACAGGAGGACTTCCAGGATGATCATCAGGGCGATGACCGCCGGGTAGGACCACACCCAGTGGAGCTCCGGCATGTGGTCGAAGTTCATGCCGTAGATGCCCGCGATCATCGTCGGTACGGCGGCCATCGCCGCCCATGCCGAGATCTTGCGCATGTCGTCGTTCTGGCGCACGCCCATCTGCGCGAGGTGGGCCGAGAGGATGTCGGACACGAGGCGGTCCAGGCCCTCGACGGACTCGTTGACGCGGGTCAGGTGGTCGCTCACGTCGCGGAAGAAGGGCCGTACCGCGTCGTCCACGAAGGGCACCGCCGCGGCGAAGGGGCCGTTGCCCGCCAGGCGCAGCATCGGCATCGCGAGCGGGCCGGTGGCGCGGCGGAACTCCAGGATCTGGCGCTTGAAGTTGTAGATCCGCGAGGCCGTGCTCGCTCCCGTGCCGGAGGTGGAGCCGTCGGGCGAGAAGACCGCCGTCTCCAGCTCCTCCAGGTCGTTCTGGAGCTCGTCGGCGACCACCAGGTAGTGGTCCACCACCTCGTCCGCGATCGAGTAGAGGACCGAGGTCGGCCCGTGCCGCAGCATCTCGGGCTTCTCCTCCAGGTGCTTGCGCAGCTCCGCTATCGGCGTTCCGTCGCCGTGCCGCACGGTGACCACGAAGGAGTCGCCGAGGAAGAGCATCAGCTCGCCCGAGGAGACCGTGTCGCTGTCGGCCTCGTAGTGCACGGGCTTGAGGACGACGAAGAGCGAGTCGTCGTAGACCTCCAGCTTCGGGCGCTGGTGTGCCTTGAGCGCGTCCTCGACGGCGAGCGGGTGGAGCTTGAACTCGTCGGTGACGTGCGTGAACTCCTCCTCGCTCGGTTCGTGCAGACCGATCCACACGAAGGCGTCGCCGGTCGCACGGGCGGCGTCGAGCGCGTCCGAGAAGTCGCTGGGGCCGTCCGTGCGGTGGCCGTTCCGGTAGATGCCGCAGTCCACGATCACGGAACCCATAGTGCCCTGCCCTCCGGGGGGTATACGTGGCTGGTGGGCCTGCTGGCGAGGAGGTCCGCCGCTCTGCCGGGCCGGCCGCCTCGGGGCTCCGCCCCGGACCCCGCTCCTCAAGCTCCCCCAGCCTTCGGCCGGGAGGTGCCCCCAGAGGGGCTGGAAACACGGGCACGTAGGGTGGAGCGCATGACCACCCTCATCCTCGTGCGCCACGGACGGTCGACCGCCAACACCGAAGGGGTGCTCGCCGGGTGGATGCCCGGGGTGGCCCTGGACGAGCGGGGGCGGGAGCAGGCCGCGGCGCTGCCGGGGCGCCTTGAGGGGCTGCCGCTCGTGGCCGCCGTGGCGAGTCCGCTCCAGCGGTGCGAGGAGACGCTCGCGCCGCTGCTCGCCGCGCGCCCCGGGCTGCCGCTGCACAGCGAGGAGCGGATCGGGGAGTGCCACTACGGGGACTGGACGGGCCGCAAGCTCAAGGAGCTGAGCGGCGAACCGCTCATGGACGTGGTCCAGAACCACCCCTCCGCCGCGGCCTTCCCCGGCGGCGAGTCCCTGCGCGCGATGGCCGCCCGCTCCGCGGAGGCGGTACGGGAGTGGAACGAGCGTCTCACCGAGGAGCACGGCGAGCAGGCGATGTACGTCATGTGCTCGCACGGCGACATCATCAAGTCCCTCGTCGCCGACGCCCTCGGCCTCCACCTCGACCAGTTCCAGCGCATCCACGTCGACCCCTGCTCCGTGACCGTCATCCACTACACGCGGTTGCGCCCCTTCCTCGTCCGGCTCGGCGACACCGGTGACCTCACGGGACTCCGGCCCCGCGCCGAGGGCGGCGAGCAGGGGCAGGCCACGGTCGGCGGCGGCTCGGGAGCGGCCTGATCGTCACCGGCAGTAGGCTGTCCGGTACCCGTGGCCCCGTGGGCCCCGCTCCCCCCGACTTCTGATCCCAAGGAGAGTCAAGGACGTGTCCCGTCAGGTGTTCCTCTACGACCCGCCGGAGCGCTTCGTAGCCGGTACGGTCGGGCTCCCCGGGCGCCGTACCTTCTTCCTCCAGGCTTCGGCCGGTGGCCGGGTCACCAGCGTCGCCCTGGAGAAGACCCAGGTGGCGGCGCTCGCCGAGCGCATGGACGAGCTGCTGGACGAAGTGGTGCGGCGCAGCGGCGGCAACGCCGCGGTCCCGGCCGTCGCGCCCGCAGAGGTCGCCGACTCGGGCCCGCTCGACACCCCCGTCGAGGAGGAGTTCCGGGTCGGCACGATGGCGCTCGCCTGGGACGGCGACGCCGAGCGCATGATCGTCGAGGCGCAGGCCCTCGTGGAACTCGACGCCGAGTCGGAGGACGAACTCGCCGCCGCCGAGGAGCAACTTCTCCAGGACGACGAGAACGGCCCGCCCATGCTGCGGGTCAGGCTCAGCGGCTCCCAGGCCCGGGCCTTCGCCAAGCGCGCGCTCGACGTCGTCAACGCGGGCCGGCCGCTGTGCCCGCTGTGCAACCTCCCGCTCGACCTCGAAGGACACGTGTGCCCGCGACAGAACGGATACCGCAGGTCGGCGTGAGCGAGCCCACCGAAGCCCTCGACCCGGCCCTCGTCCGTGACATCCTCACGCGCGGCGAGCTGACCGTACGCGGGCAGATCACCCAGGCGTCCAACGCCGTCCTGCTCTGCGACGCCGTACTCGACGGGCGGAGCCTCGCCTGCGTGCACAAGCCCGTCGCGGGGGAGCGGCCCCTGTGGGACTTCCCCGACGGCAACCTCGCCCGCCGCGAGGTCGCCGCGCACGAGGTGTGCCGGGCGATGGGCTGGGACTTCGTCCCGCTCACCGTGCTCCGCGAGGGGCCGTGGGGGGAGGCGATGACCCAGCTGTGGATCGAGACGTCCGAGGACGGCGGCGGGCTCCTGGCCCTCCAGGACGGCGAGGAGCCCGAGGAGGGCTGGAAGGCGATCGGCCTCGCGGAGGTCGAGGAGGACCGTACGGCCCTGCTCGTCCACCGCGACGACCCCCGCCTGCGTCTGCTCGCCGTCCTGGACGCCGTCATCAACAACGCCGACCGCAAGGGCGGCCACCTGCTCCCCACCCCCGAAGGCCGCCTCCACGCCATCGACCACGGCGTCACCTTCCACACGGACAACAAGCTGCGGACCCTGCTGTGGGGCTGGGCGGGCGACCCCCTGCCGCCCGAGGCCCTCGACGCCCTGGCGCTCCTGTCGGAGGCTTTGGACGGCCCGCTGACGGCCACCCTGACCCCCCTCCTCACGGAGCCGGAGATCACCGCCCTGCGCAGCCGGGTCGGGACCCTCCGCGACACGGGAATCCATCCGGAACCGAGCGACGAGTGGCCGGCGATCCCCTGGCCACCGGTGTAAGGAGATCCAGCCCGTCCGCGGGCACCTCCCGGCCGAAGGCCGCGGGGGTTCGGGAACCCGTCGGAGGTAATCGGGCCGCACCCGGCCACCACCGCCACCCCCGGCCGGTTAACCTCGACATATGCATTCCTGGCCCGCTTCCGAGGTCCCCGCTCTGCCCGGCAAGGGCCGCGACCTCCGAATACACGACACCGCCACCAACGGTCCCGTGACGCTCACCCCCGGCGAGGTGGCCCGTATCTACGTCTGCGGGATCACCCCGTACGACGCGACGCACATGGGACACGCGGCCACCTACAACGCCTTCGACCTCGTCCAGCGGGTCTGGCTCGACTCCGGGCGCCAGGTGCACTACGTGCAGAACGTCACCGACGTCGACGACCCGCTCCTGGAGCGGGCCGTGCGCGACGGCGAGGACTGGACGGGGCTCGCCGAGCGCGAGACCGCCCTGTTCCGCGAGGACATGATCGCGCTGCGGATGCTGCCCCCGCGCCACTACATCGGCGCCGTCGAGGCGATCCCCGGGATCGTCCCGCTCGTCGAGCGGCTGTGCGCGATGGGTGCCGCGTACGAACTGGAGGGCGACATCTACTTCTCGGTCGCCTCCGACCGCCACTTCGGCGAGGTCTCGAACCTCGACGCGGAGGCGATGCGGCTGCTCTCCGCCGAGCGCGGCGGCGACCCGGAGCGTCCCGGCAAGAAGAACCCGCTCGACCCGATGCTGTGGATGGCCGCCCGCGAGGGCGAGCCGAGCTGGGACGGCGGCAGCCTCGGCGACGGCCGCCCCGGCTGGCACATCGAGTGCGTCGCCATCGCGCTCGACCACCTCGGCATGGGCTTCGACGTGCAGGGCGGCGGCTCCGACCTCGCCTTCCCGCACCACGAGATGGGCGCCTCGCACGCCCAGGTCCTCACCGGCGAGCACCCCTTCGCGCGCTCCTACGTGCACGCGGGGATGGTCGGTCTCGACGGCGAGAAGATGTCGAAGTCCAAGGGCAACCTGGTCTTCGTCTCGCAGCTCCGCAAGGACGGCGTCGACCCGGCGGCGATCCGCCTCGCCCTGCTCGCGCACCACTACCGCGAGGACTGGGAGTGGACCGCCCAGGGCCTTCAGGAGGCTGTGGACCGGCTCGCCCGCTGGCGCGCCGCCGTCTCGCGGCCCGACGGCCCCTCGGCGGAGGCGCTCGTCGAAGAGGTACGGGACGCGCTCGCCGACGACCTCGACTCGCCCCGCGCCCTGCTCGCCATCGACCGCTGGGCCGCGCGCCAGCAGGAGACCGGCGGCGAGGACACGGGCGCGCCGGGCCTCGTCTCGCGCACGGCCGACGCCCTCCTCGGCGTCGCGCTGTGACGCGTGCTGTGATCCACACGGCCTAGCCGCGGAGACGGAGGAGGGGCGAGGCGCCGACCGGCACCTCGCCCCTCCTCCGTACGTACGACCCCGGCCAGGACGCCGGGCTCAGTCCTTGCCCGGCCCGTCCTCGTCCGGGCGCTTCTTCTCCTTGGCGGAGGACTCCGGCGCGTCCGTCTCGGGGGCCTCCGTCTCGGGGGCCGGCGCCTCCGTCTCGGGGGCGTCCGCCTCCCGGGCGTCCGTCTCCGGCTTCTCGTCCGTCGGCTTCGGCTCCTTCGGCTCCTCCGCCCGCGTGGGCCGCGTGGACCGCGCCCGGTCCCCGCCAGGACCCGTCTCGCGCCCGAAACCGCCCGGCGCTCCCCCCGGCCCTCCGCCCGGCTCCCTGCGCCGCAGGTACCTCTCGAACTCGCGCGCGATCGCCTCGCCGCTCGCCTCCGGAAGCTCCGCGGTGTCCCGCGCCTCCTCCAGCGACTGCACGTACTCGGCGACCTCGCTGTCCTCGGCCGCGAGCTGATCGACCCCGAGCTGCCAGGCGCGCGCGTCCTCGACCAGCTCGCCGAGCGGGATGCGCAGGTCGAGCAGGTCCTCCAGGCGGTTGAGGAGAGCGAGCGTCGCCTTCGGGTTCGGCGGCTGCGAGACGTAGTGCGGTACGGCGGCCCACAGGCTCACCGCCGGGACCCCGGCGTGGGTGCACGCCTCCTGGAGGATGCCGACGATGCCCGTGGGGCCCTCGTACTTCGACTCCTCCAGGTCCATGGTGCGCGCGAGATCCGGATCGGAGGTGACCCCGCTCACCGGGACAGGGCGGGTGTGCGGGGTGTCGCCCAGGAGGGCGCCGAGCACCACGACCATCTCGACACCCAGCTCGTGCGCGAAGCCGAGCAGCTCGTTGCAGAACGAGCGCCAGCGCATCGAGGGCTCGATGCCGCGCACGAGCACGAGGTCGCGCGGGCGTTCACCGGTGATCCGGACCACGGAGAGCCTGGTGGTGGGCCAGGTGATCTTCCGGGTGCCGTCCTCCATGAAGACGGTGGGCCGGTTGACCTGGAAGTCGTAGTAGTCCTCCGCGTCCAGCGCGGCGAAGACCTCGCCCTTCCACTCCTGCTCCAAGTGCGCGACCGCGGTGGAGGCGGCGTCCCCGGCGTCGTTCCAGCCCTCGAACGCGGCCACCATGATGGGGTCGATCAGCTCGGGGACCCCTTCGAGCTCGATCACCCACCGCCTCCTTCGGACGTGTTCCCAGACATACGCCCCACCTTACGGCGTGGACGGGGGACCGCCGCGGTCCCCTGCGAGGAGAACGCCCGATCACTGCCCCGCACGCCGAGGCTTACTCCTCCGCGCTCTTTCCGCCCTCCTCCCACAGCGTGGTCGGCGCCTCGCGGCGCACGACGGGCAGCACCTCCTCGGCGAAGCGCTGCAACAGCTCGATCTGCTCGCCGCGTTCGAGCCCGAAGCCGTCGACGCTGATCGACTGGAGGTCGTGGCGGTAGGAGGCGTGGAAGCCGAGCAGCTTGTCGATGACCTGCTGCGGCGAGCCGATGAGCTGCGGCCCTTCCGCGATCGCGTCCTCGATCGTCGCGAAGGGGGTGTTGTATCCGGCCTTCCCCGCGAGGTGCGGTTTGAAGTTCTGCCGCACGGACGCCTCGTACAGCTCGCGGTAGCGGCTGATCGCCTTCCCGGCCGTGTCCGCGAGGAGCAGACCGCCGGAGCCGGCCGCGACGCGGGCCGTGGCGGGGTCGTGCCCGTGGGCGGCGAACCGCTCGCGGTAGTGAGCGACGAGACGTACGTACGCCTGGCGCGGCTGGATGGCGTTGGCGGTGAAGAGCGGGTCGCCGTGGCGCGCGGCGAGTTCGGTGGAGAGCGGGCTGGTCGCCGAGCCGTGCCAGACGGTGGGCGGCGCCGCGTACGGGCGCGGCACCGTCGTGACGTCCTTGAGCGGCGGCCTGAACTCGCCCTCCCAGTCGACGCCCTCCTCGCGCCACAGCCGGCGCAGCAGCTCGTACTTCTCCGCCTGGAGGTCCCACTGCCGTTCCTCGTCGAGGCCGTAGAGGGAGAAGTGCCCGGCCTCCGCGCCCTTGCCGATGACGAGTTCGAGGCGCCCGGCGGCGAGCTGGTCGAGCGTCGCGTAGTCCTCGGCGACCCGTACCGGGTCGAGGATCGCGAGCACCGTCACCCCGGTGAGCAGCTTGATCCGCTCCGTACGGGCGGCTATCGCGCCGAGCACGACGGTGGGCGAGGAGGAGAGGAAGGCACCGGCATGGCGCTCGCCGACCGCGAAGGCGTCGAAGCCGAGCGCCTCGGCGGCCTCGGCGAGCGCGAGGACGTCCCGGAACCTCTCGGCCGCCGGTCGCCTCACGGAGGTGAGGGGGTGGGGCGCGTGCTGGATGAGGCTGAGCACCTGAAACTTCATGTCGACCACTGTGCGCGGCGAGTGTTGCGGCACTGTGGCGGCGGTGCGAAGGCGGGGGCGGGCGGGGGAGTGGTGCGGGTACGGGAGTGGTGCGGGCAGGGGAGCGGGGCGGCCGCTCGTTCGCGTGCCGCCCCGCCCGTGCCCGTGGGACGCCGTACGAGCGCCCCGCCGCCGTCTCAGCTCTCGCGTTCCGCCAGGACCTTCGCGACCCGCTCGCGCAGCGCGTCGTCCGTGAGGCCGCGGATCGTCAGCGTCGTGCGGCGGCGCAGCACGTCGTCCGGGGTCTCGGCCCACTCCTGGTCGCGGGCCCACACGACCTGCGCCCAGATCTCCGGGGCCTCCGGGTGGATGCGCTCGCCGAGCTCGGGGTGCTCGTTGGCGAGGCGCGCGATGTCGAAGGCGAGGGAGCCGTAGTGCGTCGCGAGGTGCTGCGCGGTGTCGGCGGCCATCTCGGTGCCCGCGCCCTGGTGGTCGACGAGGAGCCGGTGCTTGACGGCGAGCGGGTTGGCGACGCCGGGCAGCGGCAGCTTCGAGGGCAGCTCGGAGATGGGCTCCATGTCGTCGCCGAGCGGGTGCCCGGGGAGCGAGGCGAGCTTGTCCATGACCGTGCGGCCGATGTGCCGGAAGGTCGTCCACTTGCCGCCCGCGACGGAGAGCATTCCGCCCTTGCCCTCGGTCACGACCGTCTCGCGCTTCGCCTTCGCGGTGTCCCCGGGACCGCCGGGCAGCACGCGCAGGCCCGCGTAGGAGTACGTGATGAGCGAGCGGTCGAGCTGCTGGTCCCGTACCGAGAAGGCGGCCTCGTCGAGGATCTGCTGGATGTCCTTCTCGTTGACCGCGACGTCGCCGGGTTCGCCCTCGTACTCCTCGTCGGTCGTGCCGAGCAGGAGCATGTCCTCCCAGGGCAGCGCGAACGTGATGCGGTACTTGTCGATCGGCGTGGCGAGCGCGGCGTTCCACGGGGAGGTGCGCTTGAGGACGAGGTGCGCGCCCTTGGAGAGCCGGATCGAGGGCGCGGCGCCCGGGTCCTCCATGCGGCGCAGGTGGTCCACCCAGGGGCCCGTCGCGTTGAGGACGAGGCGCGCGTCGACGCCGAACTCGGTGCCGTCCATGCCGTCGCGCAGCTCGGCGCCCGTGACCCGCCCGTTGGTGAAGCGCAGCCCGGTGACGGCGGCGTGGTTGAGGACGACGGCCCCGGCGTCGACGGCCGCGCGGACGGTCATGACGGCCATGCGCGCGTCGTTCATCTGGCTGTCGCCGTAGACCGCGACCGCCTTCAGGTTCTCCGTGCGCAGTTCGGGCACGTCGCGCTGGGCGCGCGCGGGCGAGAGCAGGTGCCCGACGCCGTCGCCGAAGCCGGAGAGCGCCGAGTAGGCGAAGACGCCCGCGCCGAGCTTCGCGGCACCGTGCGGGCCGCCCTTGTAGACGGGCAGGTAGAAGGTGAGCGGGTTGGCGAGGTGCGGGGCGACCTGCCCGGCGACCGCGCGCCGCTCGAAGTGGTTCTCGGCGACGAGCTTGACCGCCCCTGTCTGGAGGTAGCGCAGCCCGCCGTGGAGCAGCTTCGAGGAGGCCGAGGAGGTGGCCCCCGCGAAGTCGCCGCCCTCGACGAGCGCGACCCGCAGTCCGGACTGGGCGGCGTGCCAGGCGGTGGAGATGCCCAGGATGCCGCCGCCGATGACCAGGAGGTCGTAGTTCGCGCGGGCGAGCTGTTCGCGGGTCTCGGCGCGGCTCGGACCGCTCGCGGCGGCCGGGTGGGTCCCGAGGCTCGGCAGGTGCTGGACGGTGGTCATGTCGTGCTCCTCGTCATGCGTTCCGGAGGTGGTCGCGGGGCGCGCCTTCTGGGCGGGGCCGCCGCGCCGCCCTCCGGTGATCCGGGTCGGTTCCCGGAGGGGGGCCGGGGCAGGGTCCGGAGCGGGGCGCGACCTCTTCGTCCTGTGCGCCCGCCCCGGGCCCCGGCCCGGTGGGGGTTCAGCTCTCTTCGTCGTCCAGCCAGCCCATGGTGCGCTGGACGGCCTTGCGCCACTTCTTGTACTCGGCCTCGCGGGTCTCCTCCGGCATCTTGGGCGTCCACTCGGCCGCCCGGCGCCAGTTGGCCCGCAGTTCCTCGACGTCGTTCCAGAAACCGACCGCGAGGCCGGCCGCGTACGCCGCTCCCAGACACGTGGTCTCGGCCACCATCGGCCGCACCACGGGCGCGTCGAGCACGTCCGAGAGCGTCTGCATCAGCAGGTTGTTCGAGGTCATGCCGCCGTCCACCTTGAGGGCGGTCAGCTCGACCCCGGAGTCCTTCTTCATCGCGTCCGCGATCTCCCTGGTCTGCCACGCGGTGGCCTCCAGGACGGCGCGGGCGATGTGCGCCTTGGTCACGTACCGGGTGAGCCCGGCGATCACGCCACGCGCGTCCGGGCGCCAGTACGGGGCGAAGAGCCCGGAGAAGGCCGGGACGAAGTAGGCGCCGCCGTTGTCCTCGACGGAGGAGGCGAGCGTCTCGATCTCGGCCGCCGAGTTGATGAGGCCCATCTGGTCCCGCATCCACTGCACGAGCGAGCCGGTGACCGCGATCGACCCCTCCAGGGCGTACACGGGCGCCTGGTCGCCGATGCGGTAGCCGACCGTGGTGAGCAGTCCGCTGTAGGAGTTGATCGCCTTCGTGCCGGTGTTGATCAGCATGAAGGTGCCGGTGCCGTACGTGGACTTCGCCTCGCCCTCGGCGAAGCACGTCTGCCCGAAGAGCGCGGCCTGCTGGTCGCCGAGCGCCGAGGCGACCGGGATGCCGCCGAGCACGTCCCCGAGCAGTCCGCCCTTGACCTCGCCGTAGACCTCGGCGGAGGAGCGGATCTCGGGGAGCACCGACTTGGGCACGCCGATCGAGGCGCAGATCTTGTCGTCCCACTCCAGCGTGCGCAGGTTCATCAGGAGGGTGCGCGAGGCGTTGGTGACGTCGGTGACGTGCACGCCGCCGTTGACCCCGCCGGTCAGGTTCCAGATGACCCAGGAGTCCATCGTGCCGAAGAGCAGGTCGCCCCGGTCGGCGCGCTCCTGGAGCCCGTCCACGTTGTCGAGGAGCCAGCGGATCTTCGGGCCGGCGAAGTACGAGGAGAGCGGCAGGCCCGTCTCGCGGCGGAAGCGGTCGGCGCCGACGTTGCGGCCCAGTTCCTTGCAGAGCGCGTCGGTACGGGTGTCCTGCCAGACGATCGCGTGGTGCACCGGCTCGCCGGTGTGCCGGTCCCACAGCATCGTGGTCTCGCGCTGGTTGGTGATGCCGATCGCCTTGACGTCGGCCTTGGTGATCCCGGCCTTGCGGATCGCCCCGGCGACGACCTCCTGCACGTTGTCCCAGATCTCCGAGGCGTCGTGCTCGACCCAGCCGGGCTTCGGGAGAAACTGCTCGTGCTCCTTCTGGTCGACCGAGACGATCCGGCCGTCGCGGTCGAAGACGATGCAGCGGCTCGACGTCGTGCCCTGGTCGATCGCGGCGATGAAGGGGCCGGTGCCGTGTCCTGTGGTGGGGGTGCTCATGAGTGGCGCTCCTGTTTACGTCATACGTCGGTGTACGTCGTGGGTGCGGGCGGGTCCGGGGACCCGGGCCGCGCGGTACGGGCCTCGCTCAGGCGAAGCAGAGCTTGTAGACCCCGCCGGCCGCCGCCGCGCCGATGAGCGGTGCGATGACCGGGATCCACGCGTACCCCCAGTCCGAGCCGCCCTTGTTCTTGAGCGGCAGGAGGGCGTGGATGATGCGCGGGCCGAGGTCACGTACCGGGTTGATCGCGTACCCGGTCGGGCCACCGAGCGAGAGACCGATGCCGACCACGACGAGGGCGGTGATGAGCGCGCCCAGGGTGCCGAGGCCGTCGCCCTTGCCGTTGAGGCCCTGCGTGAGGATCGCGAGGACCAGCACGAAGGTCGCGATGATCTCGGTCATCACGTTCTGCACGGGGTTGCGGATCTCGGGGCCCGTGGAGAAGACGCCGAGGAGGGGGCCCGCCTTGGGGGACGCCTGCTTCTCGATGTCGACGAGGCCCTCCTCGCCCTTGGGGCCGGGACTCACGAACTCGGGGTCCGCGAGGTGCGCCCGGAACTGCCCGTAGTAGGCGAGCCAGACGAGCACGGCGCCGACCATGGCGCCGGCGAGCTGCGAGCCCATGTAGAGCGGTACGTCGCTCCACTTGGTGCCGCCCTCGATGGCGAGGCCCAGCGTGACCGCCGGGTTGAGGTGGGCCCCGGAGGGCCCGCTCGCGATGTAGGCACCGGTGAGGACGGCGAAACCCCAGCCGAAGGCGATGGCGACCCAGCCCGCCTCGTACGCCTTCGACCGCTTGAAGGTCACGGCGGCGCACACACCGCCACCGAGCAGGACCAGTACGGCGGTTCCGATGAACTCGCCGAAGAAAATGTCGGAGCTGGACACCCGCGACTCCTTTGTCCTTCGTCCAGGGGTGGCGAACCCCTCTTCCCCGGGGGCTGAACCACCTCCGAAGGGGAGGGGCGTCGCCGGCCCGTGGCGTCTGGCCACCCTAACGCTGTTTTTCGGCAACTGTTCGACAATGCCGACCAATGACCGGCAGTTTTCTCCTCGGGCGGCACCTCGTCAACCCTCCTGCGCGCTGGATCGCGGGCCACTCGCCCCCTCAGTGTGGTCTGCGACACACCGTCCGGCGAGTGGATGGCACCCCTGCCCGTGCGGCGGCGCACGCCTTTCGCCCGTGTCCGCGCGGGAAGCGGCGGCCGTCGCCCGGGGACCGCGCCTGCGGCGAACGGGTGACGGGACGGGGTGAGGCGGGTGCCGGGCCCGGTGCCGTGAAAGTGCTAGAAGCGGGCCGCGCCCAGGTCCCGGGAGACGGCGCGGGCGCACTCGCGGACCGCGGCGATCAGCTCGGGGCGCAGGGTGCCGTCCGGGCACAGGCGCTCGACCGCGCCCGTGACGGCGACCGCGCCGACCGGGAGGGCGCGGCGGTCGTGGATGGGGGCGGCCACCGAGGTCACGCCCTCCCAGGTCTCCTCCAGATCGGCGGCCCAGCCCCGCTTGCGGGTCTCGTCGAGCGCCGCGGTGAACTCCTCCGCGGCCGTCACCGTGCGCGCCGTGAAGGACTTGCGCTCGTTCTCCAGGGCCTCGCTGCGGGCCACCGGATCGAAGGCGCACAGGACCTTGCCGAGCCCCGTGGAGTGCAGCGGCTGCATCGCGCCCACCTCCAGGACCTGGCGGCTGTCGTCGGGCCGGAAGACGTGGTGCACCACGAGCACGCCGCCCAGGTGCAGCACCCCCAGGTGCACGCTCTCGCCGCTGGAGCGCGCCAGGTCGTCGGCCCACACCAGCGCCCTGGCCCGCAGCTCGTGCACGTCGAGATAACTGTTCCCGAGCCGCAGCAGCTCCGCGCCGAGCTGGTACCGCCCCGAGGCCGGGTCCTGCTCCACGAAGCCCTCCGCCTGGAGGGTGCGCAGGATGCCGTGCGCGGTGCCCTTGGCCAGGCCGAGGGTCGCGGAGATGTCCGACAGGCCCAGCCGCCGCTCGCCGCCGGCGAGCAGCCGCAGCATCGCGGCCGCCCTCTCCAGCGACTGGATGTTCTTCGCCATCAGCCCGGTGTCTCCTCAGTTCTCCGCGGGCCGGCGCCGCCCGGACCCTCCACGTGCGCACCCATGATCCCGCACGTTGCCCACTCCTCATGGTCGGCCATGCTGAACATCATGCGCCTATGCCGAAGACGTGTCACGGGCGTGGGCCGAGAACCCGGGTGCGGTGCGCGCCCCGGGACCGCGAATGGGCGTACCGCGCTGTCGGCGAACGCGCGGCGGCCATAACGTGACGAAAGACCCGCGGGCGGCCGGGAAGCCGGGCCCCGCCCCTCGTCCGCGCGCCCGCGCCGGTCCGCCCCCCGTGCCCGTCCACCAGAGCAGGGACACCGCCCCATGCCGCAGGAAGACCACCCCACGCCGCGGGAACACTTCCCCGCCCCCGAGTCCGGGATGCTCCTCAGCTACTTCCTCACCGTCGCCGACGTGCCCCGCTCGCGCGCCTTCTACACCGACGTCCTCGGCGGTGAACTGGTGCTCGCGGAGAACCCCTGCACCGTCCGCCTGGCCAACAGCTGGCTCATCATGAACCCCGGCGGCGGGCCCACCCCGGACAAGCCGGGCATCACCCTGCACCCGCCCGAGGACCCGTCCACCGCGACGTGCTTCCTCAACATCCGGGTGGCCGACATCCAGGCGGTCTACGAGGAATGGAGCGCGAAGGGCGCCACGTTCGTCACGCCCCCGATCGACCGCAAGGCGGAGATCCGCTGCTATCTGCGGGACCCCGACGGCTACCTCATCGAACTCGGCCAGGCCACGGGAATGCTGCACGGCGTCTACGCCGACCCGCCCGCCGGAAAGGCCTGATCCGGCCCCCGCGGCGGCGCCCGCGACCGTCCGCCACGTGGTACGGGCCGACGAGCGAGGCACCGCCCCGGTTACGCTGCCTTCGTGCGGTGCCCGCGAGGGCGCCGCAAAGCCGACAGCCGTCGCACCTCAGGGAGCAGACCCATGGCCCACCCGTCCCTCCATGCCGCAGATCGCGTCACCGCCCTCCGCGAAGCCCTCGCCTCCCGCGTGGTCGTCGCCGACGGAGCGATGGGAACGATGCTCCAGGCGCAGAACCCCACGCTGGAGGACTTCCAGGACCTGGAGGGCTGCAACGAGGTCCTCAACGCGACCCGCCCCGACATCGTCCGCTCGGTGCACGAGGCGTACTTCGACGTCGGCGTCGACTGCGTGGAGACGAACACCTTCGGCGCCAACCACTCCGCCTTCGGCGAGTACGACATCGCCCACCGCATCCACGAGCTCTCCGAGGCCGGCGCCCGCCTCGCCCGCGAGACCGCCGACGCCTACACGGCCCGCGACGGCCGCACCCGCTGGGTGCTGGGCTCGATCGGCCCCGGTACGAAGCTGCCGACGCTCGGCCACCTCCCGTACGGCGTCCTGCGCGACGGGTTCCAGCAGAACGCCGAGGGTCTGCTCGCGGGCGGCGCCGACGCGCTCATCGTCGAGACGACGCAGGACCTCCTCCAGACCAAGGCGTCGGTGCTCGGCGCCCGCCGCGCGCTGGACGCGCTCGGCGTCCAGGTCCCGCTCATCGTCTCGCTCGCCTTCGAGACGACGGGCACGATGCTCCTCGGCTCCGAGATCGGCGCCGCGCTCACCGCGCTCGAACCGCTCGGCATCGACCTCATCGGCCTGAACTGCTCGACGGGCCCCGCCGAGATGAGCGAGCACCTGCGCTACCTCGCCAAGCACTCCCGTATCCCGCTCACCTGCATGCCCAACGCGGGCCTGCCCGTCCTCACCAAGGACGGCGCGCACTTCCCGCTCACCGCCCCCGAGATGGCGGACTGGCAGGAGAACTTCGTCAACGACTACCACCTCTCGCTCGTCGGCGGCTGCTGCGGCTCCACGCCCGAGCACCTGCGCCAGGTCGTGGAGCGGGTACGCGGCATGGCGCCGGGCAGCCGTGAGCCGCGCCCCGAGCCGGGCGCCGCCTCGCTCTACCAGACGGTCCCCTTCCGGCAGGACACCTCCTACCTCGCGATCGGCGAGCGCACCAACGCCAACGGTTCCAAGAAGTTCCGCGAGGCCATGCTGGAGGGCCGCTGGGACGACTGCGTCGAGATGGCACGCGACCAGATCCGCGAGGGCGCGCACATGCTCGACCTGTGCGTCGACTACGTCGGCCGCGACGGCGTCGCCGACATGCGCGAACTCGCCGGGCGCTTCGCCACCGCCTCCACGCTCCCGCTCGTCCTGGACTCGACCGAGGTGAACGTCCTGGAGGCCGGGCTCGAAATGCTCGGCGGCCGGGCCGTCATCAACTCCGTCAACTACGAGGACGGCGACGGCCCCGAGTCCCGCTTCGCGCGCGTCACCGCGCTCGCCCGCGAGCACGGCGCCGCGCTCATCGCGCTCACCATCGACGAGGAGGGCCAGGCCCGTACCGTCGAGACCAAGGTCGCCGTCGCCGAGCGCCTGATCGCCGACCTGACGGGCAACTGGGGCGTCCACGAGTCGGACATCCTCATCGACTGCCTCACCTTCACCATCTGCACCGGGCAGGAGGAGTCCCGCAAGGACGGCATCGCGACGATCGAGGCGATCCGCGAGCTGAAGCGCCGTCACCCCGACGTGCAGACCACGCTCGGCCTCTCCAACATCTCCTTCGGTCTCAACCCGGCCGCGCGCATCCTGCTCAACTCCGTCTTCCTCGACGAGTGCGTCAAGGCCGGGCTCGACTCGGCGATCGTGCACGCGAGCAAGATCCTGCCCATCGCCCGGTTCAGCGAGGAGGAGGTCACCACCGCCCTGGACCTCGTGTACGACCGCCGCGCCGAGGGCTACGACCCGCTCCAGAAGCTCATGCGGCTCTTCGAGGGCGCGACGGCCAAGTCCCTCAAGGCCGGCAAGGCCGAGGAACTCGCCGCGCTGCCGCTCGACGAACGCCTCAAGCGCCGCATCATCGACGGCGAGCGCAACGGCCTCGAAGCCGACCTCGACGAGGCCCTGGAGACCCGTCCCGCGCTCGACATCGTCAACGCCACGCTGCTCGACGGCATGAAGGTCGTCGGCGAGCTGTTCGGCTCCGGGCAGATGCAGCTGCCCTTCGTGCTCCAGTCCGCCGAGGTCATGAAGACCGCGGTCGCGTACCTGGAACCGCACATGGAGAAGTCCGACGCCGAGGGCAAGGGCACCATCGTGCTCGCCACCGTGCGCGGCGACGTCCACGACATCGGCAAGAACCTCGTGGACATCATCCTGTCCAACAACGGCTACAACGTCGTCAACCTCGGCATCAAGCAGCCCGTCTCCGCGATCCTGGAGGCCGCCGAGGAGCACCGCGCCGACGTCATCGGCATGTCCGGACTCCTCGTCAAGTCCACCGTGATCATGAAGGAGAACCTGGAGGAGCTGAACCAGCGCGGCATGGCGGCGGACTACCCCGTCATCCTCGGCGGCGCGGCCCTCACCCGCGCCTACGTCGAGCAGGACCTCCACGAGATCTACCAGGGCGAGGTGCGCTACGCCCGCGACGCCTTCGAGGGCCTGCGCCTCATGGACGCCCTCATCGGCGTCAAGCGCGGGGTGCCCGGCGTGACGCTGCCCGAGCTGAAGCAGCGGCGGGTGCGGCCCACCGCGAGCGCCGTCGTCACGGAACTCGCCGAGGGCGAGGAGGAGGGCCAGGTCCGCTCCGACGTCGCGACCGACAACCCGGTGCCCGCGCCGCCGTTCTGGGGCAGCCGCGTCGTTAAGGGCATCCCGCTCAAGGACTACGCCTCCTGGCTCGACGAGGGCGCGCTCTTCAAGGGCCAGTGGGGCCTGAAGCAGAACCGCACGGGAGAGGGACCGGCGTACGAGGAACTCGCCGAGACCGAGGGCCGCCCGCGCCTGCGCGGCTGGCTCGACCACCTCCAGCGCGAGAACCTCCTCGAAGCCGCCGTCGTCTACGGCTACTTCCCCTGCGTCTCCAAGGGCGACGACCTCATCCTCCTCGGCGAGGACGGCTCCGAGCGCACCCGCTTCACCTTCCCGCGCCAGCGGCGCGGACGGCGGCTGTGCCTCGCGGACTTCTTCCGCCCCGAGGAGTCCGGCGAAACCGACGTCATCGGCCTCCAGGTCGTCACCGTCGGCTCCCGCATCGGCGAGGCCACCGGCAAGCTCTTCGCCGCCGACGCCTACCGCGACTACCTCGAACTGCACGGTCTCTCCGTCCAGCTCGCCGAAGCCCTCGCCGAGTACTGGCACGCCCGCGTCCGCGCGGAACTCGGCTTCGGCGGCGAGGACCCCGCCGACGTCGAGGACATGTTCGCCCTCAAGTACCGCGGCGCCCGCTTCTCGCTCGGCTACGGCGCCTGCCCCGACCTGGAGGACCGCGCCAAGATCGCGGCGCTCCTGGAACCCGAGCGCATCGGTGTCCAGCTCAGCGAGGAGTTCCAGCTCCACCCCGAGCAGTCCACCGACGCCCTCGTCATCCACCACCCCGAGGCGAAGTACTTCAACGCCCGCTGAGCAAAGAACCGGCCCCTCTGGGGGCCCCGGCCGGAGGCTGGGGGAGAGTGAGGAGCGGGGTCCGGGGCGGAGCCCCGGAAACGGGGGGCGGGGGCTCAGCCCCCGCCCCGGCCCGCCCAATGGCCCCGCCCTCCGCCCCGACGTAGACTGATCGGCCCTGCTGGCACCCCAGACGGAGGTTCGCCGGATGACGAGCACCACCCCCACGTCGCCCCTCCTGACCGGCCCCACGGGCCGTCTCGCCGCCGTCCTGCTCGACATGGACGGCACGCTGCTCGACACCGAGGGCCTGTGGTGGGAGGCGGAGGTCGCGGTCTTCGCGCGCCTCGGTCACCGGCTCGACGAGTCCTGGCGCGGCGTCGTGGTGGGCGGCCCCATGACCCGCAGCGCCGGATACCTGATCGAGGCCACGGGCGCCGCCATCGCCCTGGAGGAGCTGAGCGGGCTGCTCAACGACGCCTTCGAGGAGCGCATCGCCCGCGATCTGCCGCTCATGCCGGGCGCGGCCCGGCTGCTCGCCGAGCTGCACGGCGCCCGCGTCCCCACCGCCCTCGTCTCCGCCTCGCACCGCCGCGTCATCGACCGCGCCCTGCCCGCGCTCGGCGCGCACCACTTCGCGCACACCGTCGCGGGCGACGAGGTGACCCGTACCAAGCCCCACCCCGAGCCGTACCTGCACGCGGCCCGCAGGCTCGGCGTGGACCCGGCCAGGTGCGTCGTGATCGAGGACACCGCGACCGGCGTCGCCTCCGCCGAGGCGGCCGGCTGCCAGGTCCTCGCCGTCCCCTCCGTGGCCCCCATCCCGGCGGCGGCGCGCCGCACGGTCGTGCCGTCACTCGACTCCGTGGATCTGACGTTCCTGCGCGGGTTGTGCGGGAACTGAGGTGAGCGGGCGCCCACATGGCAGACGGCCGGACCGATATCCGGACAGCCGGACCGTATACGGGACGTGACTGCCGGACGCCGGAAAGCAGCCGTCGCCCACAGGGGGCCGCTTGTCCCATTCGCACGTCATGCGGTGAGCTTTCTCACCCCGGGCTCCCGTCGACAGTGACCACGCTCTGTGCATCCGTCCGGTATCCGGTACGCGGGGCGGTGTCTTTGTGTCCGCATTTGGTGATCCTTCGGTGAAACCTCACCCGGCCGATGCTCCGTACCGTTGACAGCCTGTTTCCCTGCGTGTTCTCCTCGCGCGCCGTCCGCGCCCGACCGCCCGTCAAAGGCCGGTGCGGGGAGCATTAATCTCGACGCGGGACACGACGGTGTTACTTCTCGCACAAACCCGGCGGGGCCGCGCACATCCTTGCGCCTGGCCCGGGACCGACAGCTCTGGAGACATACGCGCATGAACCGCAAGACTTGGGCGCTGCCCGTCGCCATCGGCGTGCTCGCCCCCGTGCTCGCCGGCTGCGGCGGCTCGGACAGTGGCGACGGCGGTGGCAAGCCCATCGTGGTCGGCACCACCGACGCGTACGAGAAGAGCGCGGACGTGCCCGCGCCGCTCGACCCGGCGTACGCCTACGACAGCTCCCTGTGGAACGTGCTGCGCCAGACGATCCAGTCGCTCGTCCGTATCCCCAAGGGCGGCGGCCAGCCGCAGCCCGACGCGGCCAAGTCCTGCAAGTGGGTCGGCTCCGGCGGCACCGTCTACACCTGCGAGATGCGCGACGGGCTCCAGTTCCCCGACGGCACCGACATCACGTCGAAGGACGTGAAGTACTCGATCCAGCGCGTCATCGACATCAAGGACCCCAACGGTGCCGTGGGTCTGCTCTCCGGCATCAAGACGATGGACACGCCGGACGAGAAGCACATCACCTTCCACCTCAGCAGCCCGGACGCGACGCTGCCGTACAAGCTCGCCACGCCCGTCGCGGGCATCGTGCAGAAGAAGTTCTACCCGCCGAAGTCGCTGCGCAAGGGCTACGTCCTCGACGGCTCGGGTCCCTACACGCTCCAGGCCGAGACCGACAGCAAGGCCATGACGCGGGTGAAGTTCACCAAGAACCCGAAGTACAAGGGCTCGCTGACGGTGAAGAACAACCGCGTCGACCTCGTCTCCTACGCGGGCGCCCCCGCGCTCGGGGACGCCCTGGAGGCCGGGAAGATCGACGTCATGACGGGGAAGTTCGACCCCGCCCAGGTCGAGTCGCTGCTCGACAACCCGCCCGAGCACATCCAGTTCATGGAGATGTCGGGTCTGGAGACGCACTACATCATCTTCGACACGAACAACCCGGCCACGTCCAAGCCGGTCCGGCAGGCCGTGGCCCAGCTCGTCGACCGCGGCGAGATAGCCAGCAAGGTGTACTCGCCCACCGCCGAGCCGCTCTACTCGCTCGTCCCGGCGGCCATCGCGGGGCACACCAACTCCTTCTTCAACCGCTACGGCAACCCGGACGTCGCGAAGGCGAAGTCCATCCTGGAGAAGGCCGGGATCACCACCCCGGTCAAGTTCGACATGTACTACTCCAAGGAGCACTACGGGCCCGCCAAGGAGAAGGAGTACAAGCTCATCCAGAAGCAGCTCAACAGCACCGGGCTCTTCGACGTGACGCTCAAGGACGTCGCCGACTGGACGAAGTACCGCAAGCAGGGGATGGACGGCAAGTACCCCGCCTACACGATGGCGTGGGCGCCCGACTTCCCCGACGCGGACAACTACATCGCCCCGTTCCTCGACGCGGACAACTTCCTCAACTCGCCGTACAACAGCAAGGACATCCGCAAGAACCTGATCCCCGCCGAGCGGCGCGGCTCGGACCGCGGCGAGGCCGCCCCGGACCTGGAGAAGATCCAGGACATCGTCGCCGAGGACGTGCCCGTCGTCCCGATGTGGCAGGGCAAGCAGTACATCGGCGCCCGCGACGACATCACCGGCGTCGAGTGGTCGCTCAGCACCTCCACCGACCTTCAGCTCTGGGAGCTGGCCCGCGGCGTGGGCGACTGACCGCTTGACCGGCAGACCGGCGCGGGCGTCCGACCAGGTCGCCCAACTGCCCCGCAGGGCCCGCCGGATGGCTGTACCGGGGGGTAACTCCCCGTCCACTGTGCGGACTTCACACCCCACTTCGCTGTGACCTTTGTCACTGCCCCCGCTGTCGACAACGGGCGGCGCCTGTGCAGGCGCCGCCCGTTCGGCATGTCCTGGGGCGCCCATGTGTCCCGGTTCATCGACAGGTGCGCGAAAATCTTCCCCCGGCACGCCGGTCACTCCCGGCGACCCCGGCTGCGCTGCGTGATCACCCGCCGCACCCTCTTCCCGGAGCCCTCGCCGAGCGCGCACTAGTGTCGTCGCGAGCACCACGGCGTTACCCCTTCCGCAGCTCCTGGCGCTACCTCCCGCACGCCCGCACGCCCGGCATGTTCCGGTGCTCCCGCATGCCCGTACGTCGCGCACGTCCGCCGGAGACCAGGGGCCGACAGCTCTGGAGAACGACCAGCATGAACCGCAAGACTTGGGTGCTGCCGTCCGTCATCGGACTGCTCGCGCCCGTGCTCGCCGGCTGCGGCGGGCTGACGGGCTCGGACGACAAGGACAAGCCCATCGTCGTGGGCACCTCCGACTCCTTCTCCGTCAGCAAGGACATCCCCGCCCCCCTCGACCCGGCGTACTCCTACGACATCTCCTCCTGGAACCTGCTGCGGCAGACGGTCGAGCCCCTCATGCGCATCCCGCGCGGTGGCGGCGCGCCGACCCCCGAGGCCGCCCAGGAATGCTCCTTCACCGACGCCGGGCAGCAGCGCTACGTCTGCAAGCTGCGCTCGGGCCTGCAGTTCTCCAACGGGCACCCCATCACCGCGAAGACCTTCAAGTACTCGATCGAACGTGTCGTCCGCATCAGTGCCGACTCGGGCGTCAAGGCCCTGCTCACCAACATCGACACCATCGAGACGCCCACCGACCACGACCTCGTCTTCCGGCTCAAGACACCGGACGCCACCTTCCCGTACAAGCTCTCCACACCGACGGCGGGTGCCGTCGACCCCACGCTCTACCCGAAGGACAAGCTCCGCCCCGGCTTCGCCCTGGACGGCTCCGGCCCCTACACCGTCAAGCTGGAGACCGACGGCAGCACCCTCACCAACGCAGCCTTCACCCGCAATCCGAAGTACAAGGGCGGCATCAAGGCCAAGAACGACCGCATCGACCTGCGCCCCTTCAAGGACGGCAAGGGCCTCGGCGCCGCCGTCGCGGACGGCCAGGTCGACATGGTCGTCAAGGGACTGACGACCAGTGAGGCCGAGAAGTGGCTGGCGAAGCCGCCGGAGCACGTCGGCGTCACCGAGCTGCCGGCGCTGGAAATCCGCTACCTCGCCTTCGACACCGACGACCCGCTGGTCAGCAAGCCCGTGCGGCAGGCCATGGCCCACGTCGTCGACCGGGGCCAGATCGCTTCCGAGGTCTACGGGACCGCCGCCGAACCGCTCTACTCACTCGTACCCCAGGGCGTCGCCGGTCACAGCAACTCCTTCTTCAACGCCTACGGCGAACCCAGTGTCTCCAAGGCGCGCGGGGTGCTCACCGACGCCGGGATCCAGACCCCGGTCAAGCTCACCCTCCATTACACGACGGACCACTACGGGGCGCGCACCAAGGGCGAGTTCGAGGTCCTCAAGAAGCAGCTCAACGCCTCGGGTCTCTTCGACGTGGACATCAAGGGCCGCCCCTGGGTCGTCCACAAGCCCGAGGAGCAGAAGGGCAAGTACGAGGTCTACGGGATGGGCTGGTTCCCCGACTTCCCCGACCCCGACAACTTCATCGCCCCCTTCCTCGACAAGCCGAACTTCCTCAACTCCCCGTACGACAACAAGCGGATACGCGAGCAGCTCCTCCCCGAGTCGCGCCGCGCCGCCGACCGCCTCTCCACCGCCAACGGCAGCCTCCAGAAGATCCAGGACCTCGTCGCCGACGACGTCCCCTACCTCCCCCTGTGGCAGGGCAAGCAGTACGTCGCCGCCCGCGACGACATCACCGGCGTCGAGTGGTCCCTCAGCGCCTCCTCGATCCTCCAGCTCTGGGAACTCGACCGCGGCGTGGGAAGCTGAGCCACCCCCCGCGCACACGACGGCGGCCCGCCCCGAGGACCGGGGCGGGCCGCCGCGAGCCGTGCCTCACTGACCGCCCGGCCGCACCAGCCCGCTCTCGTACGCGTACACCGCCGCCTGCACCCGGTCCCGCAGGCCCAGCTTCGTGAGCACGTGCCCCACGTGCGTCTTCACGGTGGTCTCGCTCACGAACAGGTCCGCCGCGATCTCCGCGTTCGACAGCCCCCGCGCCACGAGCTTGAGCACCTCCACCTCCCGCTCCGTGAGCGTCTGGAGCGTGCTCGGCGGCTGCTCCTCGCCGGAGGGCAGGTGTCCCGCGTACTTGTCGAGCAGCCGCCGCGTCACACTCGGCGCGAGCATCGCCTCGCCGCTCGCCACCACCCGGATCGCCTGCACCAGCTCGTGCGCCGGCGCGTCCTTGAGCAGGAAGCCGCTCGCCCCCGCCCGCAGCGCCTCCACGACGTACTCGTCGAGGTCGAAGGTCGTCAGTACGAGCACCTTGACCGGGCCGTCCCGCTCGGGCCCCGTGATCTGCCGCGTCGCCTCCACGCCGTCCATGCGGGGCATCCGGATGTCCATGAGCACCACGTCCGGCTGGAGCGCCCGCACCTGGTCGAGGGCCTGCGCCCCGTCCCCGGCCTCGCCCACCACCGCCACATCGGGCTCGGCCTCCAGGATCATCCGGAAGCCGGTGCGCAGCAGCGGCTGGTCGTCCACCAGGAGGACACGGATCGCCACGGGAAGTCTCCTTCGTTAGCCCCGCGCCATTGTGCCCTGCGCCCGGGAACGGCCGGGGGGCGGTACGGGTTCAGGCCCCCGCGCCCGCCGCGGGCGGCTCCCCGGCAGGGCGGACCGGGAGCGGGTAGGGCGGGGGAGTGCCGCCGAACTCCGGGCACACCGCCCGGTGGTCGCACCAGCCGCACAGCTTGGACGGCCGCGGCCGCCAGTCCCCGCTCGCCGTCGCCTCCTCGATCGCCCGCCACAGCGCGTGCAGCTTCCGCTCGACGCGCTCCAGGTCACCGGGGACCGGGTCGTACGTGAGCACGTCACCGCTGCCGAGGTAGACGAGCTGGAGCCGGCGCGGCACGACGCCCTTCAGGCGCCACACCACGAGCGCGTAGAACTTCATCTGGAAGAGCGCGCCCTCCGCGTACTGGGGGCGCGGCGCCTTGCCCGTCTTGTAGTCGACGATGCGGACGTCCCCGCTCCCGGGCGCGATGTCGACGCGGTCGATGATGCCGCGCAGCCGCAGGCCGGAGTCGAGCGAGGTCTCCACGAACAGCTCGCGCTCGGCGGGTTCGAGCCGCGTGGGGTCCTCCAGCGTGAACCACCGCTCGACGAGCCGTTCGGCCGAGGCGAGCCACGCGGTGAGCCGCTCGCCCGCCGACCCGGGCGCGCCCCCGTCCTCGACCTCCGCGAACAGCTCGTCCAGCTCGGGCCGCGCCGCGCGCAGCTTCTCCCACTGCCCCGGGAGCAGTGCCGTGGCCCGCTGTGCCGTGCGCTCGGCGGCGGGCGCGTCGAAGAGCCGCTCAAGGACCGCGTGCACGAGCGTGCCCCGCGTCGCCGCCTCGCTCGGCTTCTCGGGCAGCCGGTCGATGACCCGGAAGCGGTAGAGCAGCGGGCACTGCATGAAGTCGCTCGCGCGCGAGGGCGAGAGCGAGGAAGGCGGCGCGGGCGGCCTCGGCGCCGGCACGGGCACGGCCTGCGCCGGTACGGGCGCCGCCTCCACCGTACCGGGGGACACGCCCTCGTCCGCCGCAGTCACCTGCGCCACCCCGCTTTCCTCGCCGCCCGTCCCACGGGCCTCCGGTACCGGCCCCCGCACCGCACTGCTCTCCATGACCCCCGACCCTACGGCCCCGCAAGGACATCCCGCCGCATACCATCGACTGCGTCAAGGCACCGACGAGGGGAACGTTTCACCGTGGACGAACGCGGCGAGAACGGGCAAGCGCCCACCGGGGGTCCCGGCGGTCGCCCGCCCGCCCCGCACGGCCCGCCCCGCAAACGTCCCCCGCGTGAGCCGGGGGAGCCGGGCAACGGCTTCCTCGTCGGGCGTCCCTTCGGCGTACCGGTGTACGTCGCACCGAGCTGGTTCCTCGTCGCCGCGCTCATCACCTGGGTCTTCGGCGGACAGCTCGACCGGGTCCTGCCCGAACTCGGCGGCGTCCGCTACCTCGTCTCGCTCTTCTTCGCGCTCGCCTTCTACGCCTCCGTCCTCGTCCACGAACTCGCCCACACCGTCGCGGCCCTCCGCTTCGGCCTGCCCGTGCGCCGCATCCAGCTCCAGTTCTTCGGCGGCGTCTCGGAGATCGAGAAGGAGAGCGAACGCCCCGGCCGCGAATTCGTCCTCGCCTTCGTCGGCCCGCTCCTCTCCCTCGTCCTCGCCGCCGTCTTCTACGGCTTCCTGTACGTGGTCGAGCCGGGCACCGTGCCGGGCGTGCTCGTCGCCGGGCTGATGATCTCCAACCTCATCGTCGCCGTCTTCAACCTGCTCCCCGGGCTCCCGCTCGACGGCGGCCGGATGCTCCGCGCCGTCGTCTGGAAGTGCACGGGCAGCGCGATGAAGGGCAGCGTCGCCGCCGCCTGGGCCGGGCGCGCGCTCGCCGTCGCCGTCCTGATCGGGCTCCCGCTGCTCACCCAGTCGGACCTGCTCGGCGAGGCCCCCGAGACGGTGAGCGCCAGCGACACCGTCTTCGACGCGCTGCTCGCCGCGATCCTCGCCGCCATCATCTGGACCGGCGCGGGCAACGGCCTGCGCATGGCCCGCCTGCGCGAACACCTCCCGGAGCTGCGCGTACGCACCCTCACCCGGCGCGCCATCCCCGTCGAGGGCCCGACCCCGCTCTCCGAGGCGCTGCGCCGCGCCAACGAGGCGGGCGCCCGCGCCCTCGTCGTCGTCGACGGGTACGGGACGCCGCAGGCCCTCGTCCGCGAGAGCGCGATCGTCGCCGTGCCCGAGCACCGCCGCCCCTGGGTCGCCGTCTCGACCCTCGCCCAGGACCTCACCGACGACCTGCGCGTCTCCGCCGAACTCGGCGGCGAGGAACTGCTGGAGCGGCTGCGCGCGCACCCGGCCAGCGAGTACCTCGTCGTCGAGGAGACCGGCGAGATCTACGGGGTCCTCTCCGCCGCCGACGTCGACCGCGCCTTCGTCCGGGCCATGGCCAGGCCGTGACGGCTCTGTGCGGGAGCACCCGAGCGGGCCGGTAGGCTTGCGCACATGTCCGAACCGACCGGTGCCGCCCGCCGACGCGGGCCCTTCACGGTCGGGGACCAGGTACAGCTCACCGACCCCAAGGGCCGCCACTACACCTTCACGCTCGAAGCCGGGAAGAACTTCCACACCCACAAGGGTTCCTTCCCGCACGACGAGCTGATCGGCTCCCCCGAAGGCAGCGTGGTCCGCACCACCGGGAACGTCGCCTATCTCGCGCTGCGCCCCCTGCTCCCCGACTTCGTCCTGTCCATGCCCCGCGGCGCTGCCGTCGTCTATCCCAAGGACGCCGGGCAGATCATCGCCTTCGCCGACATCTTCCCCGGCGCGCGCGTCGTCGAGGCCGGAGTGGGCTCCGGCTCGCTGAGCGCCTTCCTGCTGCGCGCCATCGGCGACCACGGGATGCTGCACAGCTACGAGCGGCGCGCCGACTTCGCGGAGATCGCGCAGGGCAACGTGGAGCGCTACTTCGGCGGCCCGCACCCCGCCTGGCAGCTCACCGTGGGGGACCTCCAGGACCACCTGAGCGACACCGAGGTCGACCGCGTCGTCCTCGACATGCTCGCGCCCTGGGAGTGCCTGGAAGCCGTCTCCAAGGCGCTCGTGCCCGGCGGCATCCTGTGCTGCTACGTGGCGACGACGACGCAGCTCTCGCGCACCGTCGAGACGATCCGCGAGCACGGCTGCTTCGCCGAGCCGCAGCCGTGGGAGTCGATGATCCGCAACTGGCACGTGGAGGGCCTCGCGGTCCGCCCCGACCACCGCATGATCGGCCACACCGGCTTCCTCGTCACCGCCCGCCGCCTCGCCGACGGCGTCGAGCCCCCCATGCGCCGCCGCCGCCCCGCCAAGGGCGCCTACGGAGACGACTACGAGGGACCGGGCAGCGCCAACAGCCACTGACCCACCCCGCCCGTGCGCTGGAGTGGGCAGTCGTCCGCTCCCTCTCCGCCCTGCTGTGGGCATTCGTTCCGCAGGGGCGGAACGGGTGGGCGCAGCAGGGCGGAGAGGAAGCGGATCTCGCAGAGGGATGCCTCCGTGCGACCCCCCCCCGCCGGCGAACGGCGCCCCGGCGGGGCCACCCCGCCCTACCCCACCCCTGTGAGGTATGGCACGATGCCGACCACCCCACCGGCACGCGCCCACAGCGGGAGACACACCCTCGTGCAGCACCCCGTCGAACCGGAACTGGCCCACACCCGCACCACCCCCCTGCACTGGCTCGCCGTCGCCGCGGCGCTCTGCGCGGTGATCTCCCTCTCCTCGGCCTTCCAGCCCGACGAGGCCGACGCCACCACGCACCACGCCGGTGCCAAGCCCTCGCCCCGCGCCCCGGCCCGCCCGGTCCCCGCGCCGGACGCCGCGCTCGCCACGTACCCCCTCACCTGCCCCACCCCGCCCGGCGAGAAGGCGAAGCCGCCGACGCTCGCCGAGCACGTCGCGGGCGACCTCGACGGGGACGGCAGCCCGGAGACCGTCGCGCTGGTCCACTGCGCGGCCGGCTCCGGCAATCCGCCCGAGGGCCTGTACGTCCTCACCCGCACGGCGGCCGAGAAGAAGCCGCGCGTGGTCGCGACCCTCCTCGACCCCGCCGAGCAGCGCACGGTCGAGGAACTGACGATCCACCGCGGCGAGGTGCGCGCGAGCGTCCTCGGCTACTCCAGCCTGGACGTCCCCCGCTGCTGCCCCGACGTCCACCAGGCCACCGCCTGGGCCTGGCACGGGAAGCGCTTCACGCGCACCAGCCCCGGCGCCCCCGCGGGCGACGGCCTCGCCTGAACCCGCGTCAGCCCCTCCCGGCATGCGGCCCGCTCCGCCCCGGGTGACGATGGGCCCTGTCCGCCGTCGCCCCGGTCAGGAGCCCCCGCCATGTCCCCTCCGCGCGTTCTGGTGATCGGCGCGGGTTTCGCCGGAGTCGAGTGCCTGCACCGCCTGGAGCGGACGCTGCGCCCCGAGGAAGCGGAACTCGTCCTCGTCTCGCCCGAGGACTACCAGCTCTACCTCCCGCTGCTGCCGCACGTCGCCGCGGGACTGCTCACGCCCCAGTCCATCGCGGTGTCCCTGCGCCGCCGGCTGCGCCGCACCCGGTACGCCCCGGGCATCGCGATCGGCGTCGACCACGAGCGGCGGCACGTCACCGTACGGACCCCCGAGGGACACGAGCGCGTGCTGCGCTACGACATCCTGCTCCTCGCCGCGGGCAGTACGACGCGCCTCCTCGGCATCCCGGGCGTGAGCGAACACGCCCTCGGCATGAAGACCCTTGCCCAGGCCGCCTATCTGCGCGACCACGTCATCGCCCAGCTCGACGCCGCCGCGGTCGCCACCGATCCCGCCGAGCGCGCCGAACGCCTGCGCTTCCTCGTGGTCGGCGGCGGCTACGCGGGCACCGAGACCGCCGCCTCGCTCCAGCTCCTCACCAGCGCCGCCGTGCGCCGCTTCCCGCGCCTGGACCCGGCCGAGCTGAGCTGGCACCTCGTCGACATCGCCCCGCGCCTGCTCCCGGAGATCGGCGAGCGCCTCGGCGACGACGCCCTGCGCGCCCTTCGCGCGCGCGGCATCGAGATCTCGCTCGGCACGAGCGTCGCCCGGCTCACCGCGCGCTCCGTCGAGCTGACGGACGGCCGGGTCCTGCCCACCCGCACGCTCGTGTGGACGGCGGGGGTCGCGGCGAGCCCCCTCATGACGACCGTCGAGACGGAACTCGCGCGGGGGCGGCTCGTGACGACGGCCGAGATGGCCGTGCCCGGGGCGCCGGGCGTCTTCGCCGTCGGCGACGCCGCCGCCGTGCCCGACCTCGCCAAGGGCGGCGACGCGATCACCCCGCCCACGGCCCAGCACTCGCAGCGGCAGGGCAAGGCGGTCGCGTACAACATCGCGGCCCGGCTGCGCGGCACCGAGCCGCGCCCGTACTACCACCGCGACCTCGGCCTCGTCGTGGACCTCGGCGACAAGTACGCCGTCTCCCGGCCGCTCGGCATCGGCCTCACCGGACTGCCCGCCCAGGCGGTGGCCCGCGGCTACCACCTCGCGGCGCTCCCGACGCTGACCGCGCGTACCCGCGTCCTCGTCAACTGGACGCTCAAGGCCACCACCGGCGACGACTTCGTCAGCACCGGCTTCCAGCGCGGCCGCCCCGCGACCCTCCCGCACTTCGAGCACACGGAGCTGTACGAGGGCGCGAAGAAGGGCACGGCGGAAGCGGAACCGGGGTGAGGCCGGTCCCGTGCGGGACGGCGGGGAGGATGCGGGGGCTCAGCCCGCGTCGGCCTCCGGCCCGTAGACCTCCACGCGGTCCGTGACCCGGCGCACGTGGATGCACTCGCCGGGGCACTCCTTCGCCGAGTCCACGACGTCCCTCAGCAGCGGCAGCGGGACGCGGGTGGTCGCGCCGGGGGCCTGGAGGAGTTCGTCGTCGCCGCTCTTGACGTACGCGAGCCCGTCGATGTCCAGCTCGAAGACCTCCGGCGCGTACTGCGCGCAGATGCCGTCGCCCGTGCACAGGTCCTGGTCGATCCAGACCTCCAGCGGTTCGTCCTCCCGCGCCGCGAGCCCGGACTCCTGCTGTGCGGTCATGTTTCCTGCCGTTTCCTCTGCGTGAAGCCCGCCACCGTCAAGGGGCGTTGAACACCTCGACGATACAACCGGGCCGCTTGGGCGGGGGATGGGTGGGTATTCCCCTCGGGAGAGGGAGAGCGCAAGGGTGAACATCGGACACGCCCCACCGTCTTTTTGATCTAGGGGTTTCAACCGGCACCCGCCCAGGTAGGGTCTGGAAGCGTCCAGCTCCCTTTGGAGGAGGTGAGGACCGTGGCAGCCCACGACGACGACATGAACCGCGGCATCCGCCCGGGCCGGGGGTCCGAGGACCCGCTCGCCCAGGTCGCCCAGCTTGAGCAGGAGATCGCCGTCCTGCGGCGCAAGCTCGCCGACTCACCGCGTCATACAAGGATTCTTGAGGACCGGATCGTCGAGCTTCAGACCAACCTGGCCGGGGTGTCCGCGCAGAACGAACGACTGGCGAACACCCTCCGCGAGGCCCGCGACCAGATCGTGGCCCTCAAGGAGGAAGTGGATCGTCTTGCCCAGCCCCCCGCGGGCTTCGGTGTCTTCCTCGCGGCGAACGAGGACGGCACCGTCGACATCTTCACCGGCGGGCGCAAGCTCCGGGTGAACGTCAGCCCCGAGATCGAGACCGACACCTTGCAGCGTGGCCAGGAGGTCATGCTCAACGAAGCGCTCAACGTGGTCGAGGCCATGGAGTTCGAGCGCGCGGGCGACATCGTCACCCTCAAGGAGATCCTGGAGGACGGCGAACGCGCCCTCGTGGTGGGGCACACCGACGAGGAGCGCGTGGTGCGCCTCGCCGAGCCCCTCATGGGCGTCACCATCAGGGCGGGCGACGCCCTGCTGCTCGACTCCCGTTCCGGGTACGTCTTCGAGATCGTGCCCAAGAGCGAGGTCGAGGAACTGGTCCTCGAAGAGGTCCCGGACATCGGCTACGAGCAGATCGGCGGCCTGGGCAACCAGATCGAGCTGATCCGCGACGCCGTCGAGCTCCCGTACCTCTACCCGGACCTCTTCAAGGAGCACGAGCTGCGGCCGCCCAAGGGCGTGCTGCTCTACGGCCCGCCCGGCTGCGGCAAGACGCTCATCGCCAAGGCCGTCGCCAACTCGCTCGCCAAGAAGGTGGCCGAGGTCACCGGACAGGCGGCGGGCAAGAGCTACTTCCTGAACATCAAGGGCCCCGAGCTGCTCAACAAGTACGTCGGCGAGACCGAGCGGCACATCCGCCTGGTCTTCCAGCGGGCCCGGGAGAAGGCGAGCGAGGGCACCCCCGTCATCGTCTTCTTCGACGAGATGGAATCCCTCTTCCGCACCCGGGGTTCCGGCGTCAGCTCGGACGTGGAGAACACCATCGTTCCCCAGCTGCTCGCCGAGATCGACGGCGTGGAGGGCCTGGAGAACGTCATCGTCATCGGTGCGTCGAACCGCGAGGACATGATCGACCCCGCGATCCTGCGCCCGGGACGGCTCGACGTGAAGATCAAGATCGAGCGTCCGGACGCCGAGGCGGCCAAGGACATCTTCGCGAAGTACCTCACCGACCGGCTCCCGCTGCACACCGACGACCTCGCCGAGCACACGGGCGACAAGGCGGAGACCGTCCACGGCATGATCCAGTCCGTGGTCGAGCAGATGTACGCCGAATCGGACGAGAACCGCTTCCTCGAAGTGACCTATGCCAACGGCGACAAGGAAGTCCTGTACTTCAAGGACTTCAACTCCGGCGCCATGATCGAGAACATCGTCGGCCGCGCCAAGAAGATGGCCATCAAGGCCTTCCTCGAACAGAACCAGAAGGGCCTTCGCGTCTCCCACCTCCTCCAGGCCTGCGTGGACGAGTTCAAGGAGAACGAGGACCTTCCCAACACCACCAACCCGGACGACTGGGCCCGCATCTCCGGCAAGAAGGGGGAACGGATCGTCTACATCCGCACCCTCGTCACCGGGAAGCAGGGCGCCGACACCGGTCGCTCGATCGACACGGTGGCGAACACCGGTCAGTACCTGTAGGGATCAGTACCCGCAGAGACACGCACGCGCAGGAGGCCGCGGTCGCTCCCCGGAGCCCCGCGGCCTCCCGCGTTGGCGACGGTAAAGGAATAACCCCCACCAGCGACGCACAAGCGTTCTAGGCTCAGCGATATCACCGGGCGGCGCGGCGCGGGACGGGGACCGGGCGCGCGCCCGAGCGCGCACGGTACTGGAGCGCGGCTCCCGCGGGGGAGCGGCGCCGGGCAAGGAGGGCCGCATGACCGTACGGCGAGTAATGGGCATCGAGACGGAGTACGGGATCTCCGTGCCCGGTCACCCGAACGCCAATGCCATGCTCACCTCGTCCCAGATCGTCAACGCCTACGCGGCGGCGATGCACCGGGCCAGGCGGGCACGCTGGGACTTCGAGGAGGAGAACCCGCTGCGCGACGCGCGCGGCTTCGACCTCGCCCGCGAGTCCGCCGACTCCACCCAGCTCACCGACGAGGACATCGGCCTCGCCAACGTCATCCTCACCAACGGCGCCCGGCTCTACGTGGACCACGCCCACCCCGAGTACAGCTCCCCGGAGGTCACCGGGCCCAGGGACGCCGTGCTGTGGGACAAGGCGGGGGAGCGCATCATGGCCGAGGCCGCCGAGCGCGCCGCCGCCGTGCCGAACACGCACCCCATCCACCTCTACAAGAACAACACCGACAACAAGGGCGCCTCCTACGGCACCCACGAGAACTACCTGATGTCCCGGGAGACCCCCTTCGGCGACATCGTCCGCCACCTCACGCCCTTCTTCGTCTCGCGGCAGGTCGTCACGGGCGCCGGCCGCGTCGGGATCGGGCAGGACGGCCGCGAGCACGGGTTCCAGCTCAGCCAGCGCGCCGACTACTTCGAGGTCGAGGTGGGCCTGGAGACGACGCTGAAGCGGCCGATCATCAACACCCGCGACGAGCCGCACTCGGACGCCGAGAAGTACCGCAGGCTGCACGTCATCATCGGTGACGCGAACCTCTCGGAGATCTCCACCTACCTCAAGCTCGGCACCACCTCGCTCGTCCTCGCGATGATCGAGGACGGCTTCATCGCCGTCGACCTCGCCGTGGACCAGCCGGTCCGTACCCTCCACCAGGTCTCGCACGACCCCTCGCTCAAGCAGCTCGTGAAGCTGCGCGACGGCCGCAGCCTCACCGCCGTCCAGCTCCAGATGGAGTACTGCGCCCTCGCCCGCAAATACGTGGACGAGCGGTACGGGAGTGACGCGGACGAGGAGACCACCGACATCCTCAGCCGCTGGGAGGACACCCTCGACCGCCTGGAGCGGGACCCCGGCAGCCTCTCCAAGGAGCTGGACTGGGTCGCCAAGCGTGAGCTGATGGAGGGCTACCGGCGCCGCGACGGACTGGGCTGGGACGCCGCGCGGCTCCACCTCGTCGACCTCCAGTACGCCGACGTACGGCCCGACAAGGGGCTCTACAACCGGCTCGTCGCCCGCGGCAGCATGAAACGGCTGCTGAGCGAGGAGGAGGTCTCCCGCGCGGTCTTCGACCCGCCGGAGGACACCAGGGCCTACTTCCGCGGGCGCTGCCTGGCACAGTACGCGGACGAGGTCGCCGCCGCCTCCTGGGACTCGGTGATCTTCGACCTGCCCGACCGCGACTCCTTGCAGCGCGTCGCGACGCTGGAGCCCTTGCGCGGTACACGTACCCACGTCAAGGACCTTCTCGATCGCTGCCGCACGGCCGAAGAGCTGGTCAGAGCCCTGACCGGTCCCTGAGCGGCGCCAATCCGTGACCTCGTGGGGGCCTGAAAAGGTCCCCACGAGGGAAACATCAGGGCAGGCAGCGCGTTGAGCAATCACGGGGCCGGATCGCGGCCCTGCTTGTAGGGTCGGAGAGAACCGATCTTGGGGCCGGGAAAGTCCCGGCACACCACGACACATCCAGCGGGGCACACCGAGCGGGGTGAGGCAGATGGCGACCAAGGACACCGGCGGCGGACAGCAGAAGGCGACGCGGTCCACCGAGGAGACCGAGGAACAGACCCAGGACGCACAGGACTCCTCGGATCTCAAGGAGCGCCAGGAGAAGCTGAGCGACGACGTGGACTCCGTCCTGGACGAGATCGACGACGTCCTGGAGGAGAACGCGGAGGACTTCGTGCGCAGCTTCGTCCAGAAGGGCGGGGAGTAGCGCACCCCGGTGGGGCCGCGACCCCACGAGCGCACGTACGGACGCGGGACGTCCCGGCAGACCCCGGGGCGTCCCGCGCCGTGCTTCCCGCCCGGCCCCTCCCGTGCCGCTCCGTCAAGGCGCAGGTCAGCGGCCCGCGCATCCGTGGGGCACGGGTTTGCCGCTGTGGGTGGTTCCGCCCGCCGTGGCGGGTAGGGTCCGAGGCGTACGCACCGTCATCAACCGCTACCGGGCCCGTCGGCGCGGATGAGCGCCCCCGTGGCGCCGCGACCGGACCGCCGCCCGACCGGAGGGAAACATGGGAGCACACACGCGTCACACCGGGCGTCTGCCCGCCGCCTTCCTGACACCCGGTTCCTCCTCGTTCCTGGACTTCCTGTCCGAGCACCAGCCCGAACTGCTGCCCGGCAACCGGCAACTGCCCGTCAAGGGAGCCATCGAACTGCCGCACGGGACCACGATCCTGGCCCTCGCCTTCGAGGGCGGCGTCATCCTCGCCGGTGACCGCAGGGCCACGATGGGGAACGTCATCGCCCAGCGGGACGTCGAGAAGGTCTTCCCCGCCGACGAGTACTCGGCCGTCGGCATCGCGGGCACCGCCGGGCTCGCCGTCGAGATGGTCAAGCTCTTCCAGCTCGAACTGGAGCACTTCGAGAAGGTCGAGGGCGCCCAGCTCTCCCTGGAGGGCAAGGCGAACCGCCTCGCCACGATGATCCGCGGCAACCTCGGCATGGCCATGCAGGGCCTCGCCGTCGTCCCGCTCTTCGCCGGCTACGACGTCGACCGCGGCACGGGCCGCATCTTCTCCTACGACGTCGCGGGCGGCCGCTCCGAGGAGTACGGCTACGCCTCGACGGGCTCGGGCTCGGTCTTCGCCCGGGGCGCGCTCAAGAAGCTCTACCGTCCCGGCCTCAGCTCCGACGAGGCGAGCGTCCTCGCCATCCAGGCGCTCTACGACGCCGCCGACGACGACTCGGCGACCGGCGGCCCGGACCTGGGCCGCCGCATCTTCCCGATCATCAGCGTCATCACGGACGAGGGCTACCGCCGCGTCTCCGAGGAGGAGACCGCCCGTATCGCCGAGGACGTGCAGCGCCGCAGGCTCGCGCAGCCGGACGGGCCGCGCGCCGAACTCCTCTGACCCCGACACTCCGAAGACCTCCCCCGACCCCGACAGAAAGCGACGGTCAGCCGGTGTCCACGCCGTTCTACGTCTCACCCCAGCAGGCGATGGCCGACCGGGCGGAGTACGCCCGCAAGGGCATCGCCCGAGGCCGCAGCCTCGTCGTGCTCCAGTACGCCGACGGCATTGTCTTCGTCGGCGAGAACCCCTCCAGGGCCCTCCACAAGTTCAGCGAGATCTACGACCGCATCGCCTTCGCGGCGGCCGGCAAGTACAACGAGTACGAGAACCTGCGCATCGGCGGCGTCCGCTACGCCGACCTGCGCGGCTACACCTACGACCGCACCGACGTCACCGCGCGCGGACTCGCCAACGTCTACGCCCAGACGCTCGGCACCATCTTCTCCAGCAACGCCGAGAAGCCGTACGAGGTCGAACTCGTCGTCGCCGAGGTCGGGGACACCCCCGACGGCGACCAGATCTACCGGCTCCCGCACGACGGCTCGATCGTCGACGAGCACGGCTCGGTCGCGGTCGGCGGCAACGCGGAGCAGATCAGCGGCTGGCTCGACCAGCGCCACCGCGACGGGATGACCCTCGCCGAGGCCCTCAAGCTCGCCGTCCAGGCCCTCGCCCGCGACGCCAACGGCAGCGAGCGCGAGATCCCGGCGGAGCGCCTGGAGGTCGCCGTCCTCGACCGTACGAGGGCGCAGCAGCGCAAGTTCCGCCGCCTCACCGGCACCCACCTGGCCCGCCTCCTCGCGGGCGAGGCGGCCGGGGACGACGCGGAGGACACCGAGGCCCCGGCCGCTCCGGCCGAGGGCGAGGACACCGACGAGAGCTGAGCCCCGGCGGGCGGCCCCGGCCGTCCGGCGGGATCACACGGCCCCGTGCCCCTGGTGGGTGCGGGGCCGTCGCGCGCCG
>NZ_JAAGLR010000783.1 GCF_010548245.1 Streptomyces sp. SID11385
GGCGGCGGTGGTACGGGTCCAGCGGGCCAGCGCGCGGACGCGCTCGGCGGCGTCGGCGAGGCGTTCCTCGGGCAGCGAGCCGTCCCGTACCGCCGCGACGAGCGCGTCGCGCAGGGCGAGGACGATGCCCTCGTCGTGGAGTCCGCCGCCGACGCAGATCGCGTCGGCCCCGGCGGCGATCGCGAGGACGGTGCCGCGCTCGATGCCGTACGTGCCGGCGATCGCGCGCATCTCCATGCCGTCGGTGACGATGAGCCCCTCGTAGCCCAGTTCCTCGCGCAGGAGGCCGGTGAGGATGCGGTGGCTGAGGGTCGCGGGGAGTTCCGCGTCGAGCGCGGGCACGACGATGTGGGCGCTCATGAGGGCGCGGCTGCCGGAGGCGATCGCGGCGCGGAAGGGGGCGAGTTCGCGGGCGCGCAGGGTGGCGGCGTCCGCGTCGATGCGGGGCAGCGCGAGGTGGGAGTCGACGTTGGTGTCGCCGTGGCCGGGGAAGTGCTTGACGCAGGCGATGACGCCGGCGGACTGGAGCCCTTCGACGTAGGCGGCGGTGTGCCGGGCGACGAGGCCCGGGTCGGCGCCGAAGGAGCGGACGCCGATGACGGGGTTGTCCGGGTCGGAGTTGACGTCGGCGGACGGCGCCCAGTTGAAGTGGACCCCGCAGGCGGCGAGGCGGCGGCCGAGTTCGGCGGCGACGGAGCGGGTCAGGGCGGGGTCGTCGACGGCGCCGAGGGCGAGGTTGCCCGGGATGAAGGAGCCGGTGGCGACGTCGAGGCGGGTGACGTCGCCGCCCTCCTCGTCGATCGCGACGAGGATGTCCTCGCGCTCCGCGCGGAGCTGGGCGGTGAGGGCCGCGAGTTGTTCGTCGCCCGCGATGTTGCGGCCGAAGAGGCCGACGGAGGCGAGTCCTTCGCCGATGCGGCGCAGCAGCCAGTCGGGCGCGGTGGTGCCGGCGAAGCCGGGCTGGAGGACGGTGAGGGCGTCGCGGGTGAGGGTGTCGGGGGCGCTGATGAGCGTGGTCATGGGGTGTTATCCCTTCACGGCGCCGTCGGTGAGGCCGGACACGGCCTTGCGCTGGAGGAAGACGAAGAGGATCAGGATCGGCACCGCGAAGAGCGAGGAGGCGGCCATCGTGGCGCCCCAGTCGTCGCCGAAGTTGGTCTGGAAGGAGGAGAGCCAGAGCGGGAGGGTCTGCGCGTCCTTCTCCTTGTTGAGGACCAGGACGAGCGGGAACTCGTTCCACGCGGTGATGAAGCCGAAGAGCGAGGTGGACATGAGCCCTGGCGCGAGGAGCGGCAGGATCACACGGCGGAACGCCTGCGGCCGGGTGCAGCCGTCGACCATCGCGGACTCCTCCAGCTCGACCGGGATCGCGCCGACGAAGCCGCGCAGGGTCAGGAGCGTGAAGGGCAGGATCATCACGAGGTAGAAGAGCGTGAGCGGGACGAGGCTGTTGAGCATGTCCGCGTCGCGCACGATCATGTAGATCGCGATGACCATGACCTCCCAGGGCGCCATCTGGGCGATCATGAAGCCGACGACGAAGCCCTTGCGGCCCTTGAAGCGCATCCGGCTCAGGGCGAAGGCCCCGGCGAGCGCGAGGATCAGGGAGCCGGCGACGGCCAGGATCGTGACGGTGAGCGAGTTGACGACGAGGTGCCAGAAATTCTCGGCGTGCACCGCCGTCTTGAAGTGCTCGAAGGTGAAGTCGGTGGGGAACCAGACGGGCGTCTCGCTGATGATGTCGCCGGTCGGCTTGAAGGCCGTCGAGAACATCCAGTAGACGGGGAAGACGAAGCCGATGAACAGCAGGACCGCGACGACGTTGGGCCACACGCGGCCGAAGAGAGAGCGCTTCACAGCTCGTCCTCCCCTTGCTTCAGAACGATCCGGAGGTAGTACGAGGTCAGGCCGAGCAGGATGAGCAGCGTCAGGAAGGAGATCGCCGCGCCCATGCCGAAGTGCTGGTTGCCCATGCCCTCGATGTAGGCGTAGACGGGCAGGATCTCGGTGAGCCGGTCCGGGCCGCCCTCGTTGAAGGCGAAGACCTGGGCGAACGCCTTGAAGACCCAGATGACTTCGAGGAAGGTCGTGGCGAAGAGGAAGGGCCGCAGGAAGGGGAAGGTCACGTTCCTGAAGGACTTCCAGACCCCGGCGCCGTCGAGCGAGGCGGCCTCGTACAGCTCCTTCGGGATCGTCGTGGTGGCCGCGTAGAGGTTGATCGCCACGAAGGGGATCGACTGCCAGACGATGAGCCAGGTGATCACGAAGAACGTCGAGAACTGGCTGCTCGTCCAGGAGAAGTCGGCCATCGAGTGCCAGCCGAGCTTGTCCAGCACGTAGTTGACGACGCCGAAGCGCTCGGCGAAGAGCCACTGGTAGACGGTCGTCGCGGCGATGACGGGCATCGCCCAGGCGAGGACGAGGCCGATGAGGAGGAAGACGCGCATCCGGCGGCCGAGGCGCGCGAGGAGCAGCCCGATGAGCGAGCCGAGCGCCATGATCAGGATGACGTTGACGCCGGTGAAGAGCACCGAGCGCAGCGTGACGCGCCAGAACTCCGAGCCGCCGAGGACGTCCTGGTAGTTGTGGAAGCCCGTCCACTCGGTCACGCGCTGGATGAACTGGCGCATGTTGAGGTTCTGGAAGGACAGGATCAGGTTCTTGACCAGCGGCCAGCCGAGCAGCACCAGCGTCGCGAGGACGGCGGGCAGCAGCAGGAGGTACGGGGTCAGGGCTCTGCGCCGCGCGGCCCTCGCCGCCGTGCCCGGTCCGGAGCCCGGTCCGCTCCCGGTCTTCACCTTGACCGGCCCCGGGTCCGTGCCCGGGAGTGGGGTCTCCACTGTCATGCTCGCCTTCGCTTTCTGGGCCTGCCGCCCGCGCGCCCGCTCCTGGCGGCCGTCCTGCTCGTACGGGCCTGTCCTGCTCTACGGGTACGGGGCGGGCCGGCGGGGACCGCGGCCCGGGCTCGTACGTACGCGGCGCCGGGCACGGCCTGGACCCGTACGCGGCGGGGCCGGGGGCCGGGGCGGGGAGCACCGTCCGCGCGGTGTCCCCCGCCCGGCTCCCGGCCGGGGTGCTGCTTACTGCTGCTGCGCGAGGCGCTTGTTGAACTCGCCCTCGACCTGCTTGGCCGCGTCCGCCGGGGACTTCCCCTTCAGGACGGCCGTCATGTAGGTCTTGATCGGGTTCGGGGCGTTCTCGACCGGGGCCCACTCCGGGATGAGCGGCGTGGTGCCGCCACCGGCGGCGGCGGGCGCGGCGGCCTGGGCGGCCGGGTTGCCGTCGAGGTTGCTCTCCAGGGAGGTCTTGTTGGGGATGACCCCGCCTTCCTTGGCGAGCTGGCCCTCGAACTTGTCGGAGAGCGCGAGCTTCAGGAACTCCTTGGCGAGGTCCTGCTTCTTGCTGCCCTCGGCGACGGCGAGGTTGGAGCCGCCGAGGAAGACGCCCTCGGGCTTGTCGGCGGTGGCGCCGGGGATCGTGAAGTAACCGATCTCCTTCTCGATCGCCGGGTTCGCCTTGATGGCGATGCCGGCCTCCCAGCCCATGCCGATGAAGGCGCCGGTCTTGCCCTTGGCGAAGACCTCGCCCTGCTGCGGGGTGGCCTCGTCCTTGTCCTTGGGGGCCTTGGAGAGCGCCTGGAACTTCTTGTAGGTCTCCATGGCGGCGGTGACCTTCGGGTCGGCCAGGTTGGAGACGTACTTGTCGCCGTCCTTCTTGACCAGCTCGGCGCCCTCGCCGATGGTGAGGCCGACGAAGTGGTACCAGTTCTGGCCCGGCAGGTAGATCGGCTCGGCCTTGGTCTTCTTGCCGATCTGCTGGAGGTCCTTGTAGAACTCGTCCCGCGTCTTCGGGGTGTCGGTGATCCCCGCGTCCTTCCAGATCTTCTTGTTGTAGAGGACGACGCGGTTGGCGACGTACCACGGAGCGGCGTACTGCTTGCCGTCCACGATCGCCGACTTGTTGATCGACTCGGTCCAGTCGGAGCCGATGGAGGACTTCAGGTCACCGAGGTCGGCCAGGCCGCCGCTCTGGGCGTACGAGGGGGTCTGGGTGTTGCCGACCTCGAAGACGTCCGGCGGGTTCGACTCGGAGAGCGAGGTGGTCAGCTTCTGCTGGATGCCGTTCCACTGCTGGATCTCGAACTTGACCTTGGCCTTGGTCTTCTTCTCGAAGGCGGCGGTGAGGTCCTTCTGCCACTGGTCGGGCGCCGAGCCGTCCATGACCCAGACCGTCAGGGTCTGGCCCTTGTAGCCGTCCTTGCCCGACGCCTTCGACGACGAGTCGTCGTCCGAGCCACACGCCGCGACCGAACCGATCATCACGACAGCGCCGATCGCCGCTATGAGCTTGCGCTTCACGCCACCCTCCTCAGGGATTCCAGCAACCCCCCACCCACAGCGACGGCACACGAAAGGCAGCACTCGCGGGACTGGGACCTGGTCGTTAATGGTGTAGACCAGTACCCCGGAGCTTGGCCTAGACCTTTAGGGGTGTCAAGGGTGTATAAGAGGGGCTGTCCGCTCCGTTATCGGACCGGTACCTGAACTCCGTGCGTCAAGCGGGCGGACGGGGGCAGACGGACCCGGCCCCCTGCGCCCGGGCGGCCGTGCCACGATGGGCGGCGCCAACAGCACCACCGCACGAACACCACCGCACCACAAGCGGTACGGCACCACAAGCACCCAGGAGCGGCCGGTCCCCACGACGGCCGCCGAGCCGGAGAGGCGAGCGCGAAGAATGGGCACCGACGGGGGCAGGACGCGATCCGGCCCGGACACCAAGGCCGCCGCGACCAAGGCCGGCACGGCCCCTTCGGCACCCGCGCGCACCGCCCGGGTGCCGAAGTACTACCACCTCAAACGCCACCTCCAGGACATGACCCGCACCCTGCCCCCCGGCAGCCCGGTGCCCCCCGAACGCGCGCTCGCCGCCGAGTTCGACACCTCCCGCACGACCGTGCGCCAGGCGCTCCAGGAACTCGTCGTCGAAGGCCGGCTCGAACGCATCCAGGGCAAGGGCACCTTCGTCGCGAAGCCGAAGGTCTCCCAGACGCTGCAACTGACCTCGTACACCGAGGACATGCGCGCCCAGGGCCTGGAACCGACCTCCCAGCTCCTGGACATCGGCTACGTCACCGCCGACGAACGCCTCGCCGGGCTGCTCGACATCGACACGGGCGGCAGGGTGCTGCGCATCGAGCGGCTGCGCCTCGCGAGCGGCGAGCCGATGGCGATCGAGACGACGCACCTGGCGGCCAAGCGCTTCCCCGCGCTGCGCCGCTCCCTCGTCAAGTACACGTCCCTCTACACGGCGCTCGCCGAGGTCTACGACGTGCGGCTCGCCGAGGCCGAGGAGACCATCGAGACCTCGCTCGCCACGCCGCGCGAGGCGTCGCTGCTCGGCACGGACGTCGGCCTGCCGATGCTGCTGCTCTCGCGCCACTCGGTGGACGGGCGCGGGGAACCGGTGGAGTGGGTGCGCTCCGTCTACCGCGGCGACCGTTACAAGTTCGTGGCCAACCTGCGCCGCCCGTAACTCCCGTTACCTCCCGAAGGACAAAAACCCCCGCCCGCGCACACCCCCGGACACCCCGGGCGCGGGCGACCGCCCGAACGCGTCCGCTATGCGGTACAGGGGTGTTGCCTGGCCGGTAACTGCCCTACATTTCCGCCGTCGCGTCGCGTGCGGCGACGCGTGCCCGCGCACACCGAGGTGCGCGGGGAGACGAGGGGAGCCGGAACATGGCGCAGGAAGCGGGAACGACGGCCGAGCCGGGGGGAGGTGGCGGGACGCTGCCGGTCGTGACCCCTTTGCGGATCGTGGTCGGGCTCTGTCTCGTCGCGCCTTTCGTGGCGATGCTGTGGGTGGGTTCGTACGCGAAGATCGACCCGACGTTCATCGGGATTCCGTTCTTCTACTGGTACCAGATGCTCTGGGTCTTCATCTCCAGCGGACTGACCTTCCTCGCCTACAAGTTGTGGCAGCACGACCAGCGCGTGCGACGCGCCGCGCGGGGCGGTGAGGTCAAGTGAAGGACGGCGTCAACGGGATCGCGCTCGCGGTCTTCATCTTCTTCTTCCTCGTCGTCACCGTCATGGGCTTCCTCGCGGCGCGCTGGCGGCGCTCCGGCGTGGAGAGCCTGGACGAATGGGGCCTCGGCGGGCGCTCGTTCGGTACCTGGGTGACCTGGTTCCTGCTCGGCGGCGACCTGTACACCGCCTACACCTTCGTGGCGGTGCCCGCGGCGATCTACGCGGGCGGCGCGGCCGGCTTCTACGCCGTGCCGTACACGATCCTCGTCTACCCGCTCATCTTCACCTTCCTGCCCCGCCTGTGGTCGGTCTCGCACCGGCACGGGTACGTGACGACCTCGGACTTCGTCCGGGGCCGCTTCGGCTCGAAGGGGCTCTCGCTCGCGGTCGCGCTCACCGGCATCCTCGCCACGATGCCGTACATCGCGCTGCAACTCGTCGGCATCCAGGCGGTCCTGGACGTCATGGGCGTGGGCGGCGGCGACGACACGAACTGGTTTGTCAAGGACCTGCCACTTCTGATCGCTTTCGCCGTACTCGCCGCGTACACGTACTCCTCCGGACTGCGGGCCCCGGCGCTGATCGCCTTTGTCAAGGACGGGCTGATCTACCTCGTCATCGCGGTCGCGATCATCTACATCCCGATCAAACTCGGTGGATTCGACGACATCTTCGCGAAGGCCGGCGACGCGCTCTCGCAGAAGAACCCGGCGACGGGCCAGCCGAAGGGCGCCCTCGCACCGGGCGAGGCGGGCCAGTGGGGGTACGCGACGCTCGCGCTCGGCTCGGCGCTCGCGCTCTTCATGTACCCGCACTCGGTGACGGCGACGCTCTCCTCCAGCAAGCGGAACGTGATCCGGCGCAACACCACGATCCTGCCGCTGTACTCGCTCATGCTGGGGCTGCTCGCGCTCCTCGGCTTCATGGCGATCGCGAGCGGCGTCAAGGTGAGCAACGGGCAGCTCGCGATCCCGCAGCTCTTCGAGAACATGTTCCCGGACTGGTTCGCCGGAGTGGCTTTCGCCGCGATCGGCATCGGCGCGCTCGTCCCGGCGGCGATCATGTCGATCGCCGCGGCGAACCTCTTCACGCGCAACATCTACAAGGACTTCCTGAAGCCGGACGCGACCCCGGCGCAGGAGGCGAGGATCTCCAAGCTCGTCTCGCTGCTCGTGAAGGTCGGCGCGCTGATCTTCGTGCTCGGCATGGACAAGACCGTCGCGATCAACTTCCAGCTCCTCGGCGGCATCTGGATTCTCCAGACGCTCCCCGCGCTCGTCGGCGGCCTCTTCACGCGGTGGTTCCACCGCTGGGCGCTGCTCGCCGGCTGGGCGGTCGGGATGGCGTACGGGACCTGGGCGGCCTGGTCGACGTCCTCGCCGACGCAGGATCACTTCGGGGGCTCCTCGAAGGAGATCCCGGGGCTGGGCGAGATCGGGTACATCGGGATGACGGCGATCGTCCTGAACGTCGTGGTCACCGTCGTGCTCACGTTCGTCCTGCGGGCCTTCAAGGCACCGGACGGCGTGGACGAGACCCAGCCGTCGGACTACGTGGCGGACGCGGGCGATCCCGGCGTGAAGCAGGAGTTGCCGCCGGCGGTGCCGGAGACCGCGGGGCACTGACATCCGGGGCGGGGCCTCACGGGGCTCCGCCCCGGACCCCGCTCCCGAACCCGCCGGAGGGGCTGCGCGACGCAGCCCCTCCGGCGTTTGCGCATGCCCTGATGCCCCCTCACTGACAGCGACCGGAATCCGAACACGCGCGCCACTCGCTCCCCCCGGTAAAAACTCCGTACCACCCCGCTTGTGGAGTCCCCTCAAGCCATACGATCGACGCCGCCGCCCCCACCGCCCCCCGTCACCCCACCGGGCACAGGGGACCTTGTCGGCACCCCACAACCGTTGACCCGCATGTAACAGTCCCCACCCCCGACACAACATCTGGGGCCTCCTTTCCCGCCCGCCCCCCAGATGTATGCTCTTCCTCGCTGTCGGCAGGGGAATCCGGTGCGAGTCCGGGACTGTCCCGCAACGGTGTGCGACACGCCACGGGGCGTGTCGCGAGTCCGATGACCTGCCGAAAGCGCGCCGCCGCCCCGCCCGGGCACGGCGCCAGACGTCCGGGCCCCGCGGAAAGGGCCGGGGACGTGACGCGGTGTGCCCGAAAGTGCTGCCGTCGTCCCGTCGCCGCCCCGCACCCGAGGCCCCCAGCCGAGCGAGGGAGAGCCACCCCAGTGACCATCGCGCCAGCAGATCCCGCCTCATCGGTCGCGGCCGAGCAGGACCTTCCCGGGACCGCCCTGTTGCGGACCCTCACGGAACTCACCGCCGATCTCCCCGACACCGACCCCGGCCGGGTCGCCGCCGCCGCCCTGCGCGGCCGCAGCGCCCACGCCGACGAGGCGGAGCTGCGCGAGCTGGCCACCGAGGCCGCCGCCGGGCTCATCTCCGAGGACCCCGCCTACTCCCGGCTCGCGGCCCGCCTGCTGGCCCTCGCGATCGCCGAGGAGGCCGCCGGGCAGGGCGCGAGCGGCTTCGCGGCCTCCGTCGCCGTGGGCCACCGCGAGGGCCTGATCGGCGACCGCACGGCGGAGTTCGTCGCCGCGCACGCCGCCCGCCTGGACGCGCTCGTCGACACCGAGGGCGACGACCGCTTCGGCTACTTCGGCCTGCGCACCCTCTACAGCCGCTACCTGCTGCGGCACCCGATCACGCGCAAGGTCGTCGAGACCCCGCAGTTCTTCCTGCTGCGCGTCGCCGCCGGGCTCGCCGCCGACGACAGCCTCCCGGCCGTCGAGGAGGTCGCGAGCCTGTACCGGCTCATGAGCCGCCTGGACTACCTGCCCTCCTCGCCGACGCTCTTCAACTCCGGTACGCGGCACCCGCAGATGTCCTCGTGCTACCTCCTCGACTCGCCGAAGGACGAGCTGGACTCGATCTACGAGCGCTACCTCCAGGTCGCGCGGCTCTCCAAGCACGCGGGCGGCATCGGCATCGCCTACTCCCGCATCCGCTCGCGCGGTTCGCTGATCCGGGGCACCAACGGGCACTCGAACGGCATCGTCCCCTTCCTCAAGACGCTCGACTCCTCCGTCGCCGCCGTCAACCAGGGCGGGCGCCGCAAGGGCGCCGCCGCCGTCTACCTGGAGACGTGGCACTCCGACATCGAGGAGTTCCTGGAGCTGCGCGACAACACGGGCGAGGACCAGCGCCGCACCCACCACCTCAACCTCGCGCACTGGATTCCCGACGAGTTCATGCGCCGCGTCGCCGCCGACGCCGACTGGTCGCTCTTCTCGCCGGCCGACGTGCCCGAGCTGACCGACCAGTGGGGCGAGGAGTTCGAGGCCACGTACCGCGCCGCCGAGGCGAAGGGCCTGGCCCGCAAGACGATCCCGGCGCGCGAGCTGTACGGCCGCATGATGCGTACCCTCGCGCAGACCGGCCAGGGCTGGATGACCTTCAAGGACCACTCCAACCGCACCGCGAACCAGACCGCCGAGCCCGGCAGCGTCGTCCACTCCTCGAACCTGTGCACCGAGATCATCGAGGTCACCGACGACGGCGAGACCGCCGTGTGCAACCTCGGCTCGATCAACCTCGGCGCGTTCGTCGAGAACGGCACGATCGACTGGGAGCGCCTGGACGAGACCGTCCGCACGGCCGTCACCTTCCTCGACCGCGTCGTGGACATCAACTTCTACCCGACCGAACAGTCCGCCGCCTCCAACGCCCGCTGGCGCCCCGTGGGCCTGGGCGCGATGGGCCTCCAGGACGTCTTCTTCAAGCTGCGGCTGCCCTTCGACTCGGCCGAGGCGAAGGCCGTCTCGACCCGTATCGCCGAGCGCATCATGCTCGCCGCCTACGAGGCGTCCGCTGACCTCGCCGAGAAGCACGGCCCGGTCCCCGCCTGGGAGAAGACCCGCACGGCGCGCGGCGTCCTGCACCCCGACCACTACGACGTGGAGCGGACCTGGCCCGAGCGGTGGGAGGCGCTGCGCGCCCGTATCGCCCAGAGCGGCATGCGCAACTCGCTGCTCCTCGCGATCGCGCCGACCGCGACGATCGCCTCGATCGCCGGCGTCTACGAGTGCGTCGAGCCGCAGGTCTCCAACCTCTTCAAGCGCGAGACGCTCAGCGGTGAGTTCCTCCAGGTCAACGGCTACCTCGTCGAGGACCTGAAGAAGCTCGGCGTGTGGGACGCGCGCACCCGTGAGGCGCTGCGCGAGGCGAACGGCTCGGTCCAGGGCTTCAACTGGATTCCCGAGGAGGTCCGCGCGCTGTACCGCACGGCGTGGGAGCTTCCGCAGCGCGGCCTCATCGACATGGCCGCCGAGCGCACCGCCTTCCTCGACCAGAGCCAGTCGCTCAACCTGTTCATGGAGACGCCGACGATCGGCAAGCTCTCCTCGATGTACGCGCACGCCTGGAACAAGGGCCTGAAGACGACGTACTACCTGCGCTCGCGTCCCGCGACGCGCATCGCGCGCGCGGCCGGTGCCTCGGCCGCCGCCGCCGCACCCATCCCGGAGCAGGCCACGCCCGCCGCGCCGAGCGTCGCGGACGCCGAGGCGATCGCCTGCTCCCTGGAGAACCCCGAGTCCTGCGAGGCCTGCCAGTAATGTCCGAATCCACCCTTCCCGAGCAGAAGAAGCGCAACCAGAACCTCCTGGACCCCGGCTTCGAGCTGACCCTGCGCCCCATGCGCTACCCGGACTTCTACGAGCGCTACCGGGACGCGATCAAGAACACGTGGACCGTCGAGGAGGTCGACCTCCACTCGGACGTCTCCGACCTCGCGAAGCTCACGCCCGGTGAGCAGCACCTCATCGGCCGTCTGGTCGCGTTCTTCGCGACGGGCGACTCGATCGTTTCGAACAACCTGGTGCTGACGCTGTACAAGCACATCAACTCCCCGGAGGCGCGGCTCTACCTGAGCCGGCAGCTCTTCGAGGAGGCCGTGCACGTGCAGTTCTACCTGACGCTGCTCGACACGTACCTGCCCGACCCGGACGACCGCGCGGCCGCGTTCGCCGCCGTGGAGAACATCCCGTCCATCCGCGCGAAGGCCGAGTTCTGCTTCAAGTGGATCGACGAGGTCGAGAAGATCGACCGCCTGGAGTCGCAGTCCGACCGGCGGCGGTTCCTGCTCAACCTGATCTGCTTCGCGGCGTGCATCGAGGGCCTCTTCTTCTACGGCGCCTTCGCCTACGTGTACTGGTTCCGCTCGCGCGGCCTGCTGCACGGTCTCGCGACGGGCACCAACTGGGTCTTCCGCGACGAGACGATGCACATGAGTTTCGCCTTCGACGTCGTCGACACGGTCCGCAAGGAGGAGCCGGAGCTCTTCGACGACAAGCTGGAGGCCGAGGTCAAGGAGATGCTCGCCGGGGCGGTCGACGCGGAACTCCAGTTCGCGCGCGACCTGTGCGGTGACGGCCTGCCCGGCATGAACACCGAGTCGATGCGCGAGTACCTCCAGTGCGTCGCCGACCAGCGCCTCGTGCGCCTCGGCTTCTCGCCGGTGTACGGCTCCAGCAACCCCTTCTCCTTCATGGAGCTCCAGGGTGTGCAGGAGCTGACGAACTTCTTCGAGCGGCGGCCCTCGGCCTACCAGGTCGCGGTCGAGGGTTCGGTCTCCTTCGACGACGACTTCTAGGTCGCAGGCGGTGTAGGCGCCGATCTTCCCCGAGGGGGCCGGGTTCCGTACGGGACCCGGCCCCCTTTGGCGTGCCCGGGGTCTCAGGCGCGCCGGACGCGGAGCACGGTGGCGCGGGGCTGGAGCGTGATGCCGATGCGCGGGCGCGGGTCGGTGCGCCCGGGGACGGTCTCGACGTGCCAGTCGCGGACGGTGTTGGCGAGGACGAGGGCGAGTTCGGTGAGGCTGTAGATGTCGCCGGGGCATTTGCGGTTGCCGATGCCGAAGGGGATGAAGGCGTGCCGGGGAATGCCGGCGGCGCGTTCGGGGAGCCAGCGGTCGGGGTCGAAGCGGTGCGGTTCGGGGAAGGACCTCGCATCGTGCTGGAGGGCCCAGGGGCTGTAGAGCACGTCGGTCCCCGCGGGGACGCGATAGCCGCCGAGTTCGGTGTCGTTCGCGGCCCTGCGGGTGAATATCCATGCCGCCGGGCGTATCCGCATGGATTCGCTGACAAGATTCCGGGTGAGGGCGAGTTTCGGAAGATCCTCGAAATCGACGGGGCGGTCCGGCGCGACCGATTCCACCTCCGCGCGCAAGGCGCGTTCCCAGTCGGGGTGCTGGGCGAGGAGGTGAAAGGTCCAGGCGAGTGTCGCTGCGACATTTTCGGCCGCCGCGACGACTAGGGATACGACGTTGTCGTGAATCTCCTCGTCGGGCAGTGGGGCGCCGTTCTCGTCGGTGGCGTGAAGGAGTACGGAGAGCAGGTCGTCGTCGGGCGCGGGTTCGCCGGAATCGTTCGCGCGCGCCTCGCTCACCAACTGGCGCACAAGGGTGTGCAGTTCCGCGAGGGCCGCGTTGAAGCGGCGATTGGCGGGGGTCGGCAGGCGGTGCAGCGGCCCGAAGGAGAGGATCATCCGCTGGTAGAGGCCGCCGAAGACGGTGTGCAGGGCGTGCGCGATCCGGTCGGCGAGTTCGGTGCCGCTCGCGTCGACCTCCAGCAGGGAGCGGGAGACGATCCGGACGCCGGTACGGAACATCTCCGCGCCGACGTCGGTGATCTCGCCGTCGCGCCACGACGTCGAGGTCCGTACCGCCTCCTCGGTCATCACGCGCGCGTAGGAGGCGATCCGCTCGGGGCGGAAGGCGGGCTGGATGGTGCGGCGCTGGCGGCGGTGGCGGGGGCCGTTGCTCGTCGCCACCCCCTTGCCGAGCAGGATCTCCAGGGTGTCCCAGAGCGGTCCGCCGACGGTGAACTCGGGGCGGGTCAGGAGGGTGCCGACGAGGTCGGGGGCGCAGACGGCGAGGACCTGTTTGGGCCCGAGCGCGATCCGTACGATCTCGCCGTGCGCGCGGAGCCCTTCGAGGAAGGCGAGCGGGCCGCGGGCGAGGGCGGGGGCGTGGCCGAGGAGCGGGAGGCCTCCGGCGGCGAGCGGTGCGGGGCGCGGGGTGCCCTCGGGGGGCGCGGTGGGGGGCGTACGCGGGCTCATACGGTGCCCTCCTCTTCGTGCGGGCCGCGCTGGCGGCCGACCCGGGGGGTGTCGGCGGGGCGCACGGCGGGGGTGGTGCGCGCCGGTGCGTTCTCCTGGAGGTACGGGGGGCAGGCGGGGTCCTCCCATTGCTCGACGCGATAACGCCCGGATTCGTGATGGAACCAGTAGACGGACGGGAACCAGTTCCGCATGTTGTCGGTGCAGGACAGCAGAACGGCCCGAATCCGCTCTCTCTCCCTTTCGCCCCCTTCCCCCTCCCCTTCGCTTTCGGGCCCGGTGAGGGAATGCGCGAGTGCGCGCAATTCCTTTTCCGCTTCAAGGAATGCGGTGACGCGTCCCGCGACTTTCTCGCGCACGACGGAGACGGCTTCCGCGAGTTCCATTCCCTCGTGCCTGATGAGGCTTATCCCGAGGTTGTGCAGCTCGTCCCCCGCTATTTCCTTCGGCAGCGAGCAGAGGTCGTTGTACCAGGCGGCGAAATCCTGGCAGGCGAGCCCGGCGGTGCGGTACGCGGTGCTTTCCCGCACGGAGGCGGGGAGTTCGGCGCCGGCGACGGCTTCGAGGAGGTCGAGCCAGAGTTCGTGCGCGAAGGTGAGGCGCCGCAGTTCCAGGTAGGCGGCGACGGTGGGGACGGTACGGCTCAGGCGGTTGCGGAACTCCTGGTCGTAGGCGTCGATGACGGGGCCCATGTGACGGGCGAAACGGCCGCGCCACGTGAGGGGCATGGGCTCGCCCATGCGCAGCAGGCAGTCGGCGAAGGCCGCCACCAGCGGCTCCTCGTGGTGCAGATGGGCACCGGGATCGCGCAGCGCGGCGTGCAGGTCCGCGCACAGGGCGCGCCAGGAGGCGGTGCGGGCGTGGGCGACGTCCCGGTCGTGCCGGTCGTCCCAGGCGAAGAACCAGCTGCTGAAGTCGGCGATGGCGCCGAGCATCGCGTCCGAGGCGCCGAGGTAGTAGCCGGCGACGAGATCGGTGTAGCGCAGCTCGTCGGCGAGGGCCTCGGCGGCCGCGGGGGCCATGAGGCGTTTCTCCTGGAGCCAGAGCTTCGACTTCACCTGAAGCTTTGGCCAATAATTGTGCAGCCGACGGGTGAAATCCCTTTCGACTACCGGGAGTTGCAGCGCGGGCGGCACGGACACCGGCCTGGCGGCGGTGGCCCGGGTGGAGAAAGCAGGCACGAGCGAACCCCTTTCGGGAGCCGGACGCGCGCTCACCGGGCCCCGTCTCCCGGCGGGCGCCGCGTCACAAATCGACAGCGCATTCCATTCAGCCCTATGAAGTGGCGAGAAGGGAATGGATACCGTCGAGGAATCGCTCAGGTGTGCCGACAACCGGCCCGTTTTTGTCCGGAATCCGATCGTCTGTGGTCGTCATATCGCAAGCGAATATGCCCCGCCGCCCGTCCTGGGGCGGACGGGCGGCGGGAGACGCCTGGGGTCCTGCCGCGCACCTCGTACAACCGCCGGGCGCACGCGCGGGCGCACGAGTGCGGGGGGAGCGCAGCCGTGGGCAGAGGTACGGCGCTGGGTCGCCGGAAGGCCCGGGGCTCAGTCGTTGGGGACGGTCGCGTAGCGCGGGGTGCCCTCGGCCATCTGCTTCAGCGCGTCCTTGCGGTCCCGCTTGGAGAGGCGGTCCAGGTAGAGGTAGCCGTAGAGGTGGTCGGTCTCGTGCTGGAGGCAGCGCGCGAAGTACCCGGTGCCGCGCACCTTGATCGCGTTGCCGTGCTCGTCCTGGCCGGTGACCTCGGCGTACTCGGTCCTGGGGGTGGCCGCGTAGGCGCCGGGGACGGAGAGGCAGCCCTCGTTGGAGTCGTCGAGGGTACGCAGCTCGGCGGGCAGGTCGCGCAGCTTCGGGTTGCACACGACACCGACGTGCCGCGTGCCCTGGTCGTCCTGGCAGTCGTAGACGAAGACCTTGAGGCCCACACCGACCTGGTTCGCGGCGAGCCCCACGCCCTCGGCGGCGCGCTGGCTCGCGAACATGTCGTCCACGAGCTTGGCCAGCTCGGGCCCGAACTCGGTGACGTCCGCGCACTCCTTGTGCAGCACGGGGTTCCCGACGACGGTGATCGGCAGCGCCGCACCGCGCTCCCGGTAGGCGCTCTCCCGCTCCTCGGTGTCGGCCGTGTCGATCACGTAGCCCTCGTCGTCGACGGGGAGGCCGGTCGTCTGCTGCGCCATCTTCTCCGGAGTGTCCTTTCAGGCAGCCGGCCAACCGACCAGCAGGATGTGCCGATCCACCCTACAGGGACCGAAATCCGCGAAGCCGCGGCCCCGAAACCCACCCCAGCCCAGACAGTCAGCCCCTGCCGGGGGTGCCTCCCGGCCGAAGGCTGGGGGAGTTCGAGGAGCGGGGTCCGGGGCGGAGCCCCGGGAGGCCCGCCCCGCCGGCGGCTTCAGCAGACCTCCTCCAGGTCCCGCCAGCCCCTCGCCTCCGGCCGGTCGGCCACCCACGTATCGAGAATCCCCCGCACCAGATCGGCCGGCGCAGCAACTCCGCACTCCCGCTCCGTCACCCACCGCCCCCCGGCGGTCGCGTGCCCGAGCGGCCCGGGCGCCCCCGGCTCGCTGTGGTCGTGCGGGTCGGCCCGTTCCCCGTCCCCCGCGTCGCTCTCCATCCGGCTCTCGGAGCAGCTGCGGCACAGCAGCCGCACCGAGGAGGTCCAGTCCTCCGCCGCGTAGCCCGCGTCCGAGGCGAGCTTTTCGAGGGCGTCGCGGTCGTCCTCGGTGGCGGCGTCGAGCAGGACGACCCACGTCGGCACGGGCGAGGGCGCCCACAGCTCGATCTCGTCGAAGACGGGGAAGGACTGCCCCTCGGGCGTGATCCGCTCCCCGTGCGGCACCCCGTCGTGCAGGACGACCTCGCCCCAGCGCCGCCCGGAGGAGGGCAGCGGCACCGACAGGACCTCGACGCGCGCCGGATCGACGCGCCTGCCCCACACCACCTCCGCCTCGCCCTCGGGCGAGAGGCGCACCGCGGCGCTGCCGAGGGCCATCCCGGTGGGCGGCTCGGAGGGGGCCGTGCCGTCGGGGAGCCGCAGCCCGTACGCCTGCCAGGCCCGCCGGGCGAGCGGCCAGTCCTGGAGCGCGGTCGCCGCGATCCCCACGTTCCACCAGTCGGGAGCCCCGGCCGAGCGGTCGAGGAGGGCCACCGCGCGCAGCCCGGTGGTGCGCGCGGCCTCCCAGTCGTGCCGGAACTTGTGGAGCAGGGCGAGGTTGAACCAGGACTCCGAGAGCCACGGCTCCAGGTCCGCGGCGCGCGTGAGCAGCGCCCCCGCGTCCTCGTACCTGCCGTCGCCGATGAGGGTGAACGCGCGATCGGTGGCCTGCCGCCAGGAGGCGGAGGGCCGGTGCCGTCCCTTGCCGAAGATCCTCACGATTCCCGCCTGCATCCCCGCTGCCGTCGATGGAGGGGCCGCGGCCCGCTGTCCCGCCGTACGGGCCTGGTGGCCGCGCCGACGCCGGGCGAGCCGGGCACGTCGCACCCCCGGCTCCCGCTCTCGCATCCAACCACGGACCTCCGGGCGCCCGCTCATTACCCATGGGTTACCCCGTCCGGACGCATCCAGACCTGGCCCTGGGGCCGGGGCGCGGGGCCCGTGTCCCTCGTACGGGTGAAGGAGGGTACGTACGGTGATGAGCCGGGCACGCCGGAGGCCGCGCCCCTCGCGGGACGCGGCCTCCGTACACGTTCGGGCGGGCGCTCAGCTCTCCCGTACGGCGCTCTCCACCGCGTCGGGCAGCGAGATGTCGTCGTCGGGCACCGCCTGGCCGGAGCGGATCAGCTCGATCCGCCCCATCACCTTGGCGCGCAGGTCGGACGGGACGTCGTCCTGTCCGCAGCAGCGCTTGACGAGCTTCTTCACCGCCTGTTCGAGGCCGTACTTCTCCAGGCAGGGGTTGCACTCCTGGAAGTGGTCCTCGTACTTGACGCACTCCGCGTCCGGCAGCTCATGGTCCAGGACCTCGTAGAGGTGGTCGAGGACCTCGCTGCAATCCGTCTCGTGCGGCTCTCCGCAGCTCATGAGCCCGAGCCTTTCGCCTCGTCCGGCCCACCCACGCCCGCGGGGACGAGCCCGCGCTCGCGGGCGTAGTCCTCCAGCATGCCGCGCAGCTGGCGGCGGCCGCGGTGCAGCCGGGACATCACCGTACCGATGGGTGTCCCCATGATGTCCGCGATCTCCTTGTAGGCAAAGCCCTCGACGTCCGCGAGATAGACCGCGATGCGGAATTCCTCGGGGATCGCCTGGAGCGCGGACTTGACGTCCGAGTCCGGCAGGTGGTCCAAGGCCTGCGACTCGGCGGAGCGCAGACCGGTGGACATGTGCGACTCGGCACGCGCGAGCTGCCAGTCCTCGATCTCCTCGGCCGCGCTGCGCTGGGGTTCGCGCTGCTTCTTGCGGTACGAGTTGATGAACGTGTTCGTGAGGATCCGGTACAGCCACGCCTTGAGATTGGTGCCTTCGCGGAACTGGTGGAAGGAGCCGTACGCCTTCGCGTAGGTCTCCTGCACCAGGTCCTCGGCGTCGGCCGGGTTGCGCGTCATGCGCAGCGCGGCCGAGTACATCTGGTCGAGGTACGTGAGGGCGTCCCGCTCGAAGCGGGCGCTGCGTTCGGCCGCGCTCTCCTCGGAACGCGTCCCCGCCTCGTCCTCTCCCGCGTCGGTCCCAGTGACCCGACCCACCTCCTCCGACACCGTGCCGGCGTCCGCGAAGGTGCGGGCGCCCGCCTCGGAGAATAGACGACCGGGGGCCTCGGGGGCCTTCGGGTCGGCTCCGGCCACGCCGCCGTTCCGGGTGGTGCGCGCCGCGTGCAGAACGGACCAGTCCAGTTCTGTGACGCTGCGGCTGGGGCAGATCGTCGCTCCCATGCGGGGCCTCTTCCTTTCGTACGCCGGAGGTTCCGGTACGGCTGACACAACACCAGGGCCGCGCGACGCATTCCCGCGCCCCGTTCAGCCCCGCGCGCGCAGCCAGTCCCGGACCGCCGCTGTGAGGAGACTCACCGCCTCGTCCTGCCCGAGGGGGGCCTTCTTCGGCAGGTGGAAGGAGTGGTCCGCGTACGGGACCTCGGCGAGGTCGTAGGGGCCAGGAGGGAACTCGGCGGGCTTGCCGAAGGGGTCGTTGCCGCCCTGTACGACGAGCGTGGGCAGCCCGCTGCCGAGCAGCTCTCCGGCGCGGCTCTTCTCCGGCTTCCCCGGCGGGTGCAGGGGGAAGGAGAGGGCGAGGACGGCGACGGCGCCGAGGTCCCCGGCGGTACGGCAGGCGACGCGCGCCCCGGCGGAGCGGCCGCCCGCGACGACGGGGAGGCCGGGCGCGGCGAGCGCGGGCCACA
>NZ_JAAGLR010000821.1 GCF_010548245.1 Streptomyces sp. SID11385
GGCGGGCCCTTCGAGGAGGGCGGGGTGAGCGAGGCGCTGGCGGACGCCGACGCCGCCGTCGTCGCCTACGCGCTGCGCGGCGGGCGCCGCAACGTGCCGCTGTACTCGCGCGGGACGCGCACCATCGTGGACGCGATGCGCCGGGCGCGGGTGTCCAGGCTCCTGGTGCTCTCGGAGGCGGCGTACGGTCCGCACACGGCGGGGCCGCTCAACCGCACCGTCTCGGCGCTGTACCGGGCGACGGCCCGGCCCGTGATCCGGCAGCGCGAGGAGCAGGACGCGATCATCGCGGCGAGCGGCCTGGACTGGACGATCGTGCGCCCGGTCATCCTCGTGGAGGGACCCGCGCACGGGCACCGCAGGGCGCCGTTCACGCCGCACCACTCGCGCGCGCCGCGCACGACCTACGCGGACCTCGCGCACGTCCTGCTCGACGCGCTGGACGACCCGGCGACGTACCGGCGCGACCTCTATCCCTGAGCGGCGGCCCCGAGCGGCAGCGCGCTCTCCTCGCGCCACTCCCCCGCGGCCGTGTACACGGTGAGGCCGAGTCGGCCCACCTCGGCGTGCAGCGGGAGCGCGGCGCCGTACCTTTCCTCCAGCGGTCCGTACACCGCGCGGTCGGTGCCGGGCGCGGCGTGGGTGGCGAGGGTGAGGTGCGGCGGGAGTCCCGCGGGCCCGAACAGGCCCCGGTACGGGAGCGCCTCGGGCCAGGCGCGGCGCAGCGCGGCGGACAGCTCGTGGAGCACCGGGTGCGGCTCGGGGGCGAGGTACAGGACGCCGGGGAAGTGGCCGAAGCGCGTGAAGCGGAGGGTGAAGGGCGGGTGCGCGGCGACGAGGGCGGCCAGCGCGGCACGGGACGCGGGGCCGAGCGAGGCGCGCGGCACGAAGGGGTGCAGCACGCTCACGTGGGCCGGGAAGCCGGTCGTGACGAGCGCGTCGGCCGCCGGGACCCGGATGCTGAGCGAGGTGTCGCCCACACGGTCGCCCCAGTCGGCGGGGGCGGGCTCGGTGGCGGGGGGTGTCGCGGGCACGGAGGGCATCGTCCCACGAGGGGGCGGTACGGGCGCGGGGTGGCCCCGTGCCCGTACCGCCGTGCCCCGCTCGCTCAGTGCACGGCGTGGAGCGCTGCCGTGTGGTCGCGGATCTGGTCGGGGGTGAGGTAGACGTCCGTGTGCTCGAACTCCTGGAGCGTGCCGGCCTTCTGCTCCTGGAAGCCGGTGCGCACGAAGTCGTCGCCCGCGAGCGCGTTGAGCATCCAGTTGGTGAGGACGCGGGTCTTCGCGACGCCCGTGCGCAGCGCGGACCAGTGGTAGCCGCGGGCGACGGCCTGCGCGGGGAGGCCGCTGAGGTTGATGCCGAGCGGGCGCGAGACCGCGTCGTGGCCGCCGAGGTCGACGACGAGGCCGAGGTCCTTGTGGACGTACGGGCGCAGGGGCTGGTGGAGGATCGTGGCGAGGACGTTGTCGGCGGCGATGCGGCCCTGGCGCATGGCGTGCTGCGCGGTGGGCGGGCAGATGGCGTCCTCGCCCTTGGTGAGGTCGGGGACGGCGGCGGCGTCGCCGAGTGCGAAGACGCCGTCGAGTCCGGGCACCGTCAACTCGGGGGTGACGGCGAGCCTGCCCCGTACCGTCTCGCGCTCCAGCGTCTTCATGAGCGGGCTGGCGGCGACCCCGGCGGTCCAGATGAGGGTGCGGCAGGGCAGGGTGCGGCCGTCCGTGAAGGTGACCTTCTCGGGACCGGCCTCCGCGACGGAGACGCCGAGCGAGACCTCGATGCCGCGCTGGGTGAGGACGTCGAGCGCGGCCTTGCCGAGTTCGTCGCCCAGTTCGGGCATGAGCTTGGGCGCGATGTCGATGAGGTGCCACTTGATCAGCGAGGGGTCCAGGCGCGGGTAGTGCTTGACCGCGCTCGTGGTGAGGCGCTGGAGGCAGGCGGCGGTCTCGGTGCCCGCGTAGCCGCCGCCGACGACGACGAACTGCAGGCGCGAGGCGCGTTCCTCCTCGTCCTCGCTCGCGTCGGCGAGGTCGAGTTGCGCGATGACGTGGTCGCGGATGTAGGCGGCCTCGGCGAGGGTCTTCATGCCGCGCGCGTTCTCGGTGAGGCCGGGGATGTCGAAGGTGCGGGTGATGCTGCCGGGGGTGAGGACGAGGATGTCGTACGGCTCGTCGACGATCTCCCCGGTGATCTTCTGGACGACGCACACCTTCTTCTCGGTGTCCACGCCGATGGCGCCGCCGGGCAGGATGCGGGTGCGGTGCTTCTGGCTGCGGCGCAGCGAGACGGCGACGGACTGCGGGGTGAGGACGCCGGAGGCGACCTGCGGGAGGAGCGGCAGGTAGAGCTGGTAGGAGAACGGCGCGACGAGAGTGATCTCCGCCCGGCCCGGTGGGATGCGGCGTTCGAGCCTGCGGACGCACCCCACCCCGGCGAAACCGGCGCCCACTACGAGAATCCTGGGTCGTGCCACGATTGCGTCCCTTCTCAGGGGTCTGTGCGGTCTCCGGGCCGGTGCGTGCGTCTCCGGTCCCGGACGGCTTCCGCTCGCCTGCCCGCTCAGCGGCGTGTGTCACGGACCATCTTTGCCGAAGGGGCGGGGGCGCGCTTGTCGAACGGGGCGGACGGGGACGTGTCGGGCGCGCGCGGCGCGGCGGTGGACAGCGGGTGGGCCGGGACAGGGGCGGCGGACGCGGGACGGCCCCGTATCCGGGTGGGATACGGGGCCGTCCTCCGCGGCGCGCACGTGCGGGTGGCGCGGTGCGGGCGGGCCGTCAGCCGGTCGTCAGCCGGTCGTGGCGGCGAAGACGTGCAGGATGCCGCCTTCGGCGGTCTTCGGGAGGGTGACGCTCGCGAGGGTCTTGCCGCCGACGAGGGTCACGGGGGCGGTGGCGAAGAGGTAGGCGTTGACGGGGTCCTTGCCGCCGCCGAGGGTGTCGCGGTAGGTGGAGGTGACGGCGACGGTGTTGCCGTAGGAGGGCTTGTCCCCGCCGCCGCCGAGGGTCCAGTCCGAGAGGCCGAGGTCGGCCTGCTGGGTGGTGCCGTCGGTGTAGGTGAGGGTCATGGTGCCGTGGGTGTCGCCCTCGGCTGCGCTGCCGAGCAGGCTCAGGCGGGTCGCTCCGTCCTTCGCGGGGACGGTGAGGGTCTGCCCGCCGCCGGCGACCTCGATGTTGTCGGGTTCGCCCGCGCCGGTGTCCGGCAGCGTGAAGGTGAAATCGCCCGAGGTGACGGTCTTGCCGGGGGCGGCGCCGCCCGCCGCGAGGGCGGTCGCGGAGTAGCTCCAGCCCTCGCCGTCGAAGTTGGCGCCGGGCTTGGCGTCGTCCTCGGAGACGCCGTCGTTGTTGAGGTTCCACAGGACGCTGTTCTTAGCGGCGACCGTGACGGTGAGTTTCGCTCCGGGCAGTTCCTTGCCGGAGGCGGTCCGCAGGGTCACCGGGATGGTGCGGAAGCCCTCCTTCGCGCTCCCGGTCGCGGCGACCGAGACCGTGGTGCTCGCGGTGCCGCCGGAGGGGACGGCGAGGGTGCCGGAGGCGGGCCTTACGGTGAGTCCTTCGGGCGCCTCGGCCTTCCAGGTCACGGTCTCGGCGCGGTCCTGGAGGGTGCGCACGGTGAGGTCGGTACGGGTCCCGGTGCCACCGGGCGAGACCTTGAGGGCGCTCGGGCTCGTACTCGTGAAGTACGTGTCACCGCTGCCGGGGAAGGACGGCGGGACGTCGGAGGCGGCCGTGCCCCAGGAGGTGTCGGGGCTCGTGCCGAGCGTGTAGTCGAGGGTGCCGCCGTGCTGGACGAGCGTGTCGGCCACCCAGCTCTTCGTGGTGGTCCTGCCGTTGACGCGCAGGCCGTGGATGTAGGTGTGGCTGTCGTCGGCCGCCGGGGCGTTGACCGTGATGCGCTTGCCGTGGCCGGTGTGGACGACGGCGCGGGGGAAGAGCGGCGCGGTCAGCACGAGGTCGGCGCGGCTGGGGTTCTGCGGGTACATGCCGAGCGCGGAGAACACGTACCAGGAGGACATGGTGCCCGCGTCGTCGTTGCCGGGGATGCCGCCGGGGGCGTCGGTCCAGAGCTGGTCGATCTCGGCGCGGACGGTCTGCTGGGTCTTGGTGGGGGCGCCCAGGTAGTTGTAGAGGTACGGGGCGTTGATGTCGGGTTCGTTGGTGGGGTCGTAGCGCGTCGCGTCCCTGGCGGAGAAGTCGAACTTTCCGTCCTTGTCGCGGAAGAAGGCGTCGAGGCGGGCGCTCGCCTTGTCGTTGCCGCCCATGGCGCGGGCGAGGCGGGCGACGTCGGAGTAGACCATCCAGGTGTAGCGGGCGCTGGTGCCCTCGACGAAGCCGTTGCCCGTGCCGGGCGTGAAGACGCCCGCCCAGGTGCCGTCCGCGTTGCGGTTGCGGATGTAGCCGCCTTCGGGGGTGGCGGCCGGGTCGAACACGTTGGTCCAGTTGCCGGAGCGGTCGAGGAACTTCTTCTCGTTCTTGCGGTCGCCCGTGGCGCCCGCGAGTGCGGAGATGCCGTAGTCGGCGGCCGCGTCCTCCAGGGTCTCGGAGGCGCCGCCCCAGCAGTGGCAGTCGTCGGCGGGCACGTAGCCGAGCTTGAGGTACTGGTCGAGCCCGGGGCGCTGGCCGACGCACTCGACGTTGCAGCCGGAGCTGTCGGAGTCGTTGGCGGTCGGGACGGTCGCGGCCTTGACGAGGGACTTGAGGGCGCCCTTGACGTCGAAGTCGGTGCCGCCGAAGGCGTGGATGCCCGCGAGGGCCGGGCCGGCGGGGTCGCCGGCCATGACGCTGGTCTTGCCCTGCTGGAGGAGCCAGCGGTCCCACTCGCCGCCTCGCTGGGAGGCGTACTGGTAGAGGGACTGGGCGTAGTCGCTGCCGGCCTTGGGGTTCAGGAGTGCCATGAGCTGCACCTGCGCCCGGTACTGGTCCCAGCCGGAGAAGGTGCCGTACTGGGCCTTCTGCCCGTGGGAGAGGCGGTGCGTCTTGTCGTCGGCGCCCGTGTAGCGGCCGTCGGTGTCGCTCGTGAGGGTCGGCTCCAGCATCGAGTGGTAGAGCGCGGTGTAGAAGGTGCGGTACCGGGCGTCCGTGCCGCCGCCGACCTGGATGGCGCCGAGCGCCTTGTCCCAGGCCCTGCTCGCGTCGCGGGCGACGGCGTCGAAGCTCTTGCGGGAGGGGTTCTCGGCACGGAGGTTGGCCTCGGCCCCCGCCTCGCTCACGTACGAGATGGCGACCTTGGCGCCGACCTCGGTGGTGCCCTTCGGGAACGTGACGTAGGCGCCGGAGCCCTTGCCGGCGACGGGGTTGCCGCTGGAGCTGTAGCCGGTGCCGCCGCTCGCGTCGGTGGTGTCGGGGCGCAGCGTCTCGTCCTGCCAGGTGCCCGTCTTCGCGAAGGGGGTGTCGAAGTGGATGGTGTAGTGCAGCGTGTAGAGGGCCTTGCGGTTGTTGGCGCTCTGCGGGCCGCAGAAGTTCCCGGCGTCGATGGAGCCGGTCACGGTCTTCTTCGCCGCGTCGACGTGCACGCGCGCGTCGGCGCTGCCGGACTCGGCGTTGGAGCCGCGGACGAGGAAGCTCGCCGCCTTGCCGGCGGGGAAGCCGAAGCGGCCCGAGCCGGTGCGCTCGGTGGCGGTGAGGGCGGCGGAGGCGCCGTTGGCGAGCTTCACCTCGTAGCGGCCCGCGCTCGCCTTCTCGTCGTCGTGCGAGAAGGCGGAGGCGTAGACGGAGTCGTTCGTGTCGGCGCTGGGCGAGGTGGTGACCTCGCCGGGGTACGGCATGAGGGGCACATCGCCGTTCGCACCGGAGCAGCCCACGCCGTCGAGGTGGGTGAGGCTGAAGCCGCGGATCGAGGTGGCGTCGTACTGGTAGCCGCCCGGGGCGGGGTTGGAGACCTGGTTGCCGCGGGTGGTCTGGGGGCTGAACGCGAGCATGCCGAAGGGGCGGACGGCGCCGGGGTAGGTGTTGCCCGCGTTGGCGGAGCCGATGAGGGGGTCGACGTAGGCGGCCGGCTTCTGGACCAGGGCGGTGTGCCCGGTCTTCGCGGCGCCGGGGGTGGCGGCGGTGGCGGCCGGGGCGAGCGCGGTGAGCCCGAGGGCGGTCGCCGCGGTGAGGGCCAGGAGGCCACCGGCCTTGCTGCGGACGGGACTTCTGCGTTGCGTCACTCTTCTGACACTGTTCCTCTCCCCGGGCGGGCCCGGGACGGCGCCGGACAACGTTGTCAAACGCGAGCGATGCTCCTCCCGGGGCTGAAGCGACGTCAAGGGGTGAGCGGGAAGATCATCCTGAGCAGGCCTCAGGTCCGCACCTCGCCGACCGCGATCCGCACCCGACGCAACCAAGGATTGACACCCTTCCGACTGTCAACCTACGGTTGCCTGCATGACGGAGCAGACACCGGCACATCGCGCAGTACGGCTCGATGATCTGATCGACGCCATCAAACGGGTCCACACCGGGCCCCTGGACCAGCTCACGGACGCGGTACTCGCCGCGGAGCACCTCGGAGAGGTCGCGGACCACCTGATCGGCCACTTCGTCGACCAGGCACGCCGTTCGGGCGCCTCCTGGACCGACATCGGCACCTCGATGGGGGTGACACGGCAAGCGGCGCAGAAGCGGTTCGTGCCGAAGGACACCGGGGAGGTGGCGGCCCTCGACCCCGACCAGGGCTTCAGCCGTTACACCCCGCGGGCACGCAAGGTCGTGGTGGCCTCGCAGACGCGGGCACGCGAGCACGGGCACCCGCGCATCGCACCCGCCCACCTCGTCCTCGGCCTCCTGGACGAGCCGCAGAGCCTCGGCGTCGTCGTCCTCGCGGACCAGGGCGTGACGCGCGAGGCCGTACGGGAGGCGGCGGAGGCGGCGCTGCCGCCACGCGGCGAGGAGGACCTGCCGACACTCATCCCCTTCGACGCGGCGGCGAAGAAGGTCCTCGAACTGACCTTCCGCGAGGCCCTGCGCCTGGGCCACAACTACGTCGGCACCGAACACCTGGTGCTCGCCCTCCTGGAGCACGAGAACGGCGACGGCCTCCTCGCGGGCCTCGGCGTCGAGAAGGAGCGCACGACGGAACTCCTCACGGGGCACCTGCGGCGCATCCAGGCGCAGGTGGAGGAAGCACGGCAGAAGGAAGGCGGCTGACGGGCGGCCGCGACCGCGCGGGGCGAGGACGGCCGGATACCGCAACCACGGGTTGTCGGGCTCCGGTCGTCCGCCACGACAGGCACGGAAGGCGTCCGATGGGACCCACGACACCGGAAAACGGCTCTCGGCCGCGGAAGCGACGGGGCGGAAAATCGCGGCGCGGCTGTCGCACCTGCGTGTGATGATCGCTACGGCGTGCCGGGATTGACGGCGCGTCATTCCATTCGCCGCACCCTTGGGGGGTACCAGTGGGATCATTTTTCGCGGGGCTTCAGGCCCGGTTCAGAGCGGGCGCGACCGTGGCGGTCGCTGCCGGTCTGCTCACCGCCGGGCTCGCCTCTCCTGCCTTCGGCGACGAGCCGCAGAGCGACCAGTTGTGGATCAATACGCACGAGGACCAGTCCCTGCCGCTCGGCACCGCTGACGCTCCCCCACAGTCCCGTACGGTCCACGTCGGCCTGTCGCACGACAACGCGAACTTCTCGGTCACCAAGGGCAGGCTCTCCGTCGACGTCTCCGGGCTCGCGGGGATCGCCGAGGTGAGCTGGCCCGACAACTGCGCACCGGACGGGACGCACGCGGTGTGCGACATCCCCGTGGTGCCCACGCTCGATGACGACTACGCGGACCAGGTCTCGCTGACGGTGCGCGCGGCCGACGGCGCCAAGGCCGGCGCACGCGGCAAGATCACCTACGAGGCGACGGCCACCGGTGGTCCCGACGGCACGCTCACCGCCCCCGAGGACAGCTTCGACACCACGCTCACCGTCAGTGCCGGACCCGACCTCTCCCTCGCGCCGGTCTCCGACATCGAGGACGGCCTGCCCGGCGAGCTCCGGACGATCCCGTTCGAGGTCACCAACAACGGCAACCGGCGCGCCGACGGGTTCACCGTCACGCTGTACACCTCGTACGGCCTGACCGACCTCACCCCGTACGACGGCTGTACTTCCACCACGCCGGGCGGCGGCGCACCGTCGTCGACCACGACCGTCTGCACGTTCGACACGGCGCTCGCACCGGGCGAGTCCGCCGAACTGCCGGAACCGCTGGCCGTGCGACTGGCCCCGTACGCGCTCAACGAGCGGTTCGACATCGATGTCGAACCGGGCCGCGGCGCCGAGGACATCGAGTCCGGGGACAACTACCGGGCCGTCCAGATCGGAGTGAAGAACACCGCGGACTTCTCCGTGGCCGGTGACACCGTCACGGCGGCGGCGGGCGAGACGGTCACGGCGGCGCTCACCTTCCGGAACAACGGCCCGGCCTGGTTCGGCAACCTCGGTTCCGGCGACCCGGTGGCGGCGGTCCGGCTGCTCGTTCCCGCGGGCACGACGGTCACCGACGCGCCGTACGAGTGCATCCCGCACACCCTCGCCGGTGGCTACTACCCGCAGCGGTCGGGTGCTCCGCGCTATGACTGCAAGCTGCCGCGCGCGGTCCGGGAGAGCGCCACGCACACCTTCGAGCTGAGCCTGCGGGTCGACACCGTGGTGCCCGGAGCCAAGGGCGCCGTGAGCATCCACCCCGCGTTCGGCGAGTTCGGCACGGCCCCGTTCGACTTCGACCCGGACACCAGCAACAACACGTCCGCTCTGACCGTCAACTGACGGGGGGTGGTCCGGAGCAGCTCGCGCCGTGTGGCTGCTCCGGGCCCCGTCCGGCGCCGGACCGGCAGAGCGAGGACGAAGGCGCACGCGGGGCCCGAACAGCCGGTGTCGCCCCCACCCGGGCGCGCGGTGCGGCGGGGTGGGGCGGTTCAGTCTTGGCGGCTCGGGGCCGTGTGCAGGACGCAGTCGCCGCAGAGGGTGCCCCGGGGGGTGCGGTAGTAGAGGCAGCAGCTGTTGCGGCGGTAGGCGACGCCGAGGTCGGGGTCGTAGAGGTAGGTGCCGTGGTCGCCCAGGGCGGGGGTGCGCAGGAGGCGGGCGGCGAGGGGGCCGGGGTCCTGGGCGGGGGCGGGGACGCGGTCGAGGAGGACGCGGACCGTCCCGGTGAGGGCGGAGGCGGTGTTGCCGCGCAGCGTCTGCGGGGAGAGGCCGTAGCGGGCGCTCAGGTGGGCGTGGAGCGGGGCGAGGTGGGCGGCGAGGAGGGTGTGCAGGGCCGGGACGGGGTCCTCGTCCGGCGGGCGGGCGGTGGGGCCGGGCGCCCACAGGCTCGGCGCGCCCTCGGGCGAGAGGGCGAAGCGGAGCCGGTCGGGGCCGAGGTCGGGGACGCCGCCGCCGAGCACGACGGTGCCGAGGGCGAGGGACCACAGCCGGGCGACGTGCCCGAGATGCACGGTCGAGGCGGCCACGCGCCCCGGGC
>NZ_JAAGLR010000849.1 GCF_010548245.1 Streptomyces sp. SID11385
CCGTCGCGGCGGCCCGCGCCGCCGCCCGCGACACCACCCGCGCCCGCGGGTCCGCCGTCACCGTGACCGTGCGCCGCGCGGGCTCCGCCGTCTCCACGAGCGCGTCCGTGACCCCCTCGGCCCCGGCCAGCAACTCCCGTATGCGCTCACCCGTAGGCCCCCCGCACAGCCCCGTCACCGTGACGCGCCGCCCGAGCGCGCCGAGCACCCGGGCCACGTTGAGCCCCTTGCCGCCCGCGCGTTCACTCACCTCGCGCACCTGGTGACTCGCCCCCGGCACCAGCGCGGGGACGCGATACGTCAGGTCGAGCGCGGTATTGAGCGTGACGGTCAGCAGCATCCGCGCACCCCCTCCCCCTCACGGTCCGGCGCGACCCGGCACCGGCACGAGGTCCGATCATGCCAAAGCCGCACCCCACCCGCCCAGAGGCCGGAGCGGAGCGGACCGCCCGGCCTCGGGGGCGGGAAGCGGCGGCGGGTGGCCGGGGTGCTGACGGGGGGACGGGTACGGGGCCGCCCCTCGCGGGGCCCGCCCCCGTACCGCCGGCCTTTCAGCCCCGCGCCGCCGCCGTCGCCTGCCGCGGCTCCACGATCCAGCGGCCCTTGCGCAGCACCCCCGCCACCTCGAAGTCCGCGTCGAGCACCACGACGTCCGCGTCCTTGCCCGGCTCCAGCGAACCCACCCGGTCCGCGAGGCCGAGCAGGCGGGCCGGGTTGACGCTCAGCGCCCGTACCGCCGCCTCGATGCCGAGACCGTCGACCGTCACGGCCCGCTTCAGCGCGCGGTCCATCGTGAGCGTCGAGCCCGCGATCGAACCGCCCTCCGTCAGCCGCGCGACCCCGTCCACGACATCGACCTCCAGCGGCCCCAGCCGGTAACGCCCGTCGCCGAAACCCGCCGCGTCCATCGCGTCCGTCACGAACGCCACCCGGTCGGCGCCCTTGTGATGGAAAGCCAGCTGAAGCGCCGCCGGGTGCAGATGCGTGCCGTCGTTGATCAGCTCGACCGTGACCCGCTCGTCCTCCAGCAGCGCCGCGACCGGGCCCGGCTCGCGGTGGCCGAGCGGCGGCATCGCGTTGAACAGGTGCGTCGCCACACTCGCGCCCGCGTCGATCGCCGCCACCGTCTGCTCGTACGTCGCGTCCGTATGACCGATCGCCGCGATCACGCCCTGCTCCGCGAGCAGCCGCACCGAGTCCAGGCCGCCGGGCAGCTCCGTCGCGAGTGTCACCATCCGCGCCTGCCCGCGCGCCGCCGCGAGCAGCTTCGCGACCTCCGCCGGGTCCGGATCGCGCAGCAGCGCCTCGCTGTGCGCGCCCTTGCGGCACGGCGAGATGAACGGCCCCTCGAAGTGGATGCCCGCCAGCTCGCCGTCCTCCGCCAGCTCCGAGAGCAGCCCGGCCCGCTCCGCGAGCGCGTCCAGCTCCCCCGTCACCGTTGAGGCGACGACGGTCGTCGACCCGTGCGCGCGGTGCGTCGCGAGCGCCGTCCGTACGTCCTCCACGCCGCCCGCGCCGAACGCGGCCCCGCCGCCCCCGTGGTTGTGGATGTCGACGAAGCCGGGCACGAGCCAGTGCCCGCGCAGATCGACCTCCGGGGCGCCCTCGGGAGCGCGCTCCGCGATCCGCTCCCCGGCCACGACGAGTCTGCCGTCCGGCACCTGCCCCGTGGGCAGGACCACGGTGGCGCCGGTCAGGACGGTGTACTCGGTGCTGGCAGCCATCAGGCGCTTACCTCCGTGGCGAGTAGGTCCCAGGCGAGCAGGCCGGCGCCGAGGCAGCCCGCCGTGTCCCCGAGCGCGGCGGGCACGATCTCGGGAAGCGCCTGGAAGGTGACGCGCGCGGCGACGGCCGCGCGCAGCGGTGTGAACAAGGTTTCCCCGGCCTCGGCGAGCCCGCCACCGATGATCAGCGTCCGGGGGTCGAGCAGGGTGACGGCGATGAGCAGCCCGTCGGCGAGCGCCGCGACGGCCTCCTCCCACACGGCGAGCGCGCGCGGGTCCCCCGCGACCACGGCCCGCGCGCAGTCCGCGGCGGTCGCCTCCGGGTCCCCGCTCGCCTGTGCCCAGGCGGTGGTGACGGCGGAGGCCGAGGCCACCCGCTCCAGACAGCCGCGCTGCCCGCACCCGCACGGCGGCCCGTCCGGGCGCACCACGACATGCCCCAGCTCCCCGGCCGAACCGTGCGCGCCGGGCTCTATGACGCCGTTGATGCCGTAGGCGCCCGCGATGCCCGTGCCGAGCGCGAGGAAGAAGAACCGGTCGGCGCCGTGCCCCGCGCCGAGCCGTCCCTCGGCGATCCCGCCCGTCCGCACGTCGTGGCCGAGCGCGACGGGCACACCGCCGAGCCGCTCGCTCAGCAGGGCCCGCAGCGGCACGTTCTCCCAGCCGAGGTTCGCCGAGAAGACGGCGATCCCGCGCTCGGTGTCCACCACGCCCGGGATCGCCATCCCGACCGCGCTCGCCCCCTCGCCGAACCGCTCGCTGCCGTACGCGTACAGCTCCGCGGCGAAGGCGAGGATGCCCTCGACCACCGCCTCGGGCCCCTGCTCGCGCCCGGTGCGCCGCCGCGCCTCGTGCAGCAGCTCACCCGCCGGCCCCACCAGGGCGGCCTTGATTCCGGTGCCGCCCACATCGAGGGCGATGACATGTTTCACGTGAAACAGTTTGGCGCCTCAACCGGAAGAGGTCTAGTCCATTCGCGTGGCGAAGTTGCCGGGAGGGGCGACGGGGAGGGAGACGGACGGGTGCGCGACGGGTGCCGGACGGGTGCCGCACGGGTGTCGGGCGGGTGCCGCACGGGTGCCGGACGGGTGTCGGAGCGGCGCTCTAGGCTGCGAGGAATGAACGACACGCATGAGGAACCGGGCCGGGGAGCCGGGGGCGAGGAGCCCGTGGGGGAGGCGGCGGGCGGCGCCGGGGAGCCCGGAGGGGAGTCCGCGAGCGGCGCCGGGGAGCCCGGAGGGGAGGCGGCGGTCGGCGCCGGGGAGCCCGTGGCGGAGGCCCCCGCCGCCCCGCCGCACCCGGCGCCTCTCTCCGCCCGCGACCGCGACGTCCTCGCCCTCGAAGGCGAGAGCTTCACCGGGCCCGGCGCCAAGGAACGCGCCGTCCGCGAACGCCTCGGCATGTCGCCGACCCGCTACTACCAACTCCTCAACGCCCTCCTCGACGACCCCGCCGCCGAGGCACACGCCCCCGTCACCGTCCACCGCCTGCGCCGCGTACGGGAGGCACGCCGGGCGGAGCGGTGAGACGGGCGCGGACGGGCGGCCCGGAGTCGGCGCGCGGGCGGAGCGGTGAGACGGGCGCGGCGCGGGCGGCCTAGAGTCGGCGCATGACCGCAGCGCCTGACTCGCACTCCTCCCGTTCCCCGCTCCCCGAGCCCGTGACCGAGGCCGGGCGGGCAGGGTTGCGGGCCGTTCTCGACCAGCCCTCCGGCGCCGTCGTGGCGCTCGACTTCGACGGCACGCTCGCCGACATCGTCCCCGACCCCGATACCGCGCGCGCCCGCCCCGGCGCCGTCGAAGCGCTCGCCCGCCTCGCGCCGCACGTCCGTGCCGTCGCCGTCGTCACCGGGCGGCCCGCCGAGACCGCCGTCCGCTACGGGGGCTTCGCGGGCGTCCCCGGGCTCGAACACCTCGTCGTGCTCGGCCTGTACGGCGCCGAGCGCTGGGAGGCCGCGAGCGGCGAACTCACCGCCCCGCCCCCGCCCCCCGGGCTCACCGCGGCACGCGCCGAACTGCCCACCGTGCTGGCGGAGAACGGGAACTTCCCCGGCCTGTGGACCGAGGACAAGGGCCAGGCCGTCGCCGTCCACACCCGCCGGGCCGAGGACCCGCAGGGCGCCTACGACGCGCTGCTCGCCCCGCTCACCGCGCTCGCCGAACGCCACGGACTCATCGTCGAACCGGGCCGGATGGTCCTGGAGTTGCGCCCGCCCGGCATGGACAAGGGCAAGGCGCTGACGACCTACCTCGACGAGGTCGGCGCCACCTCCGTCCTCTACGCCGGTGACGACCTCGGCGACCTCGCCGCCTACGCCGCCGTCGAAGCGGGCCGCCCCGCCCGCCCCGGCCTCCTCCTCGCCTCCGGCACCGAGGTTCCCGAACTCACCACCCGCGCCGACCTGCCGCTGGAGGGAGGGCCGGAGGAAGTGGTGGCTTTTCTGGGGGCGTTGGGGGCGGCGGTGGGGTAGGGGGAGGGGCTGGGGCGAGGCGGCTGGGGGTGGCTTCCGCGCGGCTCAGGGCAGCCCCCGCCCTCCCAGGGGGCGGCCCCAATACCATTCTTCCAAAGCCGCCCCCGCCCCCCGCCCCGTCCCGCCACATCTGTGGACAACTCCGGGAAACCCGCACAACGCCTCACCCCACCGAGTGAGAGCGTTCCCGCACAGGGCGAGTTATCCACAGCCACCGAACACACCATCACACTGCCGCGCCGCC
>NZ_JAAGLR010000879.1 GCF_010548245.1 Streptomyces sp. SID11385
CTTCGAGCACCGCGCGCGCCTGCCCCGCGAGCGCGAGCCCGCTGCCGTGCGCCTCCGCCACGAGCGCGTCCGCGATCCGCACGCTGCTCGCCCCCGCCGCGCTCAGCCCGTGCCCGCCGGGCCGCACCACCTGGCAGTCGCGCAGCGAGACGCCGCCCTGGTCGTCGGCGCGCACCCCGTGCTCGCGCGCGTCGCTGATCCGCGTCTCGCGCAGAACCGCGCGACCGCGGTGCGCGAGCCGCACCCCGCACCGCCCGCTCTCCTCCACCCGGCAGTCCGTCAGCTCGGCGGCGCCGTCCTCCTCGACGAGCACCCCGTGCCGCCCCGTTCCGGAGAAGACGCTCCCGCGGGCGAGGAACCTGCCCGCGCCCTTGGCGCGCGCGCCCGAGCCCGAGGTGTCCCGCACCCGCAGCCGCTCGGCGATCAGGACGGCCTGCCCCGAGACGACCACGCCGATCCCGTCGACCTCGGAGATCTCCGTGTCCACCGCCCGCGCCCGCGCGTCGCCGACGAGGTGCAGCGCCGCGCCGCGCGCCCCGCTGAGCCGCGTCCCGTCGAGGACGAGGACGCCGCCCCCGTCGACCGGGTCCGCCACCTCGGCCCGCAGCGTGTCCTCCGCGCGCAGCCGGGAGTTGACCGCGGCCGAGGCCCCCGTCGCCGAACCGAGCACCTCGACCCGGCCGCCCGTCAGCTCGCAGCGCTCGGCGGTCAGCCCCGCCGCGTCCTCGACCCGCACCACCGGCTGGTCGGGATCGGTACCGGCGAGGTGCAGCTCGCGCAGCACGCACCCCGGCGCGGTCACCGTCACGGGCACCCCGTGCGCCGCGCGCAGCCGCACCGAACCCGCGCCGCCCTCCGCCTCGACGGTGACCCGCCGCGACAGGACGAGGCTCTCCACGTACGTGCCCGGGGCGACCAGCACCGTCGTCCCCGCCGGGGCCGCGGCGAGGGCGGCGGCGATCGTGCGGTGGACTCCGCGGCCCCGAGGGCCGACTCTGAGCGCCGTCACTGCGGCCCCCCGTTCTGCTCGTTCTGCTGCTCGCCCGTGTAGAAGTCGTGGCCCGGGAAGACCTGCTTCTGCAGAGTCGAGGAAAGGTACAGGTTCGCGAACGTCTTGTCGACGAGCTTGCCGAGCCCCGCGACGGCGAAGGTGTCGAAGACGCCGCCCCGGTGGTAGAAGCGCCCGCCGAAGTTCTGGATCATCGCGGTACGGGCCACGCCGAGGCTCACGGCGCCCGCGACGCCGCCCGCCATGCCCACCGCGCCCGCGAGCAGCGCGTCGGCGCCGTGCAGGTGCACGGTGTTGCCGTCCGCGTCCTTGACGCCGAAGATCGCGGAGCTGGCGGCGGCGGTGACGAAGCCCGAGACCGCGCCGGTCATGAGGCCCACGCCCCAGTCGTAGGTGCCCGAACGCCAGCGCGTCACCTTCTCGTTGCCCGCGAACTCCGCCGTCCACGAGTCGTCGTTGGGGCGCCGCGCGTACGGGTTGCCCTGGTCGACCTGGCTGAGCCCCGTCTTCCACGGGCCGCCCCGGAACGTCGCGTAGTGCCCGAGCGAGAAGGTGCCCTTGACGCCCGCGCCGACCGTCGCGCCGAACGCGGCCTTGCCGACCTCGTTCCAGCCGAACGGCGTGCCCGTGGCCGCCGCGACGATCCCGTACACCGCCAGGTTCATGCCGAAGTCGAGCAGCCACTCCTGGATCAGGTCGACGGCGAGCGCCTGCCCGGCCTTGTACGGGAACGACGTGTACGTGCTGACGCCGCCCGCGGTGTGGCCCCACTCCCAGCGGTTGGGCTCGCGCCACATGCGGTTGAAGCCGCGGTACTCGGAGAGGATGCCCGTGAAGTTGGTCTCGCGGCCCGTCAGCGTGGTGCGGCCGAAGGTGTCGCGGTGCCACACGTATCCGGGGATGGTCCGCTCGTCGATCATGCTCGTGCCGTTCGCGCCGAAGCGGCGCCACTGCTTGTGCCAGTCCTCGCTCTCCAGGAAGCTGCCGTCCGGCAGTTCGACCTTGCGGCCCAGCTCGATGCCGTTGTCGTACTCCTTCCACACATGCGGGTTGTGCGCGCCGCCCGGGGTCTCGACGTACTCGCGGACCCGGTAGGGCGAGTCCTGGAAGTGCGGGGTGTTCGCCGGGGGGGTGGGGATCTCCTGCACGATGTGCCCGGCGTTGTTGTCGAAGTCCTTGAAGACGGCGCCCGGCCGGAAGTCCGGGAGCTGGGTGCCGTTCGCGTCGAACCACTGCCGCACGCGGTCGTTCACGCCGTTGCCGAAGCCCTTGATCTCCCCGTCCGCGCCGGTCTTGTTCCAGTGCCACGTGTTCGTCGCCGGGTTCTTCCACGCGTCGACCACCGTGCCGTCCGCGAGCAGCCGGTGATCGCGCACGAGCGCGCCCGTCGCGTCGAAGTCCTGGAAGCTCTCGCGGTCCCAGCCCCACGGGGTGACCTCGCCCCGGTGGTGGTTGAGCTGGCGGACGCCGCCACCGCCGGGCGTCCCGTCGCTCCAGCGCACCGTGCCGTCGAGCATCCCCTGCGAGGTGACGCGGACGGTGTTCGCGCCGCCCAGGGGGTCGGGGAAGGTGTCCTGGCGGGCGATGACGAGACCGTGGTGGTCGTACCGCGTCCAGTCGCTGACCGCGCCCATCCGGCCCTCGCTCCCGGCGGCGCCCGGCGGGGGACGGAAGTCGACGACCGAGCCGTCCGCGAGACCCGTACGGGCCACGTGCCACTGCTTGCCCGCGGGCGTGTACCAGTTCCCGTCGGCCAGGTCGTCGGTGAAGCGTTCCTGCCAGCGGATGTCGCCCGCGTTGACCCCCGGCGGCAGGTGCGTGGTGTCGAAGTCGGCCACGTGGTAGGTGCGGTGGCCCTTGAGGCCGTCGTCGCCCTGCTTCCACGGCAGGTAGCCGTGCTGCTTCGCGACGCCGTCCGGCATCGCGACGTCGCCGGTCGTCACGGTCTTGCCGTTGAGCGGCTTGCGCGTCTCGCGGACGACGTCGCCGGCCCTGCTGATGTCCGTGATCGTGCCGTTGTTGCTGACGAAGCGCAGGCCGTGCGTGACGCCGCCGCCCGCGCCCGTCTCCGTCCACGTGTGCATCTGGAGCCGGCTGTCGTGCGCGAGCCAGGGCACGCGGTCCAGGTTCGCCGCCCGGTACTCGGGGCTCATGATCCAGCGGAAGGCGCGCGGCGGGCGCTGCTCCGCGAAGCGCGTGCTGTCCAGGAAACCGCCGTCCTTGAGCGTCACGCCCCGGCCGTTCTCCTTTCCGTGCGCCGACCACGAGGTGTAGTCCTTCTTCGGCACCCCGTCCGCGCCGAACTCCGTCTGGTGCAGGCGCCGTACGTTGTCGACGGACCAGTTGAAACGGCCGTACTTCTCCTGCGCCACGACCCGCACGCCGGTCTTCGGATGGGGCAGGTGGTCCGTGAAGCCGCGCCCCGGCCCCCACGTGCGGGAGCCCTCGGCGATCTTGTTCGACTCGCTGTCGAAGCGGGTCCAGCGGGTGTCGCCGGAGAAGCTCTGCGAGAAGGGCCGGTGGCCGACGTCGGCGAGGACGTGCCCGCCGTCCGGCAGCTCCTGGTAGTGCCGCACCCGCGTGCCGGTGTGCCCCGTGACGTCGAACCAGCTGCGCCCGCTCTCGCCCCAGTGCCGCGTGCCCGAGCCGACGACCGTGCCGGTGCCGTCGAACTCGGTCCACACGCCACGCTGGTTGAAGCGGCCGAAGGAGCCGACACCCGCCGCCGAGTGGTAGCCGTCCAGGACGTGCCCGTTCGGCAGCGGCCTGCGCTCCATCAGCTCGACGCCCGAGTGCGTCGTCAGCTTGATCCGGCCGTTGCCGAGCCCCTTCGTGTCCACGGTGCCCGCGTCGTACCACTTCTTGATCGCCGGAGCGGCGACCGGGCGCCCCGCCCCGTCGAGCCGCACCCGCTCCCAGCTCGGCTTCGTCACCCCGTCCGCGGGGTGGGTCACCTTGAGGTACTGGTCGTTCTTGAGCGTGCCCTTGTCGAAGACGTTGATCCGCTGCTCGAAGAGCCGCCCGTTCCCGTCGTAGAGGTGGTATTCGCCGGCGCGTCCGCCGCCGTTGAAGGTCAGGCGGTAGTTGCCGTCCGCCTGGCGCGCGAAGGTGTGCGCGCCCGCCGGTACGGGTGTCATGTCGCCGTCGAGCAGGACGTGGGTGTCCGTCCGTACGAAACGGGTGCCGACACCGTCCGTGAGCTGCACGACGTCGAAGTGCCCGCCGCCCGCGTGGTCGGTGACGCGGAAGGTGTGCGCGCCCGCCCCCGGCGGTGTGATCGTGTACTCGTGGGCTCCCGCCGGGCCGAAGAGCCGCACCTGGCCGTCCGCCCCGGTGACCCGGTGGCCGCCGCCCGGCCTCGCGGTGACGGTCACGTCGTCCACGGCGTTCATGTCGCGGCTGAACAGCTCCAGGTGCCCGCCGGGGTGGACGCGGACGCCTTCGCCGCTCGCGAGGACGTGGCCCGCCTGCGTGTGCACCGCGCCGTCCGGCCGGTACAGCACCCTGCCGCCCGTCCCGGTGACGACGAGGTGCCCGTCCGGGCGGAGGACGGCGGTCGTGCGCGGTACGGGCGTGCCGCCCGCGTCCACGACGCGGGGCGCGCCGCCGCCGACCGGCGTGTGCGCGTACTCGTTGCCGTTGCCGAGCCGCACCGCGTCGTGCGTGTACGTGCCCCGCCCGTCGAAGACGGCGTGGTGGCCGCCCGCGTCGACCCGGAAACTCCCGTCCCCCTGCCGGACGACGGTGCCGCCGCCGAGCGAGGGGGTGCCGCCCGCCGGGTCGGTGCGCAGCGGGCCGTTGAGGTGCGGGTGGCCGTGGAGCGCGAGCAGGTCGTGGGTGTGCGCGCCCGTCCCGTCGTACACGTGCGTGAGGTGCGGGTTGGTGCCGTCCGGGACGTGGAAGTCGGTGCCGTGGGTGGTGATCGGGCCGCGTGCGGCGCCGTTGAGGTCGACGCGGGTGACGGGGCCGGGGCCGGGGCCGGTGGGGCGGAGGGCGAGGTCGCCGGTGGTGCCGAGGGGGACGGCGTCGTGGGTGTGGGCGCCCTGCGGGCCGACGACGATGTGGTGGCCGTTCGTCGGGTCGTCGACGCGGAAGCCGCCGCCGGTCTGGGGGGTGACGGTGGCTCCGTGGAGGGTGGGGGGTGTCCCGTCGGTGGGGAGGTGGAGGTCGCGGCCGGTGAAGCCGGGGTGGCCGAGGGCGAGGGTGTCGTGGGTGTGGGTGCCGGTGGCGTTGTAGACGTGGTGGCGCCCGGGGGTTCCGGCGGGGACGTGGAAGTCGGTGCCGTGGGTGGTGATCGGGCCGCGTGCGGCGCCGTTGAGGTCGACGCGGGTGACGGGGCCGGGGCCGGGGCCGGTGGGGCGGAGGGCGAGGTCGCCGGTGGTGCCGAGGTGGACGGCGTCGTGGGTGTGGCCGCCCTGCGGGCCGACGACGATGTGGTGGCCGTTCGTCGGGTCCTCGACGCGGAAGCCGCCGCCGGTCTGGGGGGTGACGGTGGCTCCGTGGAGGGTGGGGGGTGTCCCGTCGGTGGGAAGGTGCAGGTCGCGGCCCGCGAAGCCCGGGTGCTGCACGGAGAGGAGGTCGTGCGTCGGGGTGCCGTGCGCGTCGTACACGTGCGTGAGGTGCGGGTGGGTCCCGTCCGGCACGTGGAAGTCCGTGCCGTGCACGGTGACGGGCCGCGCGTGGGCCGTCCCCGCCGCGTCCACCAGCGTGTGGGCGCCGCCCCCGGCCGGGGTGAGCACGAACTCGCCTGTGCCGCCGAGCGGCACGACCGTGTGCGTACGGGCGCCGGTCGCGTCCACGACCACATGGCTCTCGCCGTACTGGACGCGGAACCCCCCGCCCGCCTGCGCGGTCACCTGCGCGTGCGGCGCGGGCGCCGGGGTCCCGTCCGCGCCCGTCAGGCCGAGGTGCTGCCCGTTCCTGCTCGGCAGGACGTGGATCTCGCCGCCCGCCCCGTCGCCGAGCCGCAGCCCGGAGCGGGTCGGCAGGCCCGTCGTCGCGTCGTAGAGCTGGAAGCCGCTGTGCGAAGGCATCCGGATCTCCTGCCCGAGCATCCCCGGGTGCGTGCCCGTCGCGGCGGCGCCGGGCGGCGGGACGTGGCGCACGGTGTTCGGGTTGAGCAGGTCGAGCGCCACGACCGCGCCGTGGAACTGCCCGCCCGAGAGCGTCACGAACCGTTCGTCGGAGATCACCCGCAATCCCCCGCCGTCCTGCGGCGACAGGTCCATGTGCCGGACCTCGACGGCGTTCACCCGCTGCTCCATGTGGACGACGGCGGGCGCCCCGGGGCCGTCCCCGGCGCGCACCGTCGCCGTCCACGCCCCGCCGCCGGGCGGCACCGCGACCGTGGCGTGCGCGATGCCGCCCGCGCCGTCGTGGGTCACGTGCAGCTGCGTCCCGTTGAGGCCCGGGACGTCGAGCGTCCGGGTGAGCGGGGCGGGCGCCGGGACGGGCACGGCGGCGGAGGTGGAGGCGGCGGGGGGATGGTGCGGGCCGCCGGGCAGCGTCGTCAGCTCGACGTCCCCGCTGCCGCGCGTGCCGGGCGGGACGACCTCCATGGGAGCGACGGGCGCGTAGCCGTTGGACGCCTCCAGGTAGTAGTTCCAGCGGTGCACGGTGCCGTCGCCGAGGGTCCGCTCGATCCGCAGGACGTCCCGGCCGCCCTGCTGGAGGTGGTGGGCCGTCACGCCGCTGAGGCCGCCGGTGTGCGTCACGGTGACGTCGGCGCGGGTGGCACCGGTACCGGGGCGCACGTCCACGACGACCCCCGGCAGCAGTTCGTCCAGGTTGCGGAAGGTGTGCTGGAGGTCGTACTCGAACGTGTGCACCATGTTGACGCGGACCGTGCGCTGGGCGAGCGCCGAGAGGTCGATCAGGCCGCCCTTGCCCAGGTCGGCGATGAGCGAGCCGCTGCCGGGGAGCGCGAGCCCGCCCGTCGTCGCGGGCATCGCCGCAGGCTTCGCGTCGATCCCCGTCACCGAGCCGTTGAGGTGCCCGAGGCCGTGCGCGCCCTCGCCCGCCCCCGCGCCGGAGGACAGCGGCGGCACCGCGACCTGCCCGCCCCCCGGGACCGCCGTGACGTGCGCGGACGTCGCCGGGGCCGGGACCTGCGCCTGTCCGGGCTGGTGGACGGCCGGGGCATGGACCTGCGCCGCCGGGGGCACCGTGGTGTCGGTCGTACGGACGGCGGGGGCGTCCACGTGGGCGACCGGCGGCGCGGCGGCGGAGCTCGCGCCGACGGCGGGGACGTCCACGTGCCCGACGGGCGGCGCGGTGACCGGGGCGGAGGCACCGGTCGAGGGCACGTCCACGCGGCTCACGGCGGGGGCGTTGATCTCCGTGCCCCGGCCCACTGCCGCGATGTCCACACGGCCGACGGACGGCAACGAGACATCCGTACCGTTGCCGAGCGCGGGCACGGAGACGTGCCCGGTGGAGGGCAGGTTGACGTGGGTGAGGCCCACGTTGACGGAGGGCAGGTCGACGTGGGTGACACCCACGTTGACGGACGGCAGGTCGCTCACGCGGGCGCCCACCGGCGGCGCGTCGAGCTTGCCGACGACCGAGCCCTGCGACACCGAGCCGAGCGAGGGCACGGTGACCTCGTGCACGGCCGGAGCACTGACCTGACCCGGCGTCGCGATGTGCCCCTGCGTGGGAGCGGGGACGGCGACGGAGCCGAGCTGCGGCGTGTGCACCGCGCCGAGCCCGCCGAGCGCGGGCGTCTCGACGCGGCCCACCCCCGCCCCCAGGTGCGGCACGCTCACCCCGTGCGTCGCGACCTGCCCGACGTCCGTGACCCCGCCCGGGATGTGCGTCGCGGCGATGCCGGGCGCGGACACCGCGCTCATCGGGCCCAGCGTGGGGATGTGCACGGCGCTGACGTGGGAGAGCTGGGAGATCGCGGGGACGTCCACGACCTTCGCGCCGAGCGCCGGGACCGAGGAGTTGATCGTCGAGCCGAGACCGTGGAAGGCGCTCGTGTTGATGCCGCCGATCGCCGAGCCGCCGGTGAGCCCGTGGACCGAGGTGAGACCGCTGCCGATGCCGGTCGGCGGCGTCGGCGTGAACGACGAGAGGTTCACGTGCGCGAAGGAGCCGAAGCCACCCGTCGGCGGCGCCAGTTGCAGACCGTGCGCCACCCCGCCGCTGATCTTGCTCGCGGCACCGATGAACTGCCCGCCCGCGAAGGCCCCGTACCGGTACAGGCCGAAGACGCCGCGGTCGATGACACCGATCTTCAGCGCGAAGAGCACACCGTGGCCCAGCTCGTCCGCGGCGACCGGCAGGAGCAGCCGCAGGGAGTTCGCCCCGCGCAGCCCGTTGACCGTGGTGTTGACCAGCGTCGTGCCGAGCGCGCGGATGCCGTTGAGGCCGCCGATCACCGTCTTCATCGCGAAGAACGTCTTCGCCCCCGCGAGGTTGATGACCGTCAGGCCGCTGACGGCCGGCACCAGCTTGATGTCGCGGATGCCGTTGATCCCCATCGTGAAGCCCTTGGCACCGGGCATGAAGTGCAGCCCCGCGCCGCTGATCTTCAGCCCGTTGAGCCCCTTGAGGCCGCGCAGCCAGTTGCCCGAGGCGGCGAACACGTCGTCGAAGCCGAGCCCGAGCCGGGCCAGCGAGCCGAGCGAGTTGGCACCCGAGAAGAGGTTGCCCGCCCCCTTGAAAGCCCCCGCGCCGAGCCCCTTGAGCCCCTTCCACAGATCGCCGAGACGGATGCCCTTCGTCGTCGGCGCGATCACCCCGATGATCGAGAGCACGAGGTCGGTGATGCTCGCCTTGCCCTGCGAGAAGTCGATCGCCGTCTTGATGAGCAGCGCGACGTTCAGGCCGATCGCGAAGAGCGCGAGCGGACCGCCCACGATCATCGCCGGGATGATGAGGATGAGCGCGAGCCAGCCCAGCGCCTTCCAGAACTCCTCGCACTCGTCGATCGGCGAGGCGATGCTGTACGCGGCGTCGGTGATCGTGTCCGAGGCGGTGCTCGCCGCCGCTTCGAGCTGGCTCTTGGCGTCCTCCGCGATGCCCTTCTGCTCCTCGCGGCCCGCGTCGTCGTCCTCGTCCAGGGCCGCCGCGGCGCTCAGCGCGTCGTCGGCGCGCTTCTGCTGCGTCCGCATGACGTCCACGTACGTGCGCAGCGCGCCCTGCACGTCCTTGTGCGCCTGCCGGAACGAGGAGACGTACTTGCGCAGGTCCCCGTCGATCTTCTTGCGCAGCGCGTCCGCCGTCTCCCCGACGAAGACGCCGTCCGTCGTGTTGAGCACCGAGGTCAGGCCGTCGTCGATCGTGTCGGCGAGCGAGACCAGGTTCTCCTGCGAGGAGATGACCTCGTCGATGCGGTCCGCGTCGCCCGGGGTCGGGTCGCCGCCGAGTCCGAGGGCGCTCCAGTCGGAGGGGCGGGGCATGGGGCGCGCTCCTTCCACGACGGCCCGGTCCGGGCTGCCATCCGGCCTGTCGGTCACCGGCCACGAGGGGCCGCTGACCTGTCCACGCACGAGAGCGCCGAAAGGTTCAGCCGGGATTCCGGGGACCGGATGAACCTTTCGAGGGGGCCCGTGCGTGGAGACAGCGGACAGCCGGTCCGGACCCCCGGGCCACCGAGTGACCAGGGAGGTACGGGGTGCCCGACTTCTCCATCGACTACTCGAACCTGCACATCGTGCAGAAGAAGATGCACGAGCTGGCGGACGCGGCCGGCAGCGGTGGCGCGACCGGGGCCTTCAAGGAGGTCGGCGAGTCGAGCAGCTCCGAACGCAAGGCGGTGCTCGGCAGCTCCGACCTCTCGTACGCGTTCAACCTCTTCTACTCCTACTCCGCCTCCCGCACCAAGGACGCCAAGGACGGCCTCGGCCAGCTCGCGGACACCTTCTCGGGCGTCTCGGACACCTTCTTCAACGCCGACGCGCAACTCTCCTCCGCCGCCGGGCTCATGAGCCAGAGCCTCGGCCTCGACGACTGGAAGAACCAGAAGGAGGCGTACGAGCAGTGGCAGGACGACAAGACGGCGTGGGACGACTACCTGGAGAAGATCGGCGCCTCCGACTACTTCGCCGAGCACCCCGGCACGAACATGGGCGAGCTGTGCCGCGCCGACGACGCGCCGTCCTTCTGCGACACCTGGATCGATGACGACGACGCGCCCGACGACCCCGGGGACGCGCCGCCCAAGCCCGCGGACGACCCGCCGCTGTCCTACTCGTACGAGGACGAGCACGGAAAGGTGTCCGTCGAGGTCGAGGTGGACGACGACTACAACGTGATGAAGGAGAGCTCCACCATCACGACACCCGACGGCCAGTCCTACACCTCGGTCACGACGTACGACTCCGCGCCCGAATACCACGAGACCTCCGACGGCGACCGCTACGACGCCCGCGACTACACGATGGAGACGACGTACGCGGACGGCTCCAAGACCTCCACCAAGGTCGTCATCAACGAGGACGGCTCCGGGACCATGACCACCACCGACCAGGACGGCGAGGTCACCACCGTGACCCGCGGCGGCCCGGACGAGGACTGGCCCGAGCCCGAGGACGACGACTGACCCGCCCGACCAGGGCCCGCCCCACCGGCCAGGTCCCGGGCCGGACGCCCGCGACCGCGTGACCCCGACAGAAAGGACACCCACGTGCCCGCCAACATCAGCCTCTCCTACGCCGAGATCGAGCGCGTGTCCAACCTCCTGGACACGAGCGTCGAGCAGACCCTCGTGCCGCGCATGGACGAGGCGAAGACCGAGGTCGACAACCTCCTCGACACCTCCCTCGTGCTCACCCAGTCCAGCCCCGCGCTCCAGACGCAGTACGAGAAGTTCACGACCTCCCTCAAGGAGGCCACGGACAGCATCAAGGGCTACGCCGAGCAGTTCCGCCAGATCATGAACTCGGTGAAGGACATGGACCACGACATCGCCGAGAAGGTCAACAGCAGCGGCCAGTAAGCCCCTCGGGGCCCCGTGCCCCCGCCCCCTTCACCGAACCGCGAGGAGAACAGCACCATGGCGCAGCCCGACGTCCTTTTCGACTACGACGAGATCGCCCGCGTCGCCACCACGATGGGCACCAAGCTCAGCGACATCTCCACCGAACTCGGCGACCTGGAGACCACCGTGAGCGGTCTGCTCCAGGACGGGCTCGTCTTCGAGAAGGCGAGCCCCGCGCTCCAGGAGGCGTACAACGACTTCAGCAACCAGATGAAGACGTCCGCCAAGAACATCCAGGAGTACGCCAACACCTTCAACGACATCGCGAAGGCGATCGCCGACTCCGACGGCCAGATCGCCACCGGCGTCAAGAACGCCCAGAGCGGCAGCGAGGGCTGATTCCCGGCCCCGTTCGCCCGCACCGCGAAGGCCCCGCCTCCCGGACCGGGAGGCGGGGCCTTCGTACGTGCCGGCCGGTGCGGGCGGCCGGGGAAGCGATCGCCGGGAACCGCCCCGCCCCGCCCCGCGCCGCTACGTCCCGAGCACCGTCAGCGGCACCTGCACCGTGATCGCCGCCCCCGCCGCGCTCGCCGTCCAGCCCCGGCCCGTCACAAGCGGCGTGCGCACCTGCTCGGCCGAGATGCGGGCCCCGATGAGGTCGCCCTCGCCGATGCTCTTCGGGCCGAGGAGGATGCCGCGCCGCGCCCGGCGCGCGATGCCGACCCAGCCGAGCGAACTCATCGACTCCGGCAGACCCGACAGGAGCAGCCCCTGCCCCCGGTCGCGGCCCGAGGAGGCCACCTGCCGCAGCACCTTGTCCGCCTTGCAGTTGAGCATCAGGTCCGCGTCGTCCACGACCACCACGACAGGGCGGCCCTCCACCTCCTCCAGCGCCCGCGCGACCGCGTCCGCCGGAGGGTCGGGCTCGGCGAACACCTTCGCGAGGTCGTGCGCCGCGAGCTGGCGCAACTGCGAGTCGCGCGGGGTGAGGACGACGAGCTGGGTGCCGCCCAGGAGCAGCGAGACGGCCATCGAGGCGAGCGTCGTGCTGCGGCCCGTGCGCGGCGGGCCCGCGACCATGAACGCGCCGCCGCCCGTCGCGAAGTCGAAGCTCAGCGGCTCCCCCGAGTCCCCGCCGATCCCGAGCAGCGCCCGCAGCGGGGCCCGCTCCGCGGCCGGTACCTGGTCCATCGCCTCCTGGAACCCCACCACCGAGGGCAGTTCCCTGACCGGGAAGGGACGCCGCGAGGCGGGCAGCGCGGCATCGCGCGCCGTGGTGCGCTTCCCGATCTCCCGCACCGCCTCCGCCTGGTCCCCGTCCTCCGAGGGCAGCAGCGCGATCTGCGCCTCGATGCCCTCCGGCGCGAGCCAGCCGCGGCCCGGCGGGATGTGCGCGGGCACCTTGTTCCGCGGCATCCCCGCCACGTTGTAGTCGCCCGGGTCGGCCTGCCGCAGCAGCAACCGGCGGTCGTTGTGCGCCGCGAGCCGCCCGCCCAGCAGGACCCGCTCCGAGGTCGCGATCACGTGGATGCCCGCCGCAGCGCCCTCGCGCAGCAGCCGGACGACGTCCGCGTAGACCCGCCCGCCGTCGTAGTCGTCGAGCATCGAGCCGAGCGCGTCCCAGCCGTCGATCAGGAGCAGCAGCCGCGGGGGCCGCCGGTCCTTGCCGACCTTCGCGCGCACGTCGGCGAGATCGGCCGCGTTGTGCTGCGCGATCAGGCGCTGCCGCTCCGTGAGCTCCCTGCCGAGGCGCGTGATGAGCCGTTCCAGCCGCTCCGCGTCGTGCCGCGAGACGACCGCGCCGCAGTGCGGCAGCGCCTCCAGGACCGACAGACCGCCGCCCGAGGCGTCGATCCCGTAGACGTGCAGGTCCGCCGTGCCGATCGCGAGCGCCGCCGAGCCGGCGATCGTCCGCAGCACCTGCGTGCGCCCCGAGCGCGGCGAGCCGATGACGTAGAGGTGCCCGAAGCTCGCGAAGTCGATGACGCCCAGGCGGCGTTCCTGCGACTGAGGGAGGTCGAGCAGGGCGTACGGCACCGCCGGCAGCGCCCCCGGCGACGGCTTCGGCACGGGCGGCAGGTCCTCGGCCCGTACCCGGTCCGCCAGCGGCTCCAGCCACGGGCTCGGCTGCGGCGTGAAGTCGTCGAGCAGCTCCGTGGCCCGCCCGATCGCCTCCACGAGCACCCGCAGATCCGTGACCGGCTCCTCCTCGGGCGTCGCCGCCCACTCGTGCTCCTCCTCCTCGCCCCACTCGGCCGGGCGTCCGAGCCGGTGCCACGTCAGCTCCACCTCGCGCACCGGACGCGCGGGACCGGCCGAGGCCGCCGAGCCCGTGTCGCGCTCCGCGCCCGCCCACGCCGTCTGGAAGGGCGTCGGCGCGTCCGCGCCGCGCCGCACCAGCGCGCGCCCGGGGCTCGCGGACGAGATGCTCACCGCGTCCGTCGCGTTGATGATGTCCTGGCTCTCCGCCCGGTCCGTGACGCGCAGCGCGACGCGCAGGTTGGTGTTGGCCCGGATCTCGTTGCTCACCGCGCCACCGGGGCGCTGCGTCGCGAGCACCAGGTGCAGCCCGAGCGAACGCCCGCGCTGCGCCAGGCTGATGAGCCCCGGCACGAAGTCCGGCAGCTCCCGTACGAGCGTCGCGAACTCGTCGATCACCAGGACGAGACGCGGCAGCGGCGCCAGCTCCGGCTCCCGCGCCCGCTTCGCCCGGTACTCCGTGTGGTCCTTCGCCGCCACCTCCGCGAGCAGCCGCTCGCGCCGCTTCAGCTCCGCGTCGAGCGAGGCGAGCGCGCGCTGCACGAGGTGCCCGTCGAGGTCGGTGATCATGCCGAGCGTGTGCGGCAGCTCCGCGCACTCGCGGAAGGCGCTGCCGCCCTTGTAGTCGACGAGGACGAAGGTGAGTTCGTCGGGACGGTTCACGGCGGCGAGCGAGGCGATCATCGTCTGGAGCAGCTCCGACTTGCCCGCCCCGGTCGTGCCGCCGATCAGCATGTGCGGCCCGTCCCGCACCAGGTCCACCCGCAACGGCCCCTCGTACCCCGCGCCCAGGACGAACGTCGTGGACGCGGGCCGGCGCTCCCACGCCCCGGCCAGCGCCGCCGGGTCCGGGGGCTCCTGGCCGAGCAGCGGCAGCAGCCGCACCTGCGAGGGCAGCCCCGAGTCGCTGTCCACCGTCACGTCCCGCACCGGGGCCACCGCGCGCGCCACCTCCTCGCACCATGCGGCGTCGACGAGGTCGGCCCGGACGTCCTCGACCTTCGGCACCCCCGAGCTGCGCACCGAGAGCCGGTTGCCCTCCGCGACGACGACCGCCGTGCACTCCTCCGGCAGCAGCCGCTCGCGCTCGTCCACGCACAGCCCGAAGACCCGCACGCCCGGCCCCTGCGTCAGCACCTGGACCATGCCCGGCACATCGCGCAGCCGCCGCGCCCCGTCGAGGACCACGAGAATGTCCGGCTCGCGCAGCAGCGTGTGGGCGAGGGCCGAGGAGGACCTGGCCGCCACCCGGTTCTGGATGTCGGAGATCAGCTCGTTGACCCGGTGCGCGGTGCTCTCCGGGTCGTTGCCGATCGCGACCGGCGAGCCCGGACGGCCCGAGGCCAGGTGCGGCAGCCACCGCACCCAGTTCCACGACTGCGCGTGCTCCTTCGTCGTGAGGACGACGATGCGCAGGTCGCGCGGGCTGTGCAGGACCGCCGCCTGCGCCACCGCCCAGCACGCCAGGTCGCGCGGCGCCCGCCCGGGACCCGAGACGCCGACCACGCCCTGGTCGGTCATCTCCAGCCCGTAGGGCACGTCCGCGAGGCGCCAGTGCACCGCCCGGTGGTTCGTCTCGCGCGCGTGGTCCTCGATCCGCTTGAGCGAGGGCCGCGTCACGGTGCCGAGCCGCAGGGTCAGGAAGTCCGGGTCGCGGCGTCGCCGCTGCCACAGCAGGGTGCCGGGGCCCTTGGCGTGCAGCAGCACCGTCGCCGGGTCGGGGAAGGTGTCGTTGCGCAGCTCGCGCTCCTCCACCGTCGCCTCGCGCACCTCCCGCTCCAGCGCGGCGCGCCGCAGCCGGTAGATCCGCAGCGCCTCCTCCTGCTGCTTGCGCCCCGAGCGGCGGCCCGTGAGCCAGTTGCCGATCGCCATCATCGGCGTGAAGAAGATGAAGATGACGAAGTAGAAGGTGCGGAAGAGGCTCATCATCACGAGGCCCATGACGAGCGGCGCCATCATCATGATGAACGGGAAGGGGCGGTTCTTCCGCTCGCCCGGCGGGCCCTGCATCCGGATCGACTCGGTGTCCAGGTGCGGCGCGATGCGGGGCGGCCGGTTGTACTCGACGGCGAAACCGTCGCGCGAGGGATTGACCGCCGCGTCCGCGTCGAAGGGATCGGCCTGGCGCAACAGGTGGTCGCCGAGGGCCAGATCGGCGTGGCAGGGCCACTCCCGCGAGCCGTCGTCGGGCGCGGGCCGCTCGGTGGCGGGCAGCGGGGCGGGCTCGGCGGGCAGCCCGTCGGGGCCGGGCTCGGCCGGGGTGGGGGAGTGGCCGCCGGGCCCGCCGTCCACGGGACCGGCCGGTTCCTCGGTGGTGAGCGGGGTGCCGGTCTCGGGGTCCACGGGCGGCGGCGGCGTGAGGCTGCGCAGCCCGTCGCGGGCGTCGTCCGCGTCGGCGGGCAGCCGGAAGG
>NZ_JAAGLR010000914.1 GCF_010548245.1 Streptomyces sp. SID11385
CCGGTGCGCGGCGGGCGCGGCGACGGTTCGTGCCGTGGCCCCGGCGCGACGGCGGCACGGCGTACCGCGAGTGCCGCCGCACCGGCGCCACCGGTCAGGGGCGGTGCCGGTGAACACGACGACCGTCGCGCGCGTGCTCGTCCGGCGGCTACGCGCCCTGTCCGTGCGGCGCCTCGCCGGACCGCACCTGGATGCCGCCGCGCGGCCGGAACAGCCCCTCCTGCACGACCGAGACGAGCAGCCTGCCCGCCCGGTCGTAGATCCGGCCCCTGGCCAGCCCGAGCCCACCCGTGGCGACGGGCGACTCCTGCTCGTACAGCAGCCACTCGTCCGCGCGGAAGGGCCGGTGGAACCACATCGCGTGGTCGAGCGAGGCGAGGTCGAGCAGCCGCGTGCCCCACAGCGGCTCCACCGGCAGCCGCACCGCGTCGAGCAACGTCGTGTCGCTCACGTAGGCGAGCGCGCACGTGTGCACGAGCGGGTCGTCACCCAGCGGCGTCACCGCCCGCATCCACACGGCGCTGCGCGGCTCGGCGCCCGTGGTCTCCTCGGGCGTCCACCGCAAGCGGTCGACGTACCGGATGTCGAAGGGCTGCCTGCGGGCCATGCGCTCCAGCTCGTCCGGCACCTCGCCGAGGTGTGCGCGGACCTCGTCCGCGAGCCGGGGCAGCGACTCCGGGTCGACGAGCGGCCCGGGGCCCGCCGGAGGCAACTGGTGCGCGAAGGCGCCCTCTTCGGGTACGTGGAAGGAGGCGGTCAGCGTGAAGATCGTGCGGCCCTGCTGCACGGCGGTCACTCGCCGCGTCGTGAAGCTCCGCCCGTCCCGTACCCGCTCCACCTCGTAGACGATCGGCACCCCGGGACGGCCCGGGCGCAGGAAGTAGGCGTGCAGCGAGTGCACCGGGCGGCCCGCGTCCACGGTCCGGCCGGCCGCGACGAGCGCCTGCCCGGCGACCTGCCCGCCGAAGACACGTTGCAGCGACTCCTGCGGGCTGCGGCCGCGGAAGATGTTCACCTCGATCCGCTCCAGGTCGAGGAGGTCCACCAGGCGCTCGGGCGCGGATTCGCCCGGATCGGTCATGGTCACGTACGCCCTTTCACACAGCACGCCCCGCACCACACCGGCACGGGCTCGGGGACGGAACACCGGCGCGGCCCCCGGGGCCGCGCCCGCCGGGGGCCCGGCTCAGAGCTGCCCCACCGAGGTGACCCGGACCACCGCACGGCCCTCCGCGTCCGACGCGGTGAGGTCGACCTCGGCGCTGATGCCCCAGTCGTGGTCGTCGTCCGGGTCGTCGAAGATCTGCCGCACCCGCCACAGCGCCTCCTGCGGCCGCTCCTCGATGAGCAGCAGCTTCGGGCCGCGTGCGTCGGGCCCGGTGCCCAGCTCCTCGTGCGCGTCCCAGTAGGCGTCCATCGCCTCGCCCCAGGCATCCGCGTCCCAGCCCGCGTCCGCGTCCATCCCGCCCAGTTCGTCGACCCGGTCCAGCGCCGCGAGTTCGACGCGCCGGAACATCGCGTTGCGCACGAGCACCCGGAACGCGCGCGCGTTGGCCGTCACCGGCTTGACCTGGTCGGCCTTCTCCTGCGCCTCCTCCGCGCTCATCTCCTCCGGGTTGGCGAGCTGCTCCCACTCGTCGAGCAGGCTGGAGTCCACCTGGCGCACCAGCTCGCCGAGCCACGCGATGAGGTCCTCCAGGTCCTCCGACTTGAGGTCGTCGGGGACGGTGTGCTCCAGGGCCTTGTAGGCGGAGGCCAGGTACCGCAGCACGATGCCCTCGGTGCGGGCCAGCTCGTACAGCGAGACGTACTCGGTGAAGGTCAGCGCCCGCTCGTACATGTCCCGCACCACGGACTTCGGCGAGAGCGGGTGGTCCCCGACCCACGGGTGGCTCCTGCGGTACGTGTCGTAGGCGTGGAAGAGCAGCTCCTCCAGCGGCTTCGGATAGCCGATCTCCTGGAGCCGCTCCATGCGCTCCTCGTACTCGACGCCGTCCGCCTTCATCGCGGCGACGGCCTCGCCGCGCGCCTTGTTCTGCTGCGCGGCCAGGATCTGGCGCGGGTCGTCGAGCGTCGACTCGACGACCGAGACGAGGTCGAGCGCGTACGAGGGCGAATCGGGGTCGAGCAGGTCGAAGGCCGCGAGCGCGAACGTGGAGAGCGGCTGGTTGAGCGCGAAGTCCTGCTGGAGGTCCACCGTGAGCCGGACGATGCGGCCCTCCGCGTCCGGCTCGTCCAGGCGCTCCACGATGCCGCCGTCGAGGAGCGAACGGTAGATCGCGATGGCCCGGCGGATGTGCCGCAACTGCTGCCGGCGCGGCTCGTGGTTGTCCTCCAGGAGATGGCGCATCGCGTCGAAAGCGTTGCCGGGGCGGGCGATCACCGCGAGGAGCATCGTGTGCGTCACCCGGAACCGCGAGGTCAGCGGCTCGGGGTCGGAGGCGATGAGCTTCTCGAAGGTCTTGTCGCTCCAGGCGACGAACCCCTCCGGAGCCTTCTTGCGCACGACCTTGCGCCGCTTCTTCGGGTCGTCCCCGGCCTTCGCGAGCGCCTTCTCGTTCTCGATGACGTGCTCGGGAGCCTGCCCCACGACGAGCCCGGCGGTGTCGAAGCCCGCGCGCCCGGCACGCCCCGCGATCTGGTGGAACTCCCGGGCGCGCAGCGTGCGCACCCGGTTCCCGTCGTACTTCGTCAGCGCAGTGAACAGCACCGTGCGGATCGGCACGTTGACGCCCACGCCGAGCGTGTCCGTCCCGCAGATGACCTTGAGCAGCCCGGCCTGCGCCAGCTTCTCGACGAGCCGCCGGTACTTCGGCAGCATCCCCGCATGGTGCACGCCGATCCCGTGCCGTACGTACCGCGACAGGTTCCGGCCGAACTTGGTGGTGAAACGGAAGTTGCCGATCAGTTCCGCGATGCGGTCCTTCTCCTCGCGCGTGCACATGTTGATGCTCATGAGCGCCTGCGCGCGCTCGACGGCCTGCGCCTGCGTGAAGTGCACGATGTAGACGGGCGCCTGCCGCGTGTCGAGCAACTCGGTCAGCGTCTCGGTGAGCGGCGTCAGCTTGTACTCGTACGAGAGCGGCACCGGGCGGGTCGCGGAGCGCACGACGGAGGTCGGCCGGCCCGTGCGGCGGGTGAGGTCCTTCTCGAAGAGCGCGACGTCCCCGAGCGTCGCCGACATCAGTACGAACTGCGCCTGCGGCAGCTCAAGGAGCGGGATCTGCCAGGCCCAGCCGCGGTCGGGCTCGGCGTAGAAGTGGAACTCGTCCATGACGACCTGGCCCACGTCCGCGTCCTTGCCGTCGCGCAGCGCGATCGAGGCGAGGACCTCGGCGGTGCAGCAGATGACGGGGGCGTCGGCGTTGACCGAGGCGTCGCCGGTGAGCATCCCGACGTTCTCGGTGCCGAACATCTTGCACAGGTCGAAGAACTTCTCCGAGACGAGTGCCTTGATCGGGGCGGTGTAGAAGGTGACCTTGTCCTGCGCGAGCGCGGTGAAGTGCGCCCCCGCGGCGACCAGGCTCTTGCCGGAGCCGGTCGGCGTCGAGAGGATGACGTTCGCCCCCGAGACCACCTCGATCAGCGCCTCCTCCTGGGCCGGGTACAGAGTGATCCCCTGGCTCTCGGTCCACGAGGCGAAGGCTTCGTAGAGGGCGTCGGGATCGGGGGTCGCAGGGAGCTGATCGATAAGGGTCACGCCCCCATCTTGCCCTTTCGCCGCCGGGGAGGGGGAATCGGCGGACGGCGCGAAGATCACGACCGGTAGGGTGAGGGACCGTTCGTCCGGACAGAAGGAAGCAGGACGGGCCGTCAACTGCACAGCGGTGCGTCGAAGGTGGGGGACACGCTCATGATGGGACCGGCACACTCGCTCTCCGGGGCCGCGGCCTGGCTCGGGGTCGGGGCGCTCGCGGCGGCCAACGGGCACGAGATGCCCTGGCCGGTACTGCTCGTCGGCGCGCTCATCACCGCCGGGGCCGCCCTCGCACCCGACCTCGACCACCACGCGGCGACGATATCCCGGGCCTTCGGGCCGGTCAGCAAGGCGCTGTGCAAGTTCGTGGACGCCCTCTCCTACGGCGTCTACAAAGCCACCCGCGGCAAGAAGGACCCCCGCAGGAGCGGCGGCCACCGCACCCTGACGCACACCCTCGTCTGGGCCGTCCTCATGGGCGCGGGCGCTTCCGCGCTCGCCGTGGCCGTCGGACGCTGGGCGGTCCTCGCCATTCTCTTCATCCACATGGTGCTCGCCATCGAGGGACTGCTGTGGCGGCAGGCGCGCGTCTCCAGCGACGTGCTCGTGTGGCTCCTCGGCGCGACGAGCGCGTGGATGCTCGCCGATTTCCTCGACCGGCCGGGGAACGGGGCGCACTGGCTCTTCACCGGAGACGGCCAGGCGTACATGTGGCTCGGCCTGCCGATCGTGCTCGGCGCGCTCGTGCACGACATCGGCGACGCCATCACCGTCTCCGGCGCCCCCATCCTGTGGCCGCTCCCGATAGCGCGCCGGCTCTGGTACCCCCTCGGCCCCCCGAAGTTCATGCGCTTCCGGGCCGGAAGCTGGGTCGAGCTGAAGATCCTCACCCCGATCTTCATGGCCCTCGGAGCGATCGGCGCCCTCTTCGCCCTCAACGTGGTCTGAGCCGGGGCGCGTTTCGGAGGCGCCGACCAGCCGTGCTCGCGGCGGACCACGGCGCGTCACGGCCCCCGCGCCGTCTCCGCGTGCGGCTCCCGGTACGTGAGCCGTACGTGAGCCCGCCCGTCCTGCCGGGGCCGACCCCGCGTCGCGCACCCCGCCGAGGCGCGCTCGGCGCCTGCCGAGACCGTCGTGCGAAACCCGGCTCCGGGATGCCGTCCCGCGTGCCGGCCCCTCTCCCGGGGCAACCCCCGTGTGCCCTGAGGACGGCCCCGCAGAAACCCCGGGCGAGGCCGCGCCCCAGGACAACGCCCCCCCCGGGGGCGAGCCGCCCCCCCGGGGGCGAGCCGCCGCCCCGGGGAAGCCGCGCTCACCTCACATCCCGCCCCCGTCACCCATGCCACGACTCCCACAGCCGCGCGTACGCCCCCTCCGCCGCCACCAGCTCCTCATGGCTCCCCAGCTCGCTGATCCGCCCGTCCTCCACCACCGCGATGACGTCCGCGTCGTGGGCCGTGTGCAGGCGGTGGGCGATGGCGACGACCGTGCGGCCCTCCAGGACCTTGGCGAGCGAGCGTTCCAGGTGGCGGGCCGCGCGGGGGTCGAGCAGGGACGTGGCCTCGTCCAGGACGAGGGTGTGCGGGTCGGCCAGGACGAGGCGGGCCAGCGCGATCTGCTGCGCCTGCGCGGGCGTCAGGGTTGCCGCCCCTGAGCCGACCTCCGTGTCGAGGCCCTTGTCGAGCGCGCGCGCCCACGGCGTCGCGTCCACCGCGGCGAGCGCGGCCCACAGGTCCTCGTCGCCCGCCTCGGCCCTGGCGAGACGCAGGTTGTCGCGCAGGGAGCCGACGAAGACGTGGTGCTCCTGGTTGACGAGCGCGACGTGGCTGCGGACCGCTTCCGCCGTCATCTCCGACAGCGGCGCGTCTCCCAGCGTCACCGCGCCCGTGCGGGGCGCGTAGATCCCGGCGAGCAGCCGCCCGAGGGTCGACTTGCCCGCGCCCGAGGGGCCCACGAGCGCGAGCCGGGTGCCCGGCTCGACCGCGAGCGTCACCTCGCGCAGGACGTCGACCCCCTCCCGGTACCCGAAGTGGACGTCGTCCGCGTCGAGCACGCGGCCCCGCGGCGCGACGCTCTCGTCCCCGGCGGCCGGCTCGATGTCCCGCACCCCCACCAGACGCGCCAGCGAGACCTGCGCGACCTGCAACTCGTCGTACCAGCGCAGGATCAGTCCCACCGGCTCGACGAGCATCTGCGCGAGCAGCGCGGCGGTCGTCAGCTGGCCGACGTCGATCCACCCCTGGAGCACGAAGGCCCCGCCGACCATGAGCACCGAGGCGAGCACGGTCGTGTGCGTGACGTTGATGACCGGGAAGAGCACGGAGCGGAGCGAGAGCGTGTAGTTCTCCCAGCGGGTCCACTGGGAGACCCGCTGGTCGGTGAGGGCGATGCGGCGCGCGCCGAGGCGGTGCGCCTCGACCGTGCGGCCCGCGTCGACGGTCTCGGCGAGCGCGGCGGCGACGGCGGCGTACCCGGCCGCCTCGGAGCGGTACGCCGAAGGGGCGCGCTTGAAGTACCAGCGGCAGCCCACCACGGCGAGCGGTACGGCGATCAGCACGGCGGGAGCGAGCGGCGGCGCCGTCACGACGAGCCCGCCGAGCAGCAGCACCGCCCACACGAGCCCGATCGAGAGCTGCGGCACCGCCTCCCGCATCGCGTTGGCGAGCCGGTCGATGTCCGTCGTGATCCGCGAGAGCAGGTCACCCGTGCCGGCCCGCTCCAGGATGCCCGGCGGCAGTTTCACGGAGCGTACGAGGAAGTCCTCGCGCAGGTCGGCGAGCATTTCCTCACCGAGCATCGCGCCGCGCAGCCGCACCATCCGGATGAACACCGTCTGCACGAGCAGCGCCAGCGCGAAGAGGGTGAGCGTGCGCGGCAGGTGGATCTCGTCCGCGTGGTCCGAGACCCGGTCGACGAGGTCGCCGAGCAGGTACGGGCCGATCATCGAGGCGATCACCGCGACCGCGTTCACCGAGATGAGCGCGACGAAGGCGGTCCGGTGCCGCCGGAAGAGGGCACCGATGTAGGCGCGTACGGTCGCCGAGCTGCCCACCGGCAGCGTCTCGGCCGTCGTCGGCGCGGCCGGGTCGTACACGGGGGGCTTGGGCCCGGTCATGCGGTTTCCTCGATCCGTACGGTGTCCTTGCCGGGCAGCTGATCGGCGGGAGCCGCCACGACGGCGCTCCCGGCGGGGCCCTCGGCGCCGTCGACCACCTGGACCTCGCGCAGCACGCCGAGGTCCTCCCCCTCCTCGTCCGTCTCGCGCGTCACGACCGCCCGGTAGCGCGGTTCGGCGGCGAGCAGTTCGCGGTGCGCGCCCTCGGCCACGACCGTGTCGCCGAGGACGAGCACGACCCGGTCGGCCGCGTCGAGCAGCAGCGGCGACGAGGTGAGGACGACGGTGGTACGGCCCGCGCGGAGCGCGGCGAGTCCGCCCGCGATGCGGGACTCGGTGTGCGCGTCGACGGCCGAGGTCGGCTCGTCGAGCACGAGGACGTCCGGGTCGGCGACGAGCGAGCGCGCAAGCGCGAGCCGCTGCCGCTGGCCGCCCGAGAGCGACCTGCCGCGCTCGGTGATCCGGGTCCGCAGCGGATCGCCCCCGCTCGCCCCCGGGTCGGGATCGGCCTGCGCGAGCGCCGCGAGCACGTCCGCGCACTGCGCCGCCGCGAGCGCCGCGTCGGGTGCGACGGCGCCGGAGGCGGGGACGTCGAGCAGTTCCCGCAGCGTCCCCGAGAGCAGCACGGGGTCCTTGTCCTGGACGAGTACGACGCGCCGCGCCTCGGCGAGCGGCAGCCCGTCGAGCGCCACGGTGCCGAGGAGTACGGAGGGCTCTCCGGCATGCTCGGGGGAGTGGCCGCCGAGCCGGTCCGCCAAGCGCCCGGCCGCGTCCGGGTCCCCGCACACGACGGCCGTGAGCCGCCCCTCGGCCACCCGGAGCCCGGTGAGCGGGTCGTACAGC
>NZ_JAAGLR010000945.1 GCF_010548245.1 Streptomyces sp. SID11385
GAGCGGCGCGGGCGGCGGGGACGCGGCGGCGCGCGAGCCGCTGGCGCTCGTGCCGCGCGCGGAGCGCAAGGCGTTGCCGGACCTGACGGGTACGGGGCTCGACGGGAAGCGGGTCGCGCTGTCGCGGTACGCGGGGCAGGTCGTGCTCGTCAACGGGTGGCAGTCCTCCTGCGGGCCCTGCCGCGCCGAGATGCCGGGGCTCGTCCGGGTCCAGAAGCGGTACGGGGACCGGGGCCTGCGGGTCGTGGGCTACAACGCGGAGGCCAACGAGGGCGCGGCGCGGGCCTTCGTCGCGCGGTACGGGGTGACGTACCCGGTGCTGTACGACCCCTCGGGGCGCGAGCTGCTGCGGATACCGAAGGGTGTCGTCAACCCGCAGTTCGTGCCGTTCACCTTCCTGGTGGACAAGGAGGGGAAGGTGGCGGCGTCCATGGCGGGCCCGGTCTCCGAACGGAGGGCGGGCGCCGTGGTGGGGAAGCTGCTCGCCGAGGGGTGAAGGGGAGCGCGGTCGCCGTCCCGAGGCGGGTGACAGGTGGTAAGGGGCGGTGCGGAGCTGGACGGCCCGCCGCCCGCGCGAGCAAGTCCCGGCAGGGGACCGCCGGTCGGGCGGTCCCCGTACCTCCTACGTTCCCGGCTCGTCGTCCAGGCGGGCGATCCGGTCCGTGACGTCGTTCGCGAGGCGGTTCAGGAGGCGGGTCAGGTCTCTGCGGTCCTGCTCGGGCCAGTCGGCGAGCACGTCGGTGAACCAGGAGAAGAGGGAGGCGCCGTAGCGCTCGACGCCGTCGTAGCCGCTCGGGGTCAGCTCGATGAGGCTCGCGCGGCGGTCCTCGGGATCGGTGACGCGGTGCACGAGCCCGCGCTTCTCCAGTACCTGCACATGCCGGGTGACATGCGGGCCCACGACGGCCATGCGCTCGGCGATCTCGCCGATGCGCAGCGGGCGTCCGGCGGTACGGAGGTTGAGGAGCACGCTGATCGCGGGCTTGTCGAGGTGCAGTCCGGACGCCTGGGCGGCCCTTTCGGGGAGCTTGCCCTTCGTGAAGGCCGTGCTGAGCTGCGTGACCCTCGGCAGGGCGGCGAGGAAGCCGGCGAGCCCTTCGGGGTGGGGGGCCGGGGTGTCGGTGCCGGGCGCGGAGGGGCGGGGAGACCCCTCGCGTCGTGGCGGTTCGGGTGCGGCGGGTACCCCGGGGGACTCGGGGGTCATGGTGTCGCCTCCATTTGCATACCTGACTTACGTATCTATATGGTGGGGAGTGCCGAGGGGGTAGAGCGGCCCCGCTCGGTGTCAATAAAGATACCTAACGTACGTATCTTCTGTCGAAAGGGGTTCCTCATGTCCGCCCTCTCCCCGTCCGCTTCCCCCGCTTCCGCCTCCTCCCCCGCCGCCCGCCGGGTCCTCGTCTCGGGCGCGAGCATCGCCGGTCCCGCGCTCGCCTACTGGCTCGACCGCCACGGCTTCGAGGTGACCGTGGTCGAGAAGGCTCCCACCGTGCGCGGCGGCGGGTACGCGATCGACATCCGCGGCGTGGCGCGGGAGGTCGCCGACCGGATGGGGATCATGCCCGCGCTGCGGGCGGCGCACGTCGACTCGCGGCGGCTGAGCTTCGTGGACGCCGCCGGGGAGCCGATCGGCTCCGTACGGCCCGAACAGGTGACGGGCGGCGCGGCCGGGCTCGACCTGGAGGTGCGGCGCGGGGATCTCGCGACCGCGCTGACCGACCTGCTCGAAGGCCGCGTCGAGTTCCTCTTCAACGACTCGATAGCGACCCTCGACGACGACGGCGACGCCGTGCACGTCGAGTTCGACAGCGGGACGCTGCGCACCTTCGACCTCGTCATCGGCGCCGACGGCCTGCACTCGAACACGCGGCGGCTCGTCTTCGGCCCCGAGGAGCCCTTCCACCGCTACCTCGGCCACGTCTTCGCCGGTTTCACGCTCCCCAACGAATTCGGCCTCGTCCGCGAGGGCGCCATCTGGAACGAGCCCGGCCGCGGCGCCGCCCTCTACGCGCACGAGCCGGACGAGGACCTCCACGGCTTCCTGGTCTTCCGGAACGAGGAGGTGCCGTTCACCGCCTTCCGGAACCCCGGGGCGCAGCGCGCGCTGGTGCGGGAGCGCTTCCCCGAGCGGAGCTGGCACCTGCCGCGCATGGTCGAGGGCATGGAGAAGGCCGACGACCTCTTCTTCGACATCGTGAGCCAGATCCACCTGTACACCTGGTCGCACGGGCGCGTCGCGCTCGCCGGGGACGCGGCGCACGCGACGTCGTTCCTCTCCGGGCAGGGGTCGAGCGTGGCGCTCGTGGGGGCGTACGTGCTCGCCGGGGAGCTGGCCAGGCACAGCGACCACGAGGTGGCCTTCGCCGAGTACGAGCGGATCGTGCGGCCGTTCGCGGAGCGCAACCAGGCCCTGGCGACCGGCGGCGGCACGGTGGTGGTGCCCGGGACGAGGGAGGAGCTGGACGCGCGCAACGCGATGCTGCGCGCGGCGGCGGCCGGGGGCGCCCCGGAGGACGGCGGCGCGACGCACGGCGTGCACTCGGCGATCGACCTTCCCCGGTACGAGTGAGCGGGGGGCGGGTACGGGTCTCGGCGGCCGGAGGACCGGTACGGCTCAGGCGGGCGCGGGACCCGTGCGCGTCGGCCCCGCCGCGACGATCGTCCCCTGCGCCACCGCCACCAGCTTCTCCGTCCCGTCCTCCGCCACCGACCACACCTCGCAGCGGCACACCGCCTGCCTGCGGGTCGTCGCCGCCGCCTGTGCGCGCGCCGTGATGACCGGACCCGTCGCCGGGCGGACGTAGTTGACCTTGAACTCGGCGGTCAGGGCGTCGCCGCCGAGCGCGAGGCCGCCCGCGAAGGTCAGGGCGTTGTCGGCGAGGTAGCTGAGCACCCCGCCGTGCACGAAGCCGTGCTGCTGCCGCAGTTCCGGCCGGTTGGCGATCCGGATCTCGGCCGCGCCGGGCGAGGCCGAGACCAGCTCGGCGCCGAGGAAGCGCGTGAAGGGCTGCGCCTCGAAGACCTGCCGGGCGAACTCCTCGGGCGCGGACGTGCCGGTGTCGTCGGTCATGCCCGCCAATCTATCGGCGTTCGCGCTCAACCCCCGGTCACGAGTACCAAGTTCCCCGCGTGATCGCTGTACTGCGTGCGTACGTGGACGCCCTGGTCCGCGAGTTCGCGCAGCAGCGGGCCGAGCCGCCCGGGGCGGGACTGGTCGACGCGGGTCATGGTGACCTCGTTGAGGCGGGCCGGCCCGAGCCCCGTCGCCGTGGCGGCCCGCAGTGCGCGCGGCCCGTCCGCCACGAGGTAGTGCGCGGTCGTCCCGAAGGCCCCGCCGCCCTCCAGACTCACCCCCGCCCGCCCCAGGGCCTCGGTGAGCGCGGCGAGGGCATGGGGGTGCGCGGGGAGGTGGACCTCCAGGTCGTGGAGGCGGGGCGTCGTCGTCATGGCGGGAGCGTACGAGCGGGAAGGTGCGGCGCGGGCCGAAGCGTGTGCGCGACGGAGGCGGACCGGGGCCCCGCGTTCCGCTAAGTGCACACGTTCCGCAGGTTTGAGTGGACACTTTGTCCGTCTCGCGTGGCAGCCGGCTGAGCAAGGTGAACAGGGTGCCCATCGCTGGGCGCGTCCTCTTGCCGCCCGCCGGGCGCGGGGGCTGTCCTGGCGCGTATGAGCATTCAGGACACCCTCACCGACCAGGAACGACTGGCCGAACTCGACCTCCCCCAACTGCGCAAGCTCGTCGGGCTCGTGGAGTACGACGACAACGCCGACCCGTTCCCGGTCACCGGGTGGGACGCGATCGTGTGGGCGGTCGGGAACGCGAGCCAGGCCGCGCACTACTACCAGTCCGCCTACGGCATGGAGCTGGAGGCGTACTCGGGGCCCGAGACGGGCAACCGCGACCACCACTCCTACGTGCTGCGCAGCGGCGCCATCCGCTTCGTGTTCAACGGCGCCGTCGACCCCGCGAGCCCCGTCGCCGACCACCAGCGCGCGCACGGCGACGGCGTCACCGACATCGCGCTCGAAGTGCCCGACGTCGACCGCTGCGTCGCCCACGCCCGCGCGCAGGGCGCCCGCGTGCTCGAAGAGCCGCACGACGTCACCGACGAGCACGGCACCGTGCGGATCGCCGCCATCGCCGCGTACGGCGACACGCGGCACAGCCTCGTCGACCGCTCCGGCTACACCGGCCCGTACCTGCCCGGGTACGTCGCCCGCACCTCCGGCCACGTGCGGCGTCCCGGTGCGCCCAAGCGTGTCTTCCAGGCGCTCGACCACGTCGTCGGCAACGTCGAACTCGGCCACATGGACGAGTGGGTCGACTTCTACAACCGGATCATGGGCTTCACCAACATGGCCGAGTTCATCGGCGACGACATCGCCACCGAGTACTCCGCGCTCATGAGCAAGGTCGTCGCCAACGGCAACCACCGCGTGAAGTTCCCGCTCAACGAGCCGGCGCCCGGCAAGAAGAAGTCGCAGATCGACGAGTACCTGGAGTTCTACGGGGGCGCCGGCGCCCAGCACCTCGCGCTCGCGACCAACGACATCATCGCCTCCGTCGACGCGATGCGGGCCGAGGGCGTCGAGTTCCTGGACACCCCGGACTCGTACTACGAGGACCCGGCGCTGCGGGCCCGTATCGGTGAAGTACGCGTTCCCATCGAGGAGTTGCAGAAGCGGGGCATCCTCGTGGACCGCGACGAGGACGGGTACCTGCTCCAGATCTTCACGAAGCCGCTGGGGGACCGGCCGACGCTGTTCTTCGAGATGATCGAGCGGCACGGGTCGCTGGGGTTCGGGAAGGGGAACTTTCAGGCGCTGTTCGAGGCCATTGAGAGGGAGCAGGAGAGGCGGGGGAACTTTTAGCCGCGGGGCGGCGGGCGGCGGGGCGGGGCTCGCGGGGCTTCGCCCCACGCCCCGTTTGTGGGGCTCCGCCCCACGCCCCGCTCCTCAATCTCCCCCAGCCTTCGGCCGGGGGGACCCCCAGAGGGGCTGCATAAGGACCTCATAGTGGCCCCATGCGCCGCACCCTCCACCGTTCCGGTCCCGCCTCCTCCGCCCTCGTCGCCGAGCGCTACGCCGCGTACGCCCGCTGGTCCGAGTGGTCACCGCAGATCCGGGGCGTCGAGACGGACGGGGAGCGGCTCGCGAGTGGGGCCACCGGGACGGTGCGCGGGCCGCTGGGGGTGCGGGTCCGCTTTCGGGTGGAGCGGGTCGAGGGCGGGGACTGGTCCTGGGTCGTGCGGTGCGGGCCCGTGCGGCTGCGGCTTGAGCACGGGGTGCGGGGCCTGCGCGACGGCGGCTCCGTGACGCGACTCGCCGTCGAGGGCCCCGCCCCGTACGTCCTCGGCTACGAGCCGTTCGCCCGCCTCGCGCTCGGGCGCCTCGTACGTGACCTGTCCCACAATCCGAGTGCCCGGCAGCGGCCTGGGCAAGGTCGGTAAGGAGTGGCACCGGGTGCCGCGTGCGGGCCGGGGGCTGGGCAGGACGTCTCAGCAGCCGATACGTACCGGGCGAAAACCGGCCGCTCGCTAAACTGAGCCGATCGCAGGACTGACTACCGAGGAGCGCGCACGTGGGCCTTGTCGTGCAGAAGTACGGAGGCTCATCCGTTGCCGATGCCGAAGGCATCAAGCGGGTCGCCAAGCGGATCGTGGAAGCCAAGAAGAACGGCCATCAGGTCGTTGTCGTGGTGTCCGCGATGGGTGACACGACGGACGAGTTGATCGATCTCGCGGAACAGGTGTCCCCGATGCCTCCCGGCCGCGAGATGGACATGCTGCTGACCGCGGGGGAGCGGATCTCCATGGCACTGCTGGCCATGGCGATCAAAAACCTGGGGCACGAGGCGCAGTCCTTCACGGGCAGCCAGGCCGGGGTGATCACCGACAGCTCCCACGGCAAGGCGCGCATCATCGACGTCACGCCCGGTCGTATCCGTACGGCCGTGGACGAGGGCAACATCGCCATCGTGGCCGGTTTCCAGGGCGTGTCCCAGGAGAAGAAGGACATCACGACGCTCGGTCGCGGCGGCTCGGACACCACGGCGGTCGCGCTCGCCGCGGCGCTCGACGCCGAGGTCTGCGAGATCTACACGGACGTCGACGGCGTGTTCACCGCCGACCCGCGCGTCGTGAAGAAGGCCCGCAAGATCGACCACATCGGCTACGAGGACATGCTGGAGCTGGCAAGCTCCGGGTCGAAGGTGCTGCTCCACCGTTGCGTGGAGTACGCCCGCCGGTACGACATCCCGATCCACGTCCGCTCCTCCTTCTCGGGGCTCCAGGGCACGTGGGTCGGCCGAACGCAGGGGAACGAAGCGATGGAGCAGGCACTCATCTCCGGGGTGGCGCACGACACCTCCGAGGCGAAGATCACCGTCGTCGGGGTGCCGGACAAGCCGGGCGAGGCCGCCGCGATCTTCCGCGCCATCGCGGGCGCCGAGGTCAACATCGACATGGTGGTGCAGAACGTCTCCGCCGCGTCCACGGGCCTCACCGACATCTCCTTCACCCTCCCCAAGACCGAGGGCCGCAAGGCGATCGACGCCCTGGAGAAGCTCAAGGCCACCGTCGCCTTCGAGTCGCTGCGCTACGACGACCAGATCGCGAAGATCTCCCTCGTCGGCGCCGGCATGAAGACCAACCCGGGCGTCACCGCGACCTTCTTCGAGGCGCTGAGCCGCGCGAGCGTCAACATCGAGCTGATCTCGACCTCCGAGATCCGCATCTCGGTCGTGACCCGCGCCGACGACGTCAACGAGGCCGTCCGCGCCGTGCACTCCGCCTTCGGTCTCGACAGCGACAGCGACGAGGCCGTGGTCTACGGGGGCACCGGGCGATGACCCACCCGCACGGGCCGCACGGCGCACGCACGGAGGTGCCGTGACCGGGCGGCCCGTGCTCGCCGTGGTCGGCGCCACCGGAATCGCCGGTGGCGCCGTTCTCGGCATCCTCAGCCAGCACGCCGACATCTGGGGCGAGATCCGTCTCTTCGCCTCCGCCCGCTCCGCCGGGCGCGTCCTGAGCGTGCGCGGCACCCCCAACCGGGTCCACGCGCTGGAGCCCGGCGTCTTCGACGGCGTCGACCTCGCGCTCTTCCTCGTCCCCGAGGACATCGCCGCGAGGTGGGCGCCGCGCGCCGTCGAGGCGGGCGCCGTCGTCGTCGACACCTCCGCGGCCTTCCGCACCGACCCCGACGTGCCGCTCGTCGTCCCCGAGGTGAACCCGCACGCGGTACGGGCCAGGCCCCGCGGCATCGTCGCGGGACCCCAGTGCACGACCCTCGCCATGATCGTCGCGCTCGGCGCGCTGCACGGCGAATTCGGCCTCGCGAGCCTCGTCGTCTCCACGTACGAGGCCGTCAGCGCGGCGGGCCGCGCGGGCACCGAGGCCCTGTGGGGCCAGCTCGGCACGCTCGTCGCCGAGGAACGCCGCGCGAGCGGCGCCGCGACGCCGGGGCCCGGTACGGCGCCCGGCGACGTACGCCGCGTGCTCGGCCAGGACACCGGGCCCTTCCCCGACCCGGTCGCGCTCAACGTCGTGCCCTGGACGGGCGCGTACGACGGCGACGGCTGGACCACGACCGAACGGATGCTCCGCGACGAGCCCCGCCGCGTCCTCGGCCTCCCGGCGCTTCCCGTCTCCGCGACCTGCGTGCGCGTCCCCGTCGTCACGACGCACTCGCTCACCGTCCACGCCCGCTTCGAGCACGTCGTCTCCGCCGGGCGGGCCCGCGAGATCCTCGCCACGGCACCGGGTGTCGTCCTCATCGACGATCCCGAGAAGGGTGAGTACCCGACGCCCGTGGACGCGGCGGGGACCGATCCCGCGTGGGTCGGGCGGGTACGTGCCGACGCCGACGATCCGCACGCGCTCGACTTCTTCGTGTGTGCCGACAATGTGCGCAAGGGAAGAGCGCTCAACGCGGTGCAGATCGCCGAGCTGGTCGTGGGAGCCCGCTGACGGGGCGCGCGGAGGGGCGTGCGCGGGTCCATAAAGGGCGTACGTCCCTCAACATCCCGAAATATGCGTCTGCTGTGACGAAGTTGTGACGTTCCCGTGTGCAACTCTGCCCCGGCCGCCCTTGTGCCGCCGCGCCCCCACAACGGACGATGCGAGTCTGTCCCCCCGCAACCGCGCACGGCGGACCCGACGTCTCCCCCCACACCAGGAACGCCGCACGGTCCCCATGACGCGAGGGGGGCGCACGGGGGTGCGAGCACGGGGGTGTTCCGACACGGGGAGGAAGAAGCGGGTGCGGGTGAGGGTGAGGGGGGCGGAAGGGGCCGGTCCGCGGCGTCTCGGATCGCCGTACAACCCCGAGGGGGGCAGCGGTGTCAAACAACCGTGGCTGAGGTTCTCGAATTCACGACGGCGCGTATCGCGCCCCTCCCGCTGCGTCCCCCGGGCCGCCGCAGGACGACCCGTGCCCCCGGCACCATGCCGGTGATCGCGCCGATGCCCCTGACCAGGCCCTCCGTTCCGCGGCAGCGGTCCGCGGACGAGACGGAGCCGGAGGCGCCCGCGGTCGGCACGACCGTCGACCACCTCACGGAGACCTACCGCGCCCACTACCGCTCGCTGCTCGGCCTCGCCGCCCTGCTCCTCGACGACACCGCCTCCTGCGAGGACGTCGTGCAGGAGGCGTTCATCCGCGTGCACTCGGCGCGCAAGCGGGTCCGCGACCCCGAGAAGACCCTCGCCTACCTGCGCCAGACCGTCGTGAACCTCTCGCGGTCCACGCTGCGCCGCCGCATCCTCGGCCTCAAGCTCCTCTCCAAGCCGATGCCGGACATGGCGAGCGCGGAGGAGGGGGCGTACGACCTCCTGGAGCGCGACGACCTCATCAAGGCGATGCGCGGACTCCAGCGCAGGCAGCGCGAGGTGCTCGTGCTGCGGTACTTCGCCGACATGACGGAGGCGCAGGTCGCGGAGACGCTCGGCGTCTCGGTCGGCTCGGTGAAGGCGTACGGCTCGCGCGGGATCGCCGCGCTGCGCGTCGCGATGGGAGCCACGACGTGACGGCGGACGACGGCAGGCGGCCGGAGGAGAAGCGGGACGACGGGGCTCGAACGGACGGGGCCCGGGAGGAGAAGGGCGCGGCGGTGAGCGGCGGCAGGACACCGGGGGCGGCAGGGGCTTCGGGGGGACCGCGGGACGGGGAGACGAGGAAACTTCCCGCACCGCCCGCCGACCCGACGGCACCCGCGTCCCCGGCGGATTCCGCGTCGGCGGATTCCGCGTCGGCCGACACCACGCCGACCCGTCCCGCTTCGGAAGACGAGGCCCCGACCCGTCCCGCCCCGTTCCGCCCCGTCCCCGCGGACACCGCGCCGCTCCGCCCCGCCCCCGCCCCGGCGGATTCCGCAGCGCCCGATTCCTCCTTCGGTGAGGAGGAATTGCGCGCGTTGTTCCACGGCGCGGTGGACGGGCTCGCGCCCGGCGAGGGGACGCTGGACCGGCTCCAGGCCGCCGTGCCGGCCCGCCGGGCCCGCAGGCGGCAGACGCTCGTCGGGGTCGCGGCGGCCGTGATCCTCCTCGGTACGGCGATCCCCGCGGCCGTCCACGTCGCCGCGGCGCCGGGCCACGAGGCCGACCCGGCGATGGCGGGCAGCAGCCAGGACGCGCACACCCCCGCCTCGGCCGAGACGAAGCGGCACGAGGGCGCCGGGCACGAGGAGGACGGCGGCCACAGCGCCTCGCCGCACTCCTCGGCGAGCGGGAGGCACCGCGGCGGGCCGAGCGGTTCGCCGGACCCGGAGACGCACTCGTCCGCCGGTACGGTCCTCGCCGAAGCGCCCCGCTGCGCGGCGACGCAACTCGGCGACGCCGCCGCCGACCGGGGCACCCCGGCCGCGGACGGCACCGTCTACGGCAGCTTCCGGGTCGCGAACATCTCCGGCGAGAAGTGCGCGGTCACCTCGCCGGGCCAGGTGCAGGTCGCCGTCGTGGGCGGCATGTCCCGTACGACCGTGCCCGTCGTCCAGCACCAGGACGGCGACGCGGCGGGCGGACTGCCCGGCACCGCGCAGTCGGTGCAGGCGCTGCTGCTCGACCCGGGGCAGTCGTACGAGGTGCGGTTCGCGTTCGTACCGGACAGCACGTGCCCGACCGGCGGCCCGACGCAGGGCACCGGCGACCCCGAGCCCTCGTCCCCGCCCCCGGCCGACCCGTCCCAGCCCCCCGCCGAGAGCGGCGGCGCGGACCCGGGCACGGCCCCCGAGGGCAACACGGCGGCGCTCGACCAGACCACGACCCAGTTCGCCAGGACCGTCCCGGCCGACGACACCCCCGGCACCGCCACGGTCGAGGTCACCCACAACGCGGCCCCCGGCGGCCCCGTCACCAACACGACGATCCCCGAGTCCTGCCCGGGCACGGTCTACCGCACGGGCCTCCTCCCGGCCGACGGCGGCTGAGGGGCCGGGAGCCCCAGCGCCCGGCGGGGTGCCCGTGTGTCATCCCGCCCGAGCCGGGTACCCCCCTCGGTGACCGTCGCGGACGACCACCGGAGGAGGACTCATGGCACACGAAGCGAAGCCCGGCGAGGAGAAGACCCCCCGCACGGCCGCGCAGGAGCTGCGCGAGGAGGCCGAGAAGGCGGCGAAGGACGTCCGGGGCGAGCACCCGCGCCACCCGGGCGAGAGCGGCGACGCCCTGCGCCCGAACGTGGAGCAGGAGGAGCCGGCCCGCGAGGAGACGTGACCGGGGGCGGCCCCGCGTCTTCGGCCCGCGAGGAGACGTGACCGGCGGCGGCCCCGCGCCGCCCTACGCCTTCGGCACCACCGGCAGCCGCACGTACCCCACCCGCCCGGCCCCCGTGTGCACCGCGTTCACGGCCCCCCGGTGGTAGCTCTCGTCGTAGCCGTGGTGCAGGCCGTGCGCGACGCCGTCGTAGGGCTGCACGTCCACGCGCAGGCGCTGCCCGGCCCGGATCAGCCCCGTGTTCGGGATCAGCTCGACCTCGACCCGCACCACCTCGCCGTCCCGCAGCGGGGCGTGGTCGGCGGCGCGGTGGGTGTGCTTGGGGGTGTACGGGGTGGAGCGGACCGGGTCGAGGACGCGGTGCGAGACCTTGAGCCAGCCCTTGGTGAGCGGGGCGATGCGGCCCGGGTAGTTCATCGTCGTGATGCCGGTGAAGTCGACCTCGCGGTCCTCCGCGTCGATGACCCGCACCGACACGTACAGGTCCATGTCCTCGCTCGTGGAGGAGACCCACAGGACCGCCTTGCCGTAGCCGGCGACGACCGAGTCCTCGGCGACGGGCTCGCTGAGGAAGCTGAGGCCCGTCGTGCGCGGGTCGGCGTCGCGGACGTCGGCGCTGTAGCGGGCGACGTGCTCGGGGCCGTCCGGCTCCGTCGTGCTCAGCCGGGAGCCGTCGAAGTACCAGCGCGGGTACGTGGTCCGCGCGACGGGCCACTCGTGCTCCTCCTGGACGTAGGAGGCCCCGTTGCCCGTACGGATTTCGAGCCGGACCGGCGGCTCGTCCATGATCCCGTTGTCGACGCCCTTGAGCCAGTGGTCGAAGAACGCCTTGTGCCGGTCGACGGTGTCGGCCGCGTACGACTTCTGGAACCAGTCCTCCCAGAAGTCGAGCTTCTTGTGCGGCGTCGGCGTGTTGAGGTACGCCTCGCTGCTGCCGAGCTGGTGGAAGTGGGCGAGGTGGGTGGTCGCGGCGACGGACCACAGCGGCACGTCGACGCCGCTGAGGTCGGGGCTCATGAACATCTCGGCGCGCGGCCCGAAGACGAGGGCGGGGTCGGAGTCGCGGAAGGGGTGCTCGGCGAGGATGCGCGGGAAGTCGGCGATGTCGGGCTCGCCGCACACGGCGGGCTCGAAGCCGGAGCGCTTCCAGGTGGGGAAGAACTGCTCGTTGAGGATGCCGCCGTTGTAGGCGACCTCCTCGTAGAGGTCGACGTCGGTGCCGATGGCGATCATCGCCTTGAGGTGCTGGGGGCGCAGGCTCGCCGCCGCGTGCTGGCTCACCGCGAGGTACGACATGCCCCACAGCCCCACCGAACCGTTCGACCAGGGCTGTTCGCCCGCCCACTCGATCGCGTCGCGGAACGCCTCGGCGCCCGCGATGCCCCACGGGGCGAGCTGCCCGGGGCTGCGGCCCGCGCCGGGCATGTCGACGCGTACGACGGCGTACCCGTCCGGCACCCAGGCGGCCGTGTTCACGGTCTCGTGGTTCTCGAACTGCTGCCCGTCCGCGTTGCCGAAGAAGTACTCCTCCTCCATCCGCTCGTGCGCTTCGAGGCCCGCCGCGTCGCAGACGGAGTGGTGGTTGAAGGCTTTGCCGTACGGGCCGCAGCTCACGATGACGGGGTACGTGCCCTCGCCCGCCGGGCGGAACACGTCGGCGTAGACGTGCGAGCCGTTCGCGAGCGGGATGCGCACGTCGCGGAAGCGGCGGATGCCGAGGGCGTTGCGGCGCAGCTCGTTGCGCGCGAGGGCGGGGGAGCACAGCGTGCGCGGGGCCGTGCCGTCGAAGACCCCGGCGCGGTCGAGGTCGGCGAGGAGGCCGGTGATCACGGGGTCGGCGGCGAAGGCCGTCACCTTGTCGCCGGACTCGGCGCCCGCGTAGTCGGCGTCGTGCCGGAAGTCCAGCGGCCGGTCGCCGATGATCTCGTGGACCTCGGGCGCGATGACCGTGCCGTGGTCGAGGACGGTGTCGCGGCCGAGCGAGAACACGAGGCGGGCGATGTTCGTGAGGCCCGGGTCCTTGAGCTTGGCCGTGTCGCCGTCGACGCGCGCGACGATCCGCGCGAGGTGCAGCCGGGGGGCGCCGGGCGCGTGCCCGATCGAGGTCCTGCCGAGGAGGAACGCCACGCGCTCGCCCTCCTCGTAGCGGAACGAGCCGTCCGGGCCGGTCAGCCCGTGGTGGGTCGGGGTCTCGTAGCGCAGGCCCGCGATCGGGCCTGCGAGGGTGCCGGTGAGGGGCATGGGGGTGTCCTTGTGTGGTCGTGCGCGCGGCGGCGGGGGAGCCGGCGCGGGTGATCCATCGCCGCGAGCGTAGGACCGCGCCTTCGTAATATCAACCTTCGTTGATATTTATTGCCCGTCGTTAGACTGCGCCCATGTCCGCAGATTCCAGTGCGCCCGCTCCGCGCCGCCCGCGCGGGCGTCCGCCGCGCGGGCGGCGGCCGGGGCCCAACGTGACCCGTCAGGCCGTGCTCGACGCCGCGCGCGCCCGCTTCGCGTCCGACGGCTTCAAGGCCACGACGATCCGGAAGGTCGCCGCCGACGCGGGGGTCGACCCGGCGCTCGTGATGCAGTACTTCCGTTCGAAGGACGAGCTGTTCGCGGCGGTCATGTCGATCTCGCCGGAAGCGCTCGCACGTCTCGCCGACGCCTTCGACGGGCCGGAGGAGACCTTGGGGGAGCGGGTGGTGCGCGCGCACCTGAGCGTGTGGGAGGACGGCGCGCCGGACGCGCCGGCGCTGCTCGCGATGGTGCGCGGCGGGGTCGCGAACGAGGGGGCGACGGCGCAGCTGCGGGAGTTCATCGCCTCACGCCTCGCGTCCGAGGCGGACCGCAGCGCGCTCGACGGGCACGACAGCGCGGTCCGCGTGGCGCTGGCCGCGACGATGCTGATCGGCGTCGTGGTCGGCCGTCGCCTGGTCCAGGTGCCCGTGCTGGCCGAGGAGGACACGGAGGCGATCATCGCCAGGGTCGCCCCGGCGATCCAGCACCTCCTGGTGCCGTGAGGGCCGGTGCAGGCCCGGCGTGGAGCCCGGTGTGAGCGCTCAGACCCCCGCCGGTTCCGGTTCCGGCTCCTCCGTCGCGATCCCGAGTTCCGCGTCCCTGCGGGCCTCCGCCTCGCGGCGCACGAGGCGGTACCACATGAAGACCACGAACCCGGCGAAGACGAACCACTCGCCCGTGTAGCCGAGGTTCTGGAACGCCTTGAGGTCGAGCCCGCCGCCCTCCGGCGTCTTCGCGGGCACGGGCGTGAGCCCGGACTCGGCGCGGTCGAGCGTGATCCAGCCGTCGTACACGTCGTACGTCGTGAGGTTGAGCAGCGAGGCCGCGCCGATGATCCCGACCTGCCCGGCCGGGAGACCGCCGGTCGCGTCCACGCCCGTGCTGCGCGCGTCCTCGGAGGGCTGGAGCGCCCCGGTCACGGTGACGGTGCCGCCGGGAGCGGCGGGGGCCTTCGCCGGGGCGGAGCCCTCGTGCCAGCCGCGGACGACGGGCAGGACCTTGTGCTCGCCGGTCAGCAGGAGCCCGAGCACGTAGTAGCCGTCGGCGCCGTCGAGCCCGCGGTCGGGCACGATGAGCTGCTTGACGTACCGGCCCGTGGCGCGCGTGCGCGCGCCCGAGGTCTCGGTCGTGACGGGCAGGACCTTCGCGAGCGGGCTGGCCGCCGCGTCGGCGTGGGCCTCGGCCGTGGCCTCGGCGTGCTTGTGCGTGTCCACCCGGTCCTCGAAGCGGCTCAGCTGCCAGGACCCCATGAAGACGCAGAACGGGATCGCCAGGAGGACGAAGACGTGGATTCCCCACCACCGGGGAGTCAGCAGGAACCGGTACACACCCCCACGGTACGGGGCGGGCCGGGACGCCCCGCGCCCGCCCCCGTACCACAGGCGCTCAGGCCCCCGGTACGTGCCGCCGCACGAAGTCCAGCTCCATCCGCACCTGCTTCACGCGCTCGTCCACGACGAGCGAGCCGTGCCCCGCGTCGTAGCGGTAGACCTCGTGCGGGTGCTTCCTCGCCACCAGCCGGTCGACGTAGTTCTCGACCTGCTTGATGGGGCAGCGCGGGTCGTTGACCCCGGCCGAGAGGTAGACGGGCGCGCGCACGTCGTCCACGTACGTGAGCGGGTTCGACGCCGCCCACCGCTCGGGCAGCTCCTCGGGCGTGCCGCCGAAGAGCGTGCGGTCCATCGCCTTCAGCGCCTCCATCTCGTCGTGGTACGCCGTCACGTAGTCCGCGACGGGTACGGCGGCGACGCCCGCCGCCCACGCCTCCGGCTGCGTGCCGATGCCGAGCAGCGTCAAGTACCCGCCCCACGAGCCGCCCGACAGGATCAGCCGCTCCGGGTCCGCGAGCCCGGAGGCGACCGCCCACTCCCGTACCGCCGCGACGTCCTCCAGCTCGATGAGACCGACGCGGTGCTTCAGCGCGTCCGTCCAGGCCCGCCCGTACCCCGTCGAGCCGCGGTAGTTGACCCGCACGACCGCGTACCCGTGGTCGATCCAGGCGGCCGGCCCGGCGGCGAAGGCGTCGCTGTCGTGCCAGGTGGGGCCGCCGTGGATCTCGAAGACGGTCGGGAAGGGGCCGTCGCCCTGCGGCGTCTGCACGAGGGCGTGCACGCGCCCGCCGGGGCCCTCCACCCACGCGTCCGTGACCGGCACCGAGGCCGGGGCGCGCATCCCGGGCGGGTCCAGGACGACGCCGCGCGTCGTGGAGCGGACCACGGGCGGCTCGGCGGCCGAGGACCACAGGTACTCGACGCTGCCGTCCGGGCGCGCCCCCGCCTCGGAGACGGTGCCGCGCGGGGTCTCGATCCGGTCCAGGCGGTGCGCGGCGAGGTCGTAGCGGTACAGCTCGCCGCGCGCCTCGTGGCTGTGCGCGATCAGGAGCGCCGAGGCGTCCTCGTACCAGTCGGCGCTGACGTCCCCCGGCAGGTCGATGGCGAGCGGCGTCTGCGTACCGGCCACCGGGTCCCAGATCAGCGGCAGCCAGCGGCCCTCGCGCTGCGTGCCGACCAGGAGCCGCGCGTCCCCGGCGAGCGGCGCGAAGCCCATGACGGAGAGGCCGAGTTCCTTCGTCCCGCCCTCGGTGTCGTCGAGTTCGGCGACGGTACGGGCGATCTCCCCCGACTCCGCCAGTTCGAGGACCCGCAGCGCGGAGTGCATCGCGTCGCCGTGCTCCGTGTGCTCCACGACGAGGAGGCGGCCATCGTGCGAGAGGCCCCCGACGCCCGCCGATTCGCGGTGCCGGTACACCTCGACGGGCGCGCCCCCGTCCCGTACGACGTGGACGAGCGAGCCGTGCTCGTCGCTCGAACTGCCGACGACGACGGTCCGCCCGTCGCGCCCGAGCGCGAGCCCGGCGGAGTACGCGGCGGCGACGCCGGGCAGCGCCTCGGCGTCCTCGCCCCCCGCGAAGGGCTGGCGCCGCCAGATCCCGAACTCGTCCCCGTCGTGGTCGTCGAACCACCAGATCCATTCGCCGTCCGGGCTCAGTGCCCCGTCCGTCGTCCCGTTCTCGCGGTCGGTGACCTGCCGTTGCGCCCCGTTCGCACGGTCCCAGGCGTACAGCTCGTACGTCCCGGTCGCGTTCGAGACGAACAGCGAGCGGTCGGGGGCGTCCTCGGCCCACTCGGGGAGGGAGACACGGGGAGCACGGAACCGCTTCTCCCAGTCGGGCATGGCTGCCGCGTCGTCCGGCATGGCTGTGGCGTCGGTCGTCATGCGCCCATTCAACTCCCTTCGCAGGTGGAGCGGGGAGCGGTCCCGGCGGCGCGGGGGCCGGGTCC
>NZ_JAAGLR010000975.1 GCF_010548245.1 Streptomyces sp. SID11385
GGCCCGCCCCGCCGCCCGCCCCGCCCTCGCGCCTGCCCGCATCGCTGCCCGCGCGGGCCTGCCGCGCGCCGACCGGCGACTGATAGGCAGAAGGGTCCACAGCTCTCCGTTCGGTCAGGGGTTCGCGCATGCACGGTCACGACAGGCTCCAGGGCGCACCGGAGCGTGCCACCCGGACGTCGTACCCGAAGGTGCCGGAGCAGGGCCGTGACGCGGGGCGGTCCGGGCGGAAGGGCGTGCCGCACGCGCTCCTCGCCCTCCAGCGCGCCGCCGGGAACGCCGCCGTCACCGAAGCGTTGGCGCGCGAACAGCATGAGCACGGTGCCGGGTGCGGGCACGGTACGGCGGTGCAGCGCTCCGCCGTCGAGCAGGTGATCCGCTCGGCCGGTGCGCCGCTGCCCGCCCCGGTGCGCCAGGACATGGAGTCCCGGCTCGGCGCCGACTTCGGTGACGTGCGCCTGCACACGGACGAGGCCGCGCGCACCTCGGCCGCCGAGGTCGGCGCCCGTGCCTACACCTCGGGCAACCACGTCGTGCTCGGCGCGGGCGGCGCGGACGACCACACGCTGGCGCACGAACTGACGCACGTCATTCAGCAGCGCACGGGGCCCGTCGCGGGCACCGACAACGGCAGCGGGCTGCGCGTGAGCGACCCCTCGGACCGTTTCGAACGCGAGGCGGAGGCGAACGCCCGGCGCGTCATGGCCGGTCCCGCACCACAAGCGCGGGAGCAAGCCCAGGCGCCTGCGGGTCATGCGGGTACGGGGCCCGCCCCCGGCGCGGTGCAGCGGGCCCCGGCGCAGACCGCGGCGGCGCCGACGGAACTCCGGCTGATGCCGGGGGCGGACGCGCGCGACATGGGTGGCGGCGCGAAGCGGTACTCCGTGTCCGACCAGACGGTCGACAACAAGCCGCTGTACCGCGCGATGGGCCCGGAGGAGTTCGGCGGGCTGCTGCGCGGAGCCCTGCCGCAGGGCGCGTCCTACCAGGGCTTCGCGACCAACCGCGCCTACTCGGAGTCGTACATCACCAACAAGGCGGACAGCCCGACCCACCTCGTCGTCTTCTACCGCCCCGCCCTGACCGACGCCGAGGGCGCGATGATCCCGGACATCAACCAGTTCCTCCAGTCGGTGGGCGCGGGGACGAAGGCGGAGGACGACGACGAGCCCTCGACGGCCGTGGGCGACACCGCCAAGTACAGCCGTGAGGTGCACGACAACACCCGGGCGAACAAGAAGATCGACACGGACATCGACAAAATCCGCAAGGGTCTGCCCAAGGACGAGCGGGACGCCGCGCGAAGCGACAACAAGCATCGCGCCAAGGCGGAGGAGCGCGTCCGGACGAAGACGGCGGAGATCGCCGCGCTGGAGTCGAGGCGCAGGCACCCGGCGAAGGGCGACGCGGTGAAGGCCCTCAACGCCGAGCTGGCCTCCGGCCGCTACGCCTGGAAGCTGCTCACCTTCAAGTCCGCTTCCTGAACCTCGCTGCCCGCCGGGGCCCCGCCGGTAGCGCTCGCCGGGGGAGCCCCGCCGGGACAGTCGTGGCCTCATATACAGGCAAGGCTGTACAGCTCAGCCTGTACGCGTTACGGTAGGTGGCATGTCCACCGATCCCGTGCCGGGCGGAGCCCCGCCCTCCTCGCCCACCGCCGTACAGGCGTCCCACGAGGTCAGGGCCGTCATCAGCCGTCTGCGGCGTCGCATTCTCGCGGCCTCCGAGGCCGAGGACCTCACGCTCGGGCAGTCCACCGCGCTCGCCCGCGTGGCCCGCGAGACCGAGACCCCCGCGACGGCGGCCGGGGTCACGACCAGCGTGCTCGCCGCCGCCGAAGGCGTCCGGCACCAGTCGATGACCACGACCGTCGCCGCCCTCGCCGCGCGCGGCCTCGTCGTCCGCGCCCCGGACCCCGAGGACGGCCGCCGGCTGCTGGTCACCCTCACCCCCGAGGGCCGCCGCCGCGTGCACGAGGGCCGCCAGGCCCGTACCGAGTGGCTCGCCGCGCGGCTCCAGGAGGAGTGCACGGAGGAGGAGCTGCGGGCGGTCATCGCCGCCATGTCCGTACTGGAGCGACTGACCCATGACTGAGCCCGAAGCGGCGACCGGGACGGGCGAGAAGGCTCCGAAGGCTCAACAGCCCGGTTTCGACCGGCGGTTGCTGCCGCCGATGATGCTCGGCTCGGTCCTCAACCCGATCAACTCGACGATCATCTCGGTCGCCCTCGTCCCCATCGGCGACGCCCTCGGCACGCCCGCCTCGCAGACCGCGTGGCTCGTCTCGGCGCTCTACCTCGCGACCTCGCTCGGGCAGCCCGTCGTCGGGCGGCTCATCGACATCTTCGGGCCGCGCAGACTCTTCCTCATCAGCACGAGCATCGTCGGCCTCGCCGGAATCCTCGGCACCCTCGCGCCGAACCTCGGCGTCCTCATCGCGGCCCGCGTCCTGCTCGGTTTCGGTACGTGCGGCGGCTATCCGGCCGCGATGGCGCTCGTACGGAGCGAGGCGAAGCGGACGGGGCGCGACAGCCCGGGCGGGGTGCTCACCGCGCTGGCCGTCGCCAACCAGACGATCGCCGTCGTCGGCCCGCTCCTCGGCGGCCTCCTCATCGCCGTCGGCGGCTGGCGCGCGACGTTCGCGCTGAACATCCCGCTCGCCGTCGCCGCGGTACTGCTCGGCTGGTGGCGCCTGCCCAAGTCGGCCGGTACGGGCGAGAGTCCGCAGCGCGGCCGGGTCACCGCCCAGCTCGACCTGCCCGGCATGGCGCTCTTCGCGGCCACCCTCACCTCGATGCTGCTGTTCCTCATGAACCTGCACCTGCGGGACTGGTACCTGCTCGCCATCACGCTCGTGGCCGGAACCGGTTTCGCGATAAGGGAGTTGCGCGCGGGTACGCCGTTCATCGACCTCCGCGTGCTCGGCGGCAACACGCCGCTGCTCGCCACGTACGGGCGTGCCCTCGTCGCGTACGTCGTCTCGTACGCCTTCCTCTACGGCTTCAGCCAGTGGACCGAGGAGGGGTACGGGTTCTCGCCGTTCCACGCCGGACTCGTGCAGATCCCCATGTTCCTGCTCGCCATCGGTGTCTCGATCTGGTCCGGTCGCCGAAAGGGCGTACGGAGCAAGCTCCTTGTCGGCGCGCTCGGACAGATCGCCGCGTGCCTGATCCTGCTCACGCTCTCCGGTTCGAGCCCGCTGTGGAGTCTGCTCCTCGTCGCCGTCGTCTTCGGCGTCCCGCAGGGTCTCAACAACCTCGCCCTCCAGAACTCCGTCTATTTCCAGGCCGATCCGGAACGCACCGCGTCCTCGGCCGGGCTCCTGCGCACCTTCGCCTACATCGGCTCGATGGTCGCCTCCTCCGCGAGCGCCGCCTCCTTCGGGGAGCGCGCCGACACGGGCGGCATGCACGCACTGGCGTGGGTCATGCTCGGCGCGGGTGCGCTCTTCCTCCTCATGACGCTCTTCGACCGCTCGCTGAGCCGCGTCGGCAAGACGGACTGATCCCCCCACCCGCGCAACGAAAGGCACACCCGTGTCCCGTACCGCCCTCCTCCTCATGGACTTCCAGAACGCCCACGCCACCCGCGTGGACCCCACCGCCCTCACCCAGGCCGCCGCGGCGCTGAAGACCGCGCGCGAGAAGGGGGTTCTCGTCATCCACGTCGCACTCCGCCTGCTCCCGGGGCACGTGGACGGGCACCCGAACAACAAGGTGTTCGGCAAGCTCCCGGCCGACCGCTTCGTACCGGGCGACCCCGACGCCGAGATCCACCCCGACGTGGCGCCCGCCGACGACGAGATCGTCCTGTACAAGAACCGCGTCAGCGCCTTCGCGGGCACCAACCTGGACCAGATCCTGCGCGCCCAGGGCATCGGCCACCTCGCCCTCGCGGGGATCGCGACCGGCGGCATCGTGCTCTCCACCGCGCTCCAGGCGATCGACCTGGACTACCAGTTCACCGCGCTGTCGGACGCGTGCGCCGACCCGAACCCGGAGTTCCACGAGGTGCTGCTGCGGGACCTGCTCAACAGGCGCGGCGAGGTCGCGACCGTGGAGGAGTGGGCGGCGACGCTCTGAGCACGCTGCCGGGAAGATCTCAGTCCGACTTCAGTTGCCTCGCGATCTCTTCTTCCCACATCTTCTGCTGACCGGCGCTTTGCAGCGAAGCCACCCACGCCGCCTCCTGCTCCTCCAGGGGGGCGTCCTTGCCCGCCAGCCGCATCTTCTGCGGCGTGCACCCGATCGCCTTCACCAGCTCACGGGCTCTGCCCTGCTGGGTTCGCGTGGTCCGCGCGGCGGCAGGGACGTCCCCTCCCGCGGCCAAGGCGTAGAGCTTCTGCGCCATGAGCTGCCGTTTCCCCTGGGCCGGTGCCGCGCCGAACGGATTGAGGGCCTTGCCGAGGGCTTTGCGCTTCGAGGCATCGCCGGATTCCGTGGCCGCCGCCGCTTCCTCGTGCGCGAGCGGTTCCGCCGCCGGGCCGGTGGCGTCGTGCGCGAGCGGTTCCGCCACGTCGGTGGCCTCGTGCGCGGGCGGTTCCGCCAGGCCCGGCGCCACCTCGTCCTGCTGCGCCGGGGTGGTGCGCTGGTACCGGTCGGGTTCCAGATTGTTTCGGTACCGCTTGTGCACGGCCCGCCCGCTCTTGTGCGCGGAGACGGCGGTGACGGCGCCCACGCCGACACCTGCCACGGCCCACCCGGCCACCGGGGCGACGACCCCCGTCACCGCGAGGATGCCCAGGAGGGACGCGACGCTGCGCACCCCGTTCCCGGAACCGTCCAGACCCATCTTGGCCATGCGGTGGTTCTGCTTGCGGACGGCGTAGTGCCTGATCATCTCCAGCTCGGTGCGCTCGTACTTCTCGCGCGCCTCCTCGAACCGGCGCCGCGCCGCCGTGAGCAGCCGCTGGTTCGCCTCCTGCTCCGCCCGCGTCGCCTCGCGGGTCGCCTGTGCCTTGGGGAGTTGCGCCCGCAGCCCGGCCAGCTGGCGGAGGGATTCCCGGGGCTGGTCCTCGTCCGGGCCGGCGACGCGGCTCAGCGCGCCTATCCGGCGTCCCAACTCCCCGATGAAGGTGTCCAGTTCCGTGAGCGCGGCAGCCAGTCGCTCCGCCTCCTCCTCCAGCGGTGGCAGTTCGGCCTCGTGGAGATCCACGTTCTCCTTCGCGGCCCGCAATTCGCCGTTGACGCTCTTGAGGTTGGTCTTGTCGATGTCGGCGTTCTCACCGAGATCGATGTTCTTCAGAGCGCTCTTCTTCTTCCAGCTCTTGTACCCCTTGCGGGCCTGACGCCCGGACTTCACCCCGTACGCCGCGCCGAAAAGGCCGGGGGCGGTCGCGCTCACCGCCTCGTTGGTCGCGTGCGCCCCCAGCTTCAGGCCCTCTCTGACGGTGCTCAGCCCGTCGGCCGTCACGATGGCCCCGCCCGCCAGCGCGTCGGCGCCCGCCGTGTTGAACTGCTTGCGCTTGCCGTGGCCGGAGACCTCGGTGGAGTCCTTGTCCTTGCGGGCCCCGAGCGCCGCCTTCGTGTTCTTGGCGAGGGACATGCCGTCGCCCACGACGTTGTAGACGTCCGTCGTCGCCTGGCCGATCTGCCCGCTGTGCATCGCGTCCGGCTCGTGCAGCGGGCCGTCCGCCGGGGCCGCGCCCGGCCGCGGGGTCGCCACGCCCGTCGCCACACCCGCGCCCAGGGGTGCCGGTTTGCCGCCGAGGGGTTCCGTCGTCTCGAAGATCTTCCTGGTGTCCTGGCCGATCTTCGTGGCGGTCTTCTTGAACTCAGCCCGTTTGCCGGGGGTTTCGGGCGCCCGCTCCTCCGTCTCCTCCGTCTCCCGCACCTCCGGTGCGGACGGGGCGGCGGCGGAGCGCTGCACCGGGACGCTCGCGGGCCCGGAGGGGAGGGGGGCACGGAGCCGTCCCGCCAGCGCCTGGTTCCCCGCCGAACGCTGCAAGGCCAGGATGGCGCGCGGGTCCCTGAGGGAGTCGGGGGACAGGCGCGCGGAAACCGCGACCCGTTCCGCCGGCCTGGCCGGCGCACCGCTCTGCCGGTGGTGCCTCCGCCGACTGGCCCCGGGCATGCGCTCCGACGGCGTCACCTCACACCACCCATTCAATTGCCTTTCACCGCAGGGCCATCATGATGGTGTCCGTGCGTCATGAAGGCAAGGGAATGGTGAACGCACCCGGGCGCCGCCCCTCCCCGCGCCGCCCGCGCCGCGCCCCCCGTCCCTCCCCGCGCCGCCGCTACTCCTCCGCCGCCTCCAGCCGGACGGCCCGTACCGCGAGGCCCAGTTCGGCCACCGTCTGCGGGGCGCTCAGCGACCTGCCCGTCAGCGCCTCCACCTTCCGCAGCCGGTACCGCACCGTGTTCGCGTGGCAGTACAGGAGCCGCCCCGCCTCCTCGGCCGAGCCGCCCGCCGCGAACCACGTCTCGACCGTGTCGAGCAGCCGGTGCCGCTCCGCCGCGCCCAGCGCGAGGACGGGCCCGAGGACGAGCCGCGCCACGCGCCCCGCCTCCTCGG
>NZ_JAAGLR010001004.1 GCF_010548245.1 Streptomyces sp. SID11385
GCCCAGAAGCAGGCCCGCGAGCAGGGACTCGGCGTCCACGCGCGCGGCCCCGAGCGGCGCGGCAACCGGCGCGGGGCCCGCGGCGAGGGACGCGAGCCGCTCTCCTTCGGCGCCGCCATCCACCGGCTCATGTCCGATCGCGGCTGGGAGACCCGCGCGGCGGTCGGCGGGGTCATGAACCGCTGGCCGCAGATCGTCGGCGAGGACGTCGCGCGCAACAGCGAGCCGCTGCACTACGACGAGGAGGAGCGGGTCCTGCGCGTCCGCTGCCAGTCCAACAGCTGGGCCACTGAACTGCGCCTCCTCGCACCCCAGCTCGTCGCCCGCCTCAACGAGGCCCTCGGCCACGACACGGTGCGCCTGCTGCGCATCGAGGGCCCCTCCGGCCCGTCCCGCCGCTACGGCCCCCTGCGGGCACCCGGCAGCCGCGGGGACAGGGACACCTGGGGCTGAGGACCTCCGCCCGCGGCGGTACGGAGCCTTCGCACGTCGCGCCTCCCGGTTGCACGCCGGCCTCGGCGCCGGGCAGCACCTCCACGCCGCCGGTACGGGCCCCTGGCAGTAACCGGTACGGGTCCCACTCACCCACGCCGGGAACCGGTGCCTGCCCCCGCCCACTCCTGCCGCTTCCGGATCGTCCACCCGACCGCGATCCGCTCATGTGTCCCTGCCCACGCCCTCGCCGCCTCCCGTGCGCCCTGTGCCCGGGAGCCCCTGAGAGCCCGCCGCCGATCGCCGCGCGCCTCGTGTCGCCTCGGGAGCCCCGCCCGCCCCTGCCCGCCCCGCCGAAAGGGCTTGCCCGCCTCGCCGTCCACCCCTCTGACCTGCGCATCTGCGGGGCTTCGGCGGGGACCGCGTGGCGTCGTCACCGGTGGTTGACACCCCGGAACCGGGCCGAAGCGCTGAGTGCCGCTGTGAGCCCCCTGAAGCCCCGGTCCGCATATGGGGAGTCGGAAGTGGTCGGTTGAGGGCGGCACATGCGTACTCAGCTACCCGCAAACCCCCATCACTGTCGGCGTTACCGGTAGACTGAGCAGTAATCCCGCTCCCGGAGCGAGGGCTTGGTGAGTGACGAGGCATCGACACTCGGTGAGCATCGCTTCAGCAGCACCGCACCACCCGCATCAACTCGCACACCGCGAGACTCCGCACCGCCGACTAACGCCGAGCAGAACGACGCAGCCGCTCCCGCCCTTCGGGTTCAGGTCTGTGCTGTGCCAGAAAGGGCGCTTCGTGGCCGATTCCGGCAACCCCAACGAGAACAATCCGTCAACCCCGGACGAGAACGGTCCCGGCGCCGTGCCCGAGCCGGGGCAGAGCGATGTTTCACGTGAAACATCGGCGGCGGCCGAGGCGGAGGCGGACGCGGTGAGCGGCGATGTTTCACGTGAAACATCGAGCCTGCCCGAGGTCTCCTACGACGCCAGCGCGATCACGGTCCTGGAAGGACTGGACGCGGTCCGCAAGCGGCCCGGCATGTACATCGGCTCGACCGGTGAGCGCGGCCTGCACCACCTCGTCCAGGAAGTCGTGGACAACTCGGTCGACGAGGCCCTCGCCGGGCACGCCGACACGATCGACGTCACGATCCTCGCGGACGGCGGCGTCCGGGTCGTCGACAACGGGCGAGGCATCCCGGTGGGCATCGTGCCCTCCGAGGGGAAGCCGGCCGTCGAGGTCGTGCTGACCGTCCTGCACGCGGGCGGCAAGTTCGGCGGTGGCGGCTACGCGGTCTCCGGCGGTCTGCACGGGGTGGGCGTCTCGGTCGTCAACGCGCTCTCCACGCGCGTCGAGGTCGAGGTGAAGACCGACGGTCACATCTGGACCCAGCAGTACGAGCGCGGCGTGCCGATCGCCCCCCTGCACAAGGGCGAGGCGACCGAGGAGCACGGCACCTCGGTGACCTTCTGGGCCGATGGCGACGTTTTCGAGACCACCGAGTACTCCTTCGAGACCCTCGCGCGCCGCTTCCAGGAGATGGCCTTCCTCAACAAGGGCCTCACCATCAAGCTCACCGACGAGCGCGAGTCGGCGAAGGCCACGGTCGGCGCGGACAGCGCCGAGGTCGTGGACGCGGAGGAGCCGCCCGAGGCCCGTACCGTCACGTACCACTACGAGGGCGGCATCGTCGACTTCGTGAAGTACCTCAACTCCCGCAAGGGCGAGGTCATTCACCCCTCGGTCATCGACGTCGAGGCCGAGGACAAGGAGAAGCTGCTCTCCGTCGAGGTCGCGATGCAGTGGAACGCCGGGTACACGGAGGGGGTCTACTCCTTCGCGAACACGATCCACACGCACGAGGGCGGTACGCACGAGGAAGGCTTCCGCGGCGCGCTGACGACGATCGTCAACAAGTACGCGCGCGACAAGAAGCTGCTCCGCGAGAAGGACGGGAACCTCACGGGTGACGACATCCGCGAGGGTCTGACGGCGATCATCTCCGTGAAGCTCGGCGAGCCGCAGTTCGAGGGGCAGACGAAGACGAAGCTCGGCAACACCGAGGCCCGTACCTTCGTCCAGAAGATCGTCTACGAGCGCCTGGCGGACTGGTTCGACCGGAACCCGAACGAAGCCTCGGACATCATCCGCAAGGGCATCTCCGCCGCGACCGCCCGTGTCGCCGCCCGCAAGGCCCGCGACCTCACGCGCCGCAAGGGTCTCCTGGAGACGGCCTCGCTCCCCGGGAAGCTCTCCGACTGCCAGTCGAACGACCCCACCAAGTGCGAGATCTTCATCGTCGAGGGTGACTCCGCCGGTGGTTCGGCGAAGTCGGGCCGCGACCCGATGTACCAGGCGATCCTGCCGATCCGCGGCAAGATCCTGAACGTCGAGAAGGCCCGCGTCGACAAGATCCTCCACAACCAGGAGATCCAGGCGCTCATCTCGGCCTTCGGCGCCGGGGTGCACGACGACTTCGACATCGAGAAGCTGCGCTACCACAAGATCATCCTGATGGCGGACGCCGACGTCGACGGGCAGCACATCAACACGCTGCTCCTGACGTTCCTCTTCCGCTTCATGCGCCCGCTCGTCGAGGCGGGACACGTCTACCTCTCGCGCCCCCCGCTCTACAAGATCAAGTGGGGCAAGGACGACGTGGACTACGCCTACTCCGACCGCGAGCGGGACGCGCTCATCACCCTGGGCCGCGAGAACGGCAAGCGGCTGCGCGAGGGCGCGGTGCAGCGCTTCAAGGGACTCGGCGAGATGGACGCCGAGGAGCTGCGGGTGACGACGATGGACCAGGACCACCGCGTCCTCGGCCAGGTCACCCTCGACGACGCCGCTCAGGCAGACGACCTCTTCTCCGTCCTCATGGGCGAGGACGTCGAGGCGCGCCGCCAGTTCATCCAGCGCAACGCCAAGGACGTCCGCTTCCTCGACATCTAGGCATCCCCCTCCGGTGTCCGGCGGCCCGCGCGCCCCCGGACACCGGAGCCCGGGCCCGGAGCACCGGGCCGGACAGCCCCTGGATAGCGAGCAGGCCGAAAGGACCAGTACGGCACATGGCCGACGAGAACACCCCCACCCCCGACGAGGAACCCACGGGGCCGATCCCCGGAGCCGACGAGGGCGTCGCAGGACTCGCGATGCGCGTCGAGCCCGTCGGGCTCGAAACCGAGATGCAGCGCTCGTACCTCGACTACGCGATGTCGGTCATCGTCTCGCGTGCGCTGCCCGACGTGCGGGACGGGCTCAAGCCCGTGCACCGCCGCGTGCTGTACGCGATGTACGACGGCGGCTACCGGCCCGAGAAGGGCTTCTACAAGTGCGCCCGCGTCGTCGGCGACGTCATGGGCAACTACCACCCGCACGGTGACTCCTCGATCTACGACGCCCTCGTCCGTCTCGCCCAGACCTGGGCGATGCGCATGCCGCTCGTCGACTCCAACGGCAACTTCGGCTCCCCGGGCAACGACCCGGCCGCCGCCATGCGGTACACCGAGTGCAAGATGGCCCCCCTCTCGATGGAGATGGTGCGGGACATCGACGAGGAGACCGTCGACTTCTCGGACAACTACGACGGCCGCTCCCAGGAGCCGGACGTCCTGCCCTCGCGCTTCCCGAACCTGCTGATCAACGGCTCGGCGGGCATCGCGGTCGGCATGGCCACCAACATCCCCCCGCACAACCTGCGCGAGGTCGCGGCCGGCGCCCAGTGGTACCTGGCCCACCCCGAGGCGGGCAACGAGGAACTCCTCGACGCGCTCATCGAGCGGATCAAGGGCCCCGACTTCCCCACCGGTGCCCTCGTGGTCGGCCGCAAGGGCATCGAGGAGGCCTACCGGACCGGGCGCGGCTCCATCCCGATGCGCGCGGTCGTCGAGGTCGAGGAGATCCAGAACCGGCAGTGCCTCGTCGTCACCGAGCTGCCGTACCAGGTCAACCCCGACAACCTCGCCCAGAAGATCGCCGACCTGGTCAAGGACGGCAAGATCGGCGGCATCGCCGACGTCCGTGACGAGACCTCCTCGCGCACCGGGCAGCGCCTCGTCGTCGTCCTCAAGCGGGACGCGGTCGCGAAGGTCGTCCTCAACAACCTCTTCAAGCACACCGACCTCCAGACCAACTTCAGCGCGAACATGCTGGCCCTGGTCGACGGTGTGCCGCGCACGCTCTCCCTCGACGCCTTCATCCGGCACTGGGTCACGCACCAGATCGAGGTCATCGTCCGGCGCACCCGCTTCCGGCTGCGCAAGGCCGAGGAGCGCGCCCACATCCTGCGCGGTCTGCTCAAGGCGCTCGACGCGATCGACGAGGTCATCGCGCTCATCCGCCGCAGCGACACCGTCGAGGACGCGCGCACGGGCCTGATGGGCCTCCTGGAGATCGACGAGATCCAGGCGAACGCGATCCTGGAGATGCAGCTCCGCCGCCTGGCGGCCCTGGAGCGGCAGAAGCTCATGCAGGAGCACGACGAGCTCCAGCGGCGCATCGACGAGTACAAGGCGATCCTCGCCTCGCCCGAGCGGCAGCGGCAGATCGTCAGCGACGAACTCGGCCAGATCGTCGACAAGTTCGGCGACGACCGCCGCAGCCAGCTCGTGCCCTTCGACGGCGACATGTCCATGGAGGACCTGATCGCCGAGGAGGACATCGTCGTCACGATCAGCCGCAGCGGTTACGTCAAGCGGACCCGTACCGACGACTACCGCTCGCAGAAGCGCGGCGGGAAGGGCGTGCGTGGCGCGAAGCTGAAGGAAGACGACATCGTCGACCACTTCTTCGTCAGCACGACCCACCACTGGCTGCTCTTCTTCACCAACAAGGGCCGGGTCTACCGGGCAAAGGCGTACGAGCTTCCGGACGCCGGGCGCGACGCGCGCGGGCAGCACGTCGCGAACCTGCTCGCCTTCCAGCCCGACGAGTCGATCGCGCAGATCCTCGCGATCAAGGACTACGAGGCGGCCCCGTACCTGGTCCTGGCGACCAAGGGCGGCCTGGTGAAGAAGACGTCGCTCAAGGACTACGACTCGCCCCGCTCCGGCGGCGTCATCGCGATCAACCTGCGCGAGACCGACGACGGCGGCGACGACGAGCTGATCGGCGCCGAACTCGTCTCGGCCGACGACGATCTGCTGCTCATCAGCAAGAAGGCGCAGTCGATCCGGTTCACCGCGACGGACGACACGCTGCGTCCGATGGGACGCGCCACATCGGGCGTGAAGGGCATGAGTTTCCGCGATGGTGACGAACTGCTCTCGATGAATGTCGTGCGGCCGGGTACTTTCGTCTTCACCGCGACCGACGGCGGCTACGCGAAGCGCAGTCCCGTCGACGAGTACCGGGTCCAGGGGCGTGGCGGCCTCGGCATCAAGGCTGCCAAGATCGTCGAGGACCGGGGTTCGCTCGTCGGTGCGCTGGTGGTCGAGGAGACCGATGAAATCCTCGCCATCACGCTCGGGGGCGGTGTGATTCGTACGCGAGTCAATGAGATCAGGCAGACGGGCCGTGACACCATGGGCGTCCAACTGATCAACCTGGGCAAGCGCGATGCCGTCGTGGCCGTCGCGCGCAACGCCGAGGCCGGACGCGAGGCCGAAGAGGTCGACGCGGACGGTCCTGACGAGGAGCCCCAGGCGGACCCGGCCGAGGGCACGGCGGAGGGCACGGAGCCCTCGGCCGAATAAGCGCGAGGAGTGAGGACGTGACTGGAACCACGGGTGCGGGCACCAGCGGGACCCCGCCGGAGGGCGCCCGTGGTTCCGGGAGCGGCAGACGCCGGCGCGCACCGGATTCCCAGGGGGGAACTGTGACCGATACCCGAGGCCCGCAGGCGCAGCAGTACGGCGGCGGGCCCGATCCCTACGGCAGTGGCCCGGCGGGCCCGCAGCCGCAGGGGCAGACAGGCCAGCCGAGCGCTGCCGGTGGCGGCCGCCACGGCGGCGTCGGCGGCCATGCGGCGACGAGCACGCAGCCCGCGGGGGC
>NZ_JAAGLR010001023.1 GCF_010548245.1 Streptomyces sp. SID11385
CCGAGGCCCCGCCCCGCCGCGAGCCGCGACCCCCGCGCGAGCCGCGCCGCCGCAGCGCCAACCCGATGCACATCCCCGGCCTCGGCTGCCTCAAGGGCTGCCTGTTCACCGTGGTGATCCTCTTCGTGGTCGGCTGGATCGTGTGGGAGGTGAGCCCGCTCCAGGACTGGATCGGGACGGGCAAGGGCTACTGGGACCAGCTCGGCAGCTGGATCAAGGAAGTCTCGGGCTGGTTCTCGAAGCTGAACGGGTAGCGGAAGAGGTTCTGCGGGCGAGTTCAGCGACAAGTCGACAATCGGTGGACGTCTTCGGCCGCCGAACCGCCGCAAAACCGGACCGATCGCCGCCCCGATGTGGCGCGAAGGGCGATCCTGGGCACGGAAGACCCCAGGACGCGCGTAACTTTGCGCATCGTCGCATCGCCACGACTTTGCAAACGTCGCAACGCCACGCCCCGGGCCGTGCCGGGGCCCGACCTGTCGGAGCAGTTTTGGCACGCAAGATCGGCAGCCGGTACACCGCACACCAGCTCCTCGGGCGGGGCAGCGCGGGGAGTGTGTGGCTCGGCGACGGACCCGAGGGGCCCGTCGCGATCAAACTGCTCCGCGAGGAGCTGGCGGCGGACCAGGAACTCGTCGGCCGCTTCGTCCAGGAGCGCACCGCGCTGCTCGGCCTCGAACACCCCCACATCGTCACCGTGCGCGACCTCGTCGTGGACGGCAACGACCTCGCGCTCGTCATGGACGCCGTACGCGGCACCGACCTGCGCACCCGCCTCGACTCCGCCCACCGCCTCGCCCCCGCCGCGGCGGCGGCGATCGTCGCCGACATCGCCGACGCGCTCGCCTTCGCGCACAAGGCCGGGGTCGTGCACCGCGACGTCAAGCCCGAGAACATCCTCCTGGACATGTCGGGCACCCCCGGTCGCGCGGGCGAACACCCCGCGCTCCTCACCGACTTCGGCGTCGCCAAGCTCATCGACAGCCCTCGCTCCACGCCCACGGGCCGCAGCACGAAGATCATCGGGACGCCGGACTACTGCGCCCCCGAGATCGTCGAGGGCCTGCCGCCGCGCGCCGCCGTCGACATCTACGCGCTCGCGACGGTCCTGTACGAGCTGCTCGCGGGCTTCACGCCGTTCGGCGGCGGCCACCCCGGGGCGATCCTGCGGCGGCACGTGACGGAGACGGTCGCGCCGCTCCCCGGCATCCCCGAGGAGCTGTGGCAGCTCCTCCTCCAGTGCCTCGCCAAGGCCCCCGCCTCGCGGCTGCGCGCCTCCGAACTCGCCGAGCGGCTGCGGGAGATGGCGCCGCTGCTCGACAGGCTGCCCGCCCTGGAGGTGGACGAGCCGCAGCCGGAGCCGGAGGACGGGCCCGGCGAGGCGGTGGCCGAGGAGGCGCCGAGCGGGGTGCAGCGGGGCGCGGTGTCGCTCGTACCGAACGCGCCGGGGAAGGACTCGGGGCGGGACACGCACACGAGCATGCGGGTGCCGGGGGTGGACGAGCTGTCCGGCGGCGCGCACGGGACGGCGCGCGTCCCGCGCGCTCCCGGGGCGCCCCGGCCGGGGTCCGCCCGGGCCCGGGAGACGGCGCTGCGGAGGCGGCGCGTGCGGACGGGGATCGGGGCGGGGGTCGCTGTGGTGATACTCGCTGTGGCCGGGTGGCTGGTGGCGGGCGGGGACGACAGCGACTCGGGGGCGGAGCAGACGGGGACCGCGGCCGTGACCTCCGGTGGGTGAGCGGATTTCCGGGGGCGCTGCCCCCGGACCCCTGCTCCTCAGTCGCCGGAGGGGCTGACAGCCGCCCTCACCGCCGGGGCCACTTCCTCGCCCAGCTTTCTGAGCGCCGCCTCGTCGTCGCCTCCCACGATGAAGCCGCTGATGCCGTGGTCCGTGGCCAGTTCTGTGAGGAAGTCCACGGTCGCCTGTTCCGGCTTCATGATGTTGAGGAAGCGGCGGATCTCGTTCGGGTCCCGGCCCGCCTCCCGCGCCGCCTCGTCGATGCGGGCGTTCATCGCGGGCAGGGCCGCCGTGCCGCCCTTGAGGTAGTCGTACGAGGGGAGCCAGCCCGTGGCGAGGCGGCCGGTGAGGGCGAGCATGCGGGGGCCGTACGCGCCGACCCAGACGCCGATCTCATGGGCCGGGCGCGGGCCGCGCTTGGCGCCGTCGGCGGCGTAGTACGTACCCCGGTGGTGGACGCCGCCGCGCTCCCCGGTGTTCCACAGCTCACGGATCAGGGTGATCGCCTCGGCGAGCGCGTCCACCGATTCGCCGGGCGGCAGCCCCCGGCCGCCCATCGCCACGACCGCGTCGCGGAAGCCGCCCGCGCCGATGCCCAGCTCGAAGCGTCCGCCGCTGAGCAGGTCGAGCGTCGCCGCGGTACGGGCGAGGACGGCGGGCGGGCGCAGCGGCAGGTTGGTGACGTTCGCCGCGAGGCGGACGCGCGTGGTGCGGGCCGCGACGAAGGCGAGGAGGGCCTGCGTGTCGAGCAGCGCGGGCTGGTAGGGGTGGTCCTGGAAGGTCACGAGGTCGAGCCCCGCGCGCTCGGAGGCCACCGCGAGCTGGACGACCTCGGCGGGGCGGGCCGAGGAAGGGGTGACGAAGGAGCCGAAGAGGAGGTCGTGCCCGTAATCGGTCATGCGCGTCACCCTGCCACGCGCACCCCCGACAGGGGGCGGGCTTCGCCCGAGCCCCCGCCGCCCGGTTACCCTGATGGACGTGGCAGTCGTCGATGTATCCGAAGAGCTCAAGTCCCTGTCCTCCACCATGGAGTCGATCGAGGCCGTCCTCGACCTCGACAAGATGCGGGGAGAAATCGCTTCCCTGGAGGAGCAGGCAGCGGCTCCGTCGCTGTGGGACGACCCCGAAGCGGCCCAGAAGATCACCAGCAAGCTGAGCCACCTCCAGGCCGAGGTCCGCAAGGCCGAGGGCCTGCGCGGGCGCATCGACGACCTGGGCGTGCTCTTCGAGCTGGCCGCCGACGAGGGCGACGCGGACACGCAGGAGGAGGCGGAGCAGGAGCTGGCCGCCGTGCGCAAGGCGCTCGACGAGATGGAGGTCCGCACCCTCCTCTCCGGCGAGTACGACTCCCGCGAGGCCGTCGTCACGATCCGCGCCGAGGCCGGGGGCGTGGACGCCTCCGACTTCGCCGAGCGCCTCCAGCGCATGTACCTGCGCTGGGCCGAGCGGCTCGGCTACAAGACGGAGCTGTACGAGACGTCCTACGCCGAAGAGGCGGGCATCAAGTCCACGACCTTCGCCGTGCACGTCCCGTACGCCTACGGCACCCTCTCCGTCGAGCAGGGCACCCACCGCCTCGTCCGCATCTCCCCCTTCGACAACCAGGGCCGCCGCCAGACCTCCTTCGCGGGCGTCGAGGTGCTGCCCGTGGTCGAGCAGACCGACCACATCGAGATCGACGAGTCCGAGCTGCGCGTCGACGTGTACCGCTCCTCGGGCCCCGGCGGCCAGGGCGTCAACACGACCGACTCGGCCGTGCGCCTGACCCACCTGCCCACCGGCATCGTCGTCTCCTGCCAGAACGAGCGCTCGCAGATCCAGAACAAGGCGACCGCGATGAACGTCCTCCAGGCGAAGCTGCTCGAACGCCGCCGCCAGGAGGAGCAGGAGAAGATGAACGCCCTCAAGGGCGACGGCGGCAACTCCTGGGGCAACCAGATGCGCTCCTACGTCCTGCACCCCTACCAGATGGTCAAGGACCTCCGCACCGAGCACGAGGTCGGCAACCCCGAGGCCGTCTTCAACGGCGAGATCGACGGCTTCCTGGAGGCCGGCATCCGCTGGCGCAAGCAGCAGGAGCAGCAGGAGGGCTGAGCGCGCTGCGGGTGCCGGAAGCGGGTCGTTCGTGGAGAGCCGTGCGAGTGCGGCTCTCCACGAACGGCCCGCTTTTTCGTCGATTGGTCCACCTCCCGGGACGCCGCCATTAAAGTGCGGAGAGACCACGGAGGGGGCAGAGGGTGTACCAGGATCCATGTACGGCCGCGGACTGGGAGGACGTGGCTCTTGAGCGCCGCTCCGACGCGCTCGCGCTGCACCACGCCGGGCGGCACGTCGCCTGTCTGTACCACCTGGGATTCACCGCCGAGTGCTTGGCGAAGGCACTGTGCGTCGCATACGGCAAGAAGGTCCCCAAAGGACGCGACGGACACAACATCCCTGTCATCGTGGCGAGTGCGGGTTTCCGTCTGACCGGCCTGTCCGACGAGACATTGGCTTTTCTGGCCGACCGGGACGTCAGCCTCCGCTACCAGGCCACTCTGGCGCAGGATATCCACATCGAGACCCAGATCAAGGCCGCGGCCGAGTTCGTGAAGTGGTGCACGCGCTACCTTCGCCCGCAATCGGAACGGCGTGCCGCACGGGCGCAGAGGAAGGACGGAGCGTGACACAGGCACAGGAAGCAGCACGCATGGAGGCGGTGCTGCGGGAGGAGTTCGGGGAGCGGGTCCGCGTGGCCGCGAGCCCGTTCTCCGGCGTTCGGGTCAAGGTCATCTCCGACGGCTTCGAGCGGCTGCCCCCCCGAGCCCGGCGCGAGCGCGTGGACGTTTTGCTGCCCGGTGCGCAGATCCTCGGCTACGACCTGCTGACACCCGACGAGGCATCCTTCTTCGGCGAGGAAGAGCTCAGCAGTGCCTCCTTGGAGGTCGAAGAGCTTCCGCTGTGGCCCGAAGCTCTCGCCCAAGGCGCGGCCGAAGAGATCACCGTGCGCTTCCCCTCCGATAATTTCGGCACGCTCGGTGCCCCGGTCGTCTCGACGTTCTACTCGCTGCGCGGCGGGGTGGGGCGTTCCACAGCGCTCGCCCACACCGCGCGAGCCATCGCGGGGCAGGGGCTGACGGTGCTGTGCGTCGATATGGACCTGGAGGCGCCCGGTCTCGCCGCACTCTTCGAGGTCGAGGACGAGGTGGCCCCCGGCACAGGTGTCGTTCCACTCCTCGCGGGGGCGGAGGTCAGCGGGCGGATCGCCGACTTGGGCAACCACATCCTGCCGGTGGCAGAGAGCCGGGGACTGTATGTTCTTCCCGCCGGGCGCCCCGACGCCGAGTACGCCCGCATGTTGTCCCACCTCGACCCCATGGCTTGGTACGGGGAGGGCGAAGTCAACCCGCTCCGCCTGCTCGTGGAGAAGATCAAGGAACTCCCCGAGAAACCAGACGTCGTCCTGATCGACTCGCGCACCGGGATCAGCCCACTCGCCGCGCCCCTGCTCTTCGACGTCTCCGACATCAACGTCATCGCCTTCTACCCCCACCCCCAGGCGAAGGCCGGCACGCGGGCGCTCACGCGGGCTCTGCTCGCGGCGAAGTCGTGGCGCGGCGACCCGGAGCAGCCCTGTACGCCGGAGGTCCGCTTCATCGTCTCCCCGGTTCCAGCGGCCCCCGAGCTGCGCGCACGGTACGAGGAGAGGGCGCAGAACTGGGTCGGGGAGTGGCTTTCGGTGGCGCGCACCGAGGAGGGCGGCCCGGCGTTCGAAGCCCTGGACGAGATCATCCAGGTCGTCAGCTATCAGGAAGTCCTCGCCGTCTCCGACTCCGTCATGCGGGTTCGGGAGGACTTTGGTGACTTCGCCGCCGTCGCGGAGTGGATCACCGGACTGGTGGAGCCTCGGGACGGCCTGGGCGCGGTGGCGGAAGAACGCGAGGAGCCCACCAAGGCCGAGGTATTGGACAGTCTTCAGTTCGCGGGCGAGACGGCGGAGAACCAGGATCTCGCTGAGCTGACAGCCACCTTCCTCAGCACCGCGGACGTCGACAAGGCGTTGAGTACGGACACCCCGCTCGTCATCGGGCGCAAGGGCACGGGGAAGACGGCGGTCTTCCGCGTACTGGCGTCCCAGGAAGCCCCTTCGGTGGTGGTGACGGCACCGTCCGGCATGGCCGAGCAGTTCGGCTGGACGCCCGGAGTCCGCTTCTACGCCGGGCTGGAATCCCAGATGCGCGAGCGCGGGCTGCCCTGGGGCGCCGTGTGGACGGCCCTCGTCGCCCTCGCCGTGCTCCGGGTCAGGCCGGACGAAGTGCCGAGGCCCGGCTGGGTGGATGGTGAGCTGAAGACGGCCGCTTCCGGCGACCACAACGTCGGCACCGCCACGCTCGACGACCTCGCCCTGCTCTTCAACGACTCCCGGGCCGCGCTTCGCGTGGAGGAGTGGCTGCAAGATATCGACCGAAGTCTTACCGAGGAGTGCGTACTTCTCTTCGACGGCCTCGACACCGGATTCGGCGGCACCGACGAGGAACGCCACCGGCGCAGCGACGCGGTGGCCGGGCTGCTCACAGTGGTCAATGAAGTGGGGCAGAACCTGCGCCATCTCAGGTTCAAGGTGTTGCTCCGCGAGGACATCTGGCGCGAGGTCAAGCTGCCCAACAAGTCGCATCTCCAGGCTCGTTCGGTGCGGCTCGCTTGGGAGAACCAGATCGACTACCTGCGTATCGTCATCAATCAGGCATGGCGTTCGGATCCGTATAAGCGCTTGGTGGCGGGGCAGCTCACCCTCAGGGACCCCAAGCCGAAGCGCAAGGGATTCGATCTGGAGACACCGGTCGAGTACTGGCCGGAGGACTTCGTTCGCGAGGCGTGGAGAGTGCTCGTCAGTGAGCGGATCTCGGGTGGCAAGACGGCGTACACGGATCGCTGGGTCTGGGCGCGCCTCGCCGATGCGAACGGCGACCACTCGCCCCGCGCCCTCGCGCAGATCATGTCCAAGGCCTTGGAGAAGGAGAAGATCCTGGAGGAGGGCTCCCCGTATTCGCGTTCCCTCATTCGCCCCAAGGCGCTCGTCGAATCCCTTGACCACGTCAGCGTGGCTGCTCTGGATGCCCTGCGAAGCGACGAGTTCCCCGAACTCAATCCTTTGCTGCGAACTCTGGAACTGATCGGGACGACGCCGTTCGACGCGGTAAGGCTCCAACACGCTGATCCGGACCAGGTCAGACTTGCTCGCGAAGTGGGACTCCTTGAGGGGGTGTCGGGTAGCGGCGGGCTGGAGCGTTACCGAGTCCCCGAGCTCTACCGCAAGGCTCTGAACATGGGGCGCAAGGGACAAGCCTGAGCCCGGCGGTGAGGAATGATCCCCCTGCGGCAACTTCCCTTTTTCGCCAGGGGAGTTGCCGCAGTTTTTCTTACGGGAGTCTTCACAGTCCCAAAGCGGTACGAAGGCGGGCGAGGCGCTCTTAAGGCGCTTGACGTGTCTGCGGCGGGCCGGGAGGGTGGCGGGTGGCATGCGCGTTTCTGGGGCGTGTGCGCACGGGGGCACGATCCAGGAGGCCCCCTGTCCGCGCGACCCCTCGCGTCGTCCCACGTACGTACGTATCGCTACTGGGGGTAGTTAGCACATGACGAACAGAATGCGGGTCCGCGTGGCGCGGGTCGCCGCGGGTGCCGCCATCGCGGCCGGGGCGTCCCTGTCGGCCGCGGGCGCCGCACACGCCGTCGCCTTCAACGGCGACAACACGGAGCCGACGGTCGGGGCGACCGACCCGACGGACCCGGGCACCGACCCGACCGACCCGGGTACGGACCCGACCGACCCGGGCACGACGATCCCGACCGATCCGCCGACCGACCCCACCGACCCGGGCACGGACCCGACGGACCCCGGTACGGACCCGACGGACCCGGGCACCGACCCGACGGACCCCGGTACGGACCCGACGGACCCGGGCACCGACCCGACCGATCCGGGTACGGACCCGACGGACCCGGGCACCGACCCGTCCGACCCCGGTACGGACCCGTCCGACCCCGGTACGGACCCGTCCGACCCGAGCACCGGGCCCTCCGACCCGAGCACGCACCCCAGCGACCCGGGCACCCAGCCCTCCGGCGCGGCGTCCTCGCCCGCCGCGGGCGGCGGCAACGGCTCCACCGGTGCCGGGCCCGACAGCCTCGGGCAGCAGCCCGTGGAGCAGGGGGCGCCGAAGGACGAGCTGGCCGAGACCGGCGCGGCCGACACGACCTTCCTGGTCCTCGGCGCCGCGACCATGATCGCGGGCGGTATCGGCTTCCGCTTCCTGCCCCGTCTCACGGGCCGCGGCGGCCACACCGCCTGACGACGACGGCGGGGGCCGGGTGCGCACGCACCCGGCCCCCGCCGTTTCCTCACGCGATCTCCACGCGGTCAGGCGAAGCGCTCGGCGAGCACCACCACCGCCGCCACGCACGCCACCAGCAGGGCGAGCAGCACCGGCGGGCTGAGCTGCGAGAAGGGCGACTGCCCCCGCGCCTCCTTGAGCCGCTCGCGGCTCGCGCGGCACACCGGACAGCGGCCCTCGCTCACCGGAGCGGCGCAGTTCGCGCACACCAGTCGGTCGTAGGTCATGCGCTTCATCCTTCCGGCCGGGCCGTACCTCTCCACTGTGCCAGGTCCCGGCCGCCGTGGCGCGGGCGCGGGCGTACGCGAGGCACGCGGGGCCCGGCGGGCCCGTACCGCCGCCCGCTTTGCCCGCGATCGTGCCCGGAACGGCGGATCGTCCGCGCGCGAGCCCGGGACGGTGTCTGCGCGGCGCCCCCGGGGTCGCGTATGGTCACGCTCACCTACCCCCGGCGATCCGTGGTGTTTTCGTGATCCGATTCGACAACGTCTCCAAGACCTACCCCAAACAGACCCGCCCCGCACTCAGGGACGTCTCCCTGGAAGTCGAGCGCGGCGAGTTCGTCTTCCTCGTGGGGTCCTCGGGCTCGGGGAAGTCGACCTTCCTGCGGCTGATCCTGCGCGAGGAGCGCGCGAGCCACGGGCAGGTCCACGTCCTCGGCAAGGATCTCGCCCGCCTGTCGAACTGGAAGGTGCCGCAGATGCGCCGCCAGCTCGGCAACGTCTTCCAGGACTTCCGCCTGCTGCCCAACAAGACGGTCGCGCAGAACGTCGCCTTCGCGCAGGAGGTCATCGGCAAGTCGAAGGGCGACATCCGCAAATCGGTGCCGCAGGTGCTCGACCTCGTCGGCCTCGGCGGCAAGGAGGACCGGATGCCCGGCGAGCTGTCCGGTGGTGAGCAGCAACGCGTCGCCATCGCCCGCGCCTTCGTCAACCGGCCCAAGCTCCTCATCGCCGACGAGCCCACAGGGAACCTGGACCCCCAGACCTCGGTCGGCATCATGAAGCTGCTCGACCGGATCAACCGGACCGGGACCACCGTCGTCATGGCGACGCACGACCAGCAGATCGTCGACCAGATGCGCAAGCGCGTCATCGAGCTGGAGAAGGGCCGCCTCGTCCGCGACCAGTCCCGCGGCGTCTACGGCTACCAGCACTGACCCCCGGCGTCCGCGGGCCGGCCGTCCCGCGGACGCCTTGAGTTCTGAAAGGACGCCATGCGCGCCCAGTTCGTCCTGTCGGAGATCGGGGTCGGTCTCCGGCGCAATCTCACGATGACCTTCGCGGTGGTCGTCTCGGTCGCCCTCTCCCTCGCCCTCTTCGGCGCCTCGCTCCTCATGAGCGACCAGGTCGACTCGATGAAGGGCTACTGGTACGACAAGGTCAACGTGACCGTCTACCTGTGCGGCAAGAACGACGTCGGCGAGAGCCCGTCGTGCGCCAAGGGGGCGGTGACCCCCGAGCAGCGCCAGCAGATCGAGACCGACCTCAAGAAGATGCCCGCCGTCCAGACGGTCGCGCACGAGACGGCCGACCAGGCGTACAAGCTGTACCAGAAGGAATTCAGCCGCTCGCCGATCGCATCCCAGCTCACCCCGGACCTCATGCCGGAGTCCTTCCGCGTCAAGCTCAAGGACCCGAAGGACTACGACGTCATCGCGACCGCCTTCAAGGGGCGCGCGGGCGTGCAGTCGGTCCAGGACCAGAAGAGCATCCTCGACAACCTCTTCGGACTGCTCGACGGCATGAACTGGGCGGCCCGCGCGCTCATGGCCCTCATGCTCGTCGTCGCGCTCATGCTGATCGTGAACACCGTCCGCGTCTCGGCGTTCAGCCGCCGCCGCGAGACCGGGATCATGCGGCTCGTCGGCGCCTCGGGCTTCTACATCCAGGCGCCGTTCATCATGGAGGCGGCGGTCGCCGGGCTCATCGGCGGGATCGTGGCCTGCGGAATGCTCGTGGGCGGCCGGTTCTTCATCATCGACGGCGGCCTCGACCTCTCCTCGAAGCTCAACCTCATCGAGTTCATCGGCTGGGGCCCGGTCATCGAGAAGCTGCCGCTCGTCCTCGCGACGAGCATCGTGATGCCCGCGCTCGCCGCGTTCTTCGCGCTGCGCAAGTACTTGAAGGTCTGAGCCGCCGCACGGTTCGAGGGCTTCCGGGCGCCGCACGGTCACAGGCCGTGCGGCGCCTTCGTGCGTGCGGCGCCTTCGCCGGGCGGGCGGCGTTCCCGGTACGCGCCTTCGCGCGGCCCCTCCGCCACTAGGGCCTGTCGTCAAATTCCCGTCGTCGCCCGAAGGGCGGCCGTGCGGCGTCAGGCGCGTGCTCTCGGCGTGCCGCCCCCAGGCCCTCGTACTGGACGTACTTGGGTCTGGGAGCGGTGCGGCGAGCGGGGGCACCTCCCGGCCGCCAGGCTGGGGGAGCGTGCATGGCGTCGCACGGCAGACGGGAATTTGACGACAGGCCCTAGACTCCCCGCCATGCCCGAGAGCCCCCGCGTGCCGAGACCCCGCGCCGGGCAGGGCTTCCCGCTCGCCGCGCCGCTGCTGCTCGCCGCCGTGCTCGCGGCGGGGCTGCGCGGGGGGTGGCTCCCGTCGTACGAGGCGCAGCAGACCCGTACCCCCGAGGGCGCCTCCGCCGTCTCCGGGGCCCGCCTCGACGGCGCCGTGCGCTCCGCGCTCGCGCGGGGGCGGTCGGGGACCGAGGCCGCACGGGCGCT
>NZ_JAAGLR010001058.1 GCF_010548245.1 Streptomyces sp. SID11385
CCTGGAGGCCGGGGCGCTGCCCTCGCTCCTGCCCGGCGGGCGCCCCGCGACCGACCCGCGCGCCCGCTCCGAGGTCGCCCGCACCTGGGGCCTCGCCGAACTGCCCTCGCGGTACGGGCGCGACACCGCGCAGATCCTGCACGCCGCCAAGGAGGGGGAGCTGGGCGCCCTGCTCATCGCGGGCGTCGAACTCGGCGACCTCCCGGACCCGTTGGTGGCCGCGGAGGCCCTGGACCGTGTCGGCTTCGTCGTGAGCCTGGAGCAGCGGCCGAGCGACGTGACGCGCCGCGCCGACGTCGTCCTCCCCGTCGCCGCCGTCGCCGAGAAGGCGGGCACCTTCCTCAACTGGGAAGGCCGGGCACGGATGTTCGAGGCCGCGCTCAAGCCCGACCAGATGACCAGGCGCCTCGCCCCGAGCGACGCGCGCGTCCTCCAGATGGTCGCCGACGTCATGGACGTCCACCTCGGCCTGCCGGACCTCGCCGCCGCGCGCCGCGAACTCGACGCCCTCGGCGCCGCCGAGATCCCGGCCCGGGCCCGGTTCGACGCCCGGCCCACCGGCACCCCCGTCCCCCAGCCGCGCCCCGCCGCCGGGGAGGCCGTGCTCGCAGGGCACCGGCTCCTCCTGGACCGGGGGCGGCTCCAGGAGGGCGATCAGGCGCTCGCCGCGACGCGGCACGCCGCCGTCGCCCGGCTCTCGGCCGCGACCGCGATCGAGGCGGGCGTCGCCGAGGGCGAGGTCCTGGAGGTCACCGGGCCCGCGGGGACGACCGCGCTGCCGCTCGTCGTGACCGCCGAGATGCCCGACCGGGTGGTGTGGCTGCCGCTCAACTCGGTCGGCGAGGGCGTGGCGGCCGACACGGGCGCCGCGGTCGGCTCGCTCGTACGGATCGGCCCCGCACGGCGCGTCCCCGCGACGGAAGCGGAGGCCGCTTCGTGAACTGTCAGCACACCGGAGGTGCGCGCGTGAGTCAGGTGCCTGTGGGTCCGGACGGCGGGGCGGGGGTGACGGCATGAGTCCCGTACCCGGGACGGCGGGCTCCGTACCGCTCACCCCGCTCGCCGCCGAGGACCTGAGCCTCTTCGGGACCGACCCGTGGTGGCTCGTGGTCGTCAAGGCGGTCTTCTGCTTCGCCTTCCTGATGATCTCGGTGCTCTTCGCGATCGTCTGGGAGCGGAAAGTCGTCGGGTGGATGCAGTTGCGCATCGGCCCGAACCGCACCGGGCCCTGGGGCATGCTCCAGTCCCTCGCGGACGGCGTGAAGCTCATGCTGAAGGAGGACCTGCTCGTCAAGCGGGCCGACAAGGCGGTCTACATCCTCGCCCCCGTCGTCGCCGCGATCCCCGCCTTCATGGCGATCGCGGTCATCCCCTTCGGCCCCTCGGGCAACGAGATCTCGATCTTCGGCCACCGCACCGCGATGCAGCTCACCGACCTCCCGATCGCGATGCTCTACATCCTCGCGACGGCCTCGGTCGGCATCTACGGCATCGTCCTCGCGGGCTGGTCGTCCGGCTCCACGTACCCGCTCCTGGGCGGGCTGCGCTCCTGCGCGCAGATGATCTCCTACGAGATCGCCATGGGCGCCGCCTTCGCCTCGGTGTTCCTCTACTCCGGCTCGATGTCGACGTCCGCGATCGTGGACGCGCAGAACGGCCGCTGGTACATCGTGCTGCTGCCCGTCTCGTTCCTCCTCTACATCGTGACGATGGTCGGCGAGACGAACCGCGCGCCCTTCGACATGCCGGAGTCCGAGGGCGACCTCGTCGGCGGCTTCAACACCGAGTACTCCTCGATCAAGTTCGCGATGTTCATGCTCGCCGAGTACGTCAACATGGTGACGGTCTCCTCGGTCGCGGCGACGCTCTTCCTCGGCGGCTGGCGGGCCCCCTGGCCCATCAGCACCTTCTGGGAGGGCGCCAACCACGGCTGGTGGCCGCTGCTCTGGCTCGTCGTGAAGGTGCAACTGCTGTTGTTCTTCTTCATCTGGCTGCGCGGCTCGCTGCCCCGCGTCAGGTACGACCAGCTGATGAAGCTCGGCTGGAAGGTGCTCATCCCCGTCTCGGTCGTGTGGCTCATGCTCGTCGCCACCGTGCGGGTGCTGCGCAACGAGAACTACGACTACGCGCAGATCCTGCTGTGGGTCGTCGCCGCCGTCGTCGTGATCCTGCTCGTCACCTTCCTCGTGGACATGTACCGGGACCGGGGCGCGCCACCCCCCGAGCCCGAACCGGCCGAGCCCGACGGGGCCGCCTTCGACCCGATGGCCGGCGGTTACCCCGTACCCCCGCTGCCGGGGCAGACCCTGCCCCCGGTGCCGCGCCGCAGGCCGCGCGGGGAGCGGGAGCTGGTCGGCAGTGGCGGACCGCAGACGGACGGCTCGCAGAGCGCAGGAAAGGAGGAGTCCGATGGCTGAGCGCAAGAAGCGGCTCGGACGCGACAAGCGCGGCGGGGACGGCGAACTCGCCGCCCGCGCGGGCGCGGAGCCCGCACGTACGGAAGCACCGGAAGGCGGCGAACACCCCGTCGCCCCGGGCTTCCAGAACCCGGTGGCCGGCTTCGGCGTGACCTTCAAGGCCATGTTCAAGAAGCGGCTCACCGAGCAGTACCCGGAGACGCCCAAGGTCACCGCCCCCCGTTTCCACGGCAGGCACCAGCTCAACCGGCACCCGGACGGCCTGGAGAAGTGCGTCGGCTGCGAGCTGTGCGCCTGGGCCTGCCCCGCCGACGCGATCTACGTCGAGGGCGCCGACAACACCGAGGAGGAGCGGTACTCGCCGGGCGAGCGCTACGGCCGCGTCTACCAGATCAACTACGCGCGCTGCATCCTGTGCGGGCTGTGCATCGAGGCGTGCCCGACCAGGGCGCTCACGATGACGAGCGAGTTCGAACTCGCCGACTCCACGCGCGAGAACCTGATCTACACCAAGGACCAGCTCCTCGCCGGGCTCACCGAGGGCATGGTCGACTCGCCGCACGCGATCTTCCCCGGCATGGACGAGGGCGACTACTACCGGGGCCTCGTCACCGAGGCCGCGCCCGGGACCGTACGGCAGGTCGCCACGTCCAAGGGCGAGAAGACCGACGAGGAGCCCGTCACCGTCGAGCACACGGCGGCGGCCGTCTCCTCGGGCACCCCGCACGAGGCGACCCCGATGGACCGGGGGGCGGCGTCATGACCGGCCTCGACACGGTCGTCGCGAACGGCCAGTTGGACGCGCTCGCCGCGTACCACACCTCCACAGGGGAGGCCGTCCAGTTCTGGATTCTCGGCGTCGTCGCCGTCATCGGCGCCCTGTGCACGGTGCTCATGCCGAAGGCCGTGCACAGCGCGCTGTGCCTGGCGGGCACGATGATCGTCCTCGCGGTCTTCTACCTCGCCAACGGCGCGTACTTCCTCGGCATCGTGCAGATCGTCGTCTACACCGGCGCCGTCATGATGCTCTTCCTCTTCGTCGTGATGCTCGTCGGCGTCACCGCGGCCGACTCGCTCAAGGAGACGATCAAGGGGCAGCGCTGGCTCGCCGTGCTGTGCTTCCTCGGCTTCGGCGCGCTCCTCGTCGGCGGCATCGGCAACGCCTCGGTGAGCCAGTTCCAGGGCACGGGCCGCGCCAACGCGGGCGGCAACGTGCAGGGACTCGCGCGCGAGATCTTCACGACGTACGTCTTCGCCTTCGAGATCACCGGCGCGCTGCTCATCACCGCGACGGTCGGCGCGATGGTGCTCACGCACCGCGAACGCACCGAACGCGCCCTGAACCAGCGCGAGATGGCCGAGAAGCGGGTCCGCGAGGGCAAGCACCTCCCGCCGCTGCCCGCCCCCGGCGTCTACGCCCGGCACAACGCGGTGGACATCCCCGGGCTGCTCCCCGACGGCACCCCGTCCGAGCTGACGGTGAACCCGACGCTGCGGCAGCGGGGACAGATCAGGGACGTGTCGAGCGAGGCGCTGGCCGACCTGAAGGCGCTGGAACAGCGCTCGACGGAGCGGCTGGGGCGCGGGGGCGAGGCGGGCGACCCGGGGACGGGCGGCTCGTCCCGTACGGGCGGCTCGTCACGTAACGGCGGCGCGGCCCGTACCGGTACGCGTGAGGAGGAGAGGACGAAGTGAACCCGGTCTACTACCTGTATCTCGCGGCGATCCTCTTCACCATCGGCGCGACCGGCGTGCTGATCCGCCGCAACGCGATCGTCGTGTTCATGTGCGTGGAACTCATGCTCAACGCGTGCAACCTGGCGTTCGTCGTCTTCTCCCGCATGCACGGCAATCTCGACGGGCAGATCATCGCGTTCTTCACGATGGTCGTCGCCGCCGCCGAGGTCGTGGTGGGGCTCGCGATCATCGTGTCGGTCTTCCGGGCCCGGCACTCCGCCTCGGTCGACGACGCCGACCTGATGAAGCTCTGAGGGGTCGTTGACAGTGGACAACCTGATCGCGCTGCTCATCGCGGCGCCCTTGCTCGGAGCGGTCGTGCTGCTGTGCGGCGGCCGTCTCCTCGACCGGGCCGGGCACCTGCTCGGCACGGCCCTGGCCCTCGCCTCGTTCGTCATCGGCGCGGTCCTCTTCGTCGACATGCTCGGCAAGAGCGCCGACGAACGCGGCCTGCACCAGCACCTGTTCACGTGGGTGCCGGTGGAGAGGTTCCAGGCGGACGTGGCCTTCGGTCTCGACCAGTTGTCGATGACCTTCGTGCTCCTGATCACCGGCGTGGGCACACTCATCCACGTCTACTCGATCGGCTACATGGCGCACGACCCGCGCCGCCGCCGCTTCTTCGGCTACCTCAACCTGTTCCTCGCGGCGATGCTCCTGCTCGTCCTCGCGGACAACTACCTCCTGTTGTACGCCGGTTGGGAGGGCGTGGGGCTCGCCTCGTACCTGCTCATCGGCTTCTGGCAGGACCGGCCGAGCGCGGCGACGGCGGCGAAGAAGGCGTTCCTCGTCAACCGCGTCGGCGACGTCGGCCTCTCGGTCGCCATCATGCTGATGTTCACGACGTTCGGCGGCTTCGGCTTCGGCGAGGTCTTCTCCAAGGTGGGCGACTCGGGCGTCAGCCAGGGCACGCTCAACGGGATCGCGCTCATGCTGCTCCTCGCGGCCTGCGGCAAGTCGGCCCAGGTGCCGCTCCAGTCCTGGCTGGGCGACGCGATGGAGGGCCCGACCCCGGTCTCCGCGCTCATCCACGCGGCGACGATGGTCACCGCGGGCGTGTACCTCATCGTGCGCTCGGCGAACATCTTCAACGCGGCACCGGACGCGCAACTCGTCGTCGTGATCGTCGGCGCCGTCACGCTCCTGTTCGGGGCGATCGTCGGTTGCGCGAAGGACGACATCAAGAAGGCCCTCGCGGGCTCGACGATGTCGCAGATCGGGTACATGATCCTCGCCGCCGGGCTCGGCCCGATCGGCTACGTCTTCGCGATCATGCACCTCGTGACGCACGGCTTCTTCAAGGCCGGGCTCTTCCTCGGCGCCGGTTCGGTCATGCACGGCATGAACGACGAGGTCAACATGCGCCACTACGGCGGGCTCTGGCGGAAGATGCCGGTCACCTTCGTGACCTTCGGCCTCGGCTACCTCGCGATCATCGGCTTCCCGGGCCTGTCGGGCTTCTTCTCCAAGGACAAGATCATCGAGGCGGCGTTCGCGAAGGGCGGCACCGAGGGCTGGGTCCTCGGCGCGGTGACCCTGCTCGGCGCCGCGATCACCGCGTACTACATGACGCGCGTGATGCTCATGACCTTCTTCGGCGAGAAGCGCTGGAAGCCGGACGAGAACGGCGCGCTGCCCCACCCGCACGAGTCCCCGAAGTCCATGACGATCCCCATGATCGTCCTCGCCTTCGGCTCGGTCTTCGCGGGCGGCATCTTCGGGATCGGCGACCGCTTCCTGCACTGGCTCGAACCGGTCACGCACCACAGCCACGGCGACTCGCCCGTCTCGGCGAGCACCGTCACGGCGGCCACGATCGTCCTGCTCCTCGTCGGCGTCGGCGTCGCCTGGCTCCAGTACGGCAGGCGCCCGGTCCCCGCCGCCGTGCCGCGCGGCTCGCTCCTCACCCGCGCGGCCCGCCGCGACCTGCTCCAGGACGACTTCAACCACGTCGTCCTCGTCTCGGGCGGCGAGCACCTGACCCGCTCGCTCGTCTACGTCGACCACTCCCTCGTGGACGGTGTCGTCAACGGCACCGCCGCCGCCTTCGGCGGGCTCTCGGGCAGGCTGCGCCGGGTGCAGAACGGCAAGGTCCGCAGTTACGCGTTCTCGATGTTCGGAGGTACGGCGGTGCTGATCGCCGCGACCCTACTCATGAGGGCGGTGTGACATGTCCTTCCCCCTGCTGACCGTGACGGCCGCCGTCCCCGCGGTGGGCGCCGTGCTCACCGCCGCGGTCCCGGCCGCCCGGCGCACGGCGGCGAAGTGGCTCGCGCTGCTCTTCTCGCTCGCCACGCTCGCCCTCGCGATCGCCGTGCTCGTCCGCTTCGACCCCGACGGCGGCCGGTACCAGCTCACCGAGTCCCACGCCTGGATCGCCGACTTCGGGGTCCGCTACGAACTCGGCGTCGACGGCATCGGCACGGTCCTGCTCGCGCTCACGGCGCTGCTCATCCCGTTCGTCATGCTCGCCGGCTGGCACGAGCCGGACGGCCTGGAGACCAACAGCCGCCGCTGGCGCCCCACTCAGGGCTTCTTCGCGCTGATCCTCCTCGTCGAGGCGATGGTGGTGCTCTCCTTCGAGGCCACCGACGTCTTCCTCTTCTACCTCTTCTTCGAAGCGATGCTCATCCCGATGTACTTCCTCATCGGGGGCTTCGGGGACCGCGCGAGCGGCCGCGACGCGCAGGAGGAGGCGACCCAACGCTCGTACGCGGCGGTGAAGTTCCTCCTGTACAACCTCGCGGGCGGACTCGTCATGCTCGCCGCGGTGATCGGCCTCTACACCGTCACGCACACGTTCTCGCTCACCGAGATCCTGGACGCCCGCGCGGACGGCTCCCTCTCGATGGCCACGTCCACCGAACGCTGGTTGTTCCTGGGCTTCTTCTTCGCCTTCGCGGTTAAGGCCCCGCTGTGGCCCGTCCACACCTGGCTGCCGAACGCGATGGGCGAGGCGTCCACGCCGGTCGCCGTGCTCATCACGGCGGTGGTCGACAAGGTCGGCACCTTCGCGATGCTCCGCTTCTGCCTCCAGCTCTTCCCCGAGGCCAGCAAGTGGGCGACGCCCGTGATCCTCGTCCTGGCCGTCATCAGCATCCTGTACGGGGCGCTGCTCGCGGTCGGCCAGCGCGACATCAAGCGCCTCATCGCGTACGCCTCGTTGTCGCACTTCGGCTTCATCATCCTGGGCATTTTCGCGATGACTTCGCAGGGCCAGTCCGGCGCGACGCTCTACATGGTCAACCACGGTATTTCCACGGCCGCGTTGATGCTCGTCGCCGGGTTCCTCATCTCGCGGCGCGGCTCGCGGCTCATCTCCGACTACGGGGGCGTGCAGAAGGTCGCCCCGGTCCTCGCCGGTACGTTCCTCATCGGGGGCCTCGCGACGCTCTCGCTGCCCGGACTGGCCCCGTTCGTCAGCGAGTTCCTCGTCCTCGTCGGCACCTTCGAACGCCACAAGGCGCTCGGCATCATCGCGACCGTCGGCATCGTCCTCGCCGCGCTGTACGTCCTCGTGCTCTACCAGCGCACGATGACGGGCCCGGTGAAACCCGAGGTCTCCGCGATGGGCGACCTGCGCGCACGTGAACTCGTCGTCGCCGTACCGCTGATCGTGCTGCTCGTCGTCCTCGGCGTCTACCCGAAGCCGGTCACCGACGTGATCAACCCGGCGGTCAAGCAGACGATGTCCGACGTACACGAGAAGGACCCGCAACCGCACGTGGAGGCAGTGAAATGACAGCCACGGCCGTCCACAGCCTGTGGACATCCGGAGCGTGGACGAGCGCGGCGGGGCCGATCGACAAGATCAGCACGCCGCACATCGAGTACGCGCAGATCTCGCCCGTGCTCGTCGTGCTCGGCGCGGCGATCCTCGGCATCCTCGTCGAGGCCTTCGTCCCGCGCCGCGCCCGGCGCACGACCCAACTCCTGCTCTCCGTCGTCGCCTTGGCGGGCGCCTTCGCCGCCGTCGTGGTCCTCGCGGCGCAGGGGTACGGGACGACCAAGGCGCACATCGCGGCGATGGGCGCGCTCGCCGTCGACGGGCCGGCGCTCTTCCTCCAGGGCACGATCCTGCTCGTCGGACTCGTCGCCGTCTTCACCTTCGCGGAACGGGGACTCGACCCGGAGACGCACGGCAAGCCCGTCGACTCCTTCGCGGCGCAGCCCGCCGCCGTACCCGGCTCGGAGTCCGAACAGGCCGCCGTGAAGGCCGGGTTCACGACGACGGAGGTCTTCCCGCTCTCCCTCTTCGCGCTCGCCGGGATGCTCGTCTTCCCGGCCGCGAACGACCTCCTGACCCTCTTCGTGGCCCTGGAGGTCCTGTCGCTGCCGCTCTACCTGCTGTGCGCCCTCGCGCGCCGCAAGCGGCTGCTCTCGCAGGAGGCGGCGGTCAAGTACTTCCTCCTCGGCGCCTTCTCCTCCGCCTTCCTCCTCTTCGGCATCGCGCTCCTGTACGGGTACGCGGGCTCGATGTCGTACGGCGTCATCGCGCGCGTCGTGGAGGGCGACCTCACCTCCATCAACCCGGCGCTCGCCGACACGATGGGCAACGACGCGCTGCTCCTCATCGGCGGCGCGCTGATCGTGATGGGCCTGCTCTTCAAGGTCGGCGCGGTCCCCTTCCACATGTGGACCCCGGACGTCTACCAGGGCGCCCCGACCCCGGTCACCGGGTTCATGGCGGCGGCGACGAAGGTCGCGGCCTTCGGCGCGCTGCTCCGGCTCCTGTACGTGGTCCTGCCGGGGCTGCGCTGGGACTGGCGCCCGGTGATGTGGGGCGTCGCGATCGTCACGATGCTCGGCGGCGCGATCATCGCGATCACGCAGACCGACATCAAGCGGCTCCTCGCGTACTCCTCGATCGCGCACGCCGGGTTCATCCTCGCGGGTGTCATCGCGACCAACCCCGACGGTGTCTCCTCCGTCCTCTTCTACCTGGGCGGCTACTCCTTCGTGACGATCGGCGCCTTCGCGGTGGTCACGCTGGTACGGGACGCGGGCGGCGAGGCCACGCACCTGTCGAAGTGGGCGGGCCTCGGCCGCCGCTCACCGCTCGTCGCCGCGGTCTTCGGGATCTTCCTCCTGGCCTTCGCGGGCATCCCGCTGACCAGCGGTTTCGCGGGCAAGTTCGCGGTGTTCAAGGCGGCGGCGGAGGGCGGCGCGATCCCGCTGGTGATCGTCGGCGTGCTCTCCTCGGCGATCGCGGCGTTCTTCTACATCCGCGTCATCGTGCTGATGTTCTTCAGCGAGCCGAAGCCGGACGGCCCGGCGGTCGCCGTGCCGTCGGTGCTGACGACGACGGCCATCGGGCTGGGGGTCGTGGTGACGGTGGTGCTCGGTGTGGCGCCGCAGTACTTCCTGGATCTGGCGGGGTCGGCGGGCGTATTTGTACGGTGACACCAGATGTAGCCCCTCCGGCGATTGAGGAGCGGGGTGTGGGGCGGAGCCCCGCAAAGCGGGTCCGGGGCGCAGCCCCGGGCCCGTTCGTCATACCGCGGAGGGTGACCTGTGGATAACTTTCCGCACCATGTCGGCCGATCTGCCTATGGTTGCTGGGACAGGTACGGACGGCACGACGGGGACACGAGCGATGGACGAGGCGAACGGTGTGGCCGAGCAGGACGACGCCTTGACGGAGGACTCCGACCTCTGGGGCGGCTGGGACACCGTCCCGGAGAGCTTCGAAGAGGACGCGCCCCCGGTGGCGGCGCCCGCCGCCACCGCCGCCCGCCCCCCGCAGGGCGACCCCGCCGACATCCTCAAGCGCGTCTTCGGCTACGACTCCTTCCGTGGCGAGCAGCAGGCGATCATCGAGCAGGTCGTCTCCGGCGGGGACGCGGTCGTCCTCATGCCGACCGGCGGCGGCAAGTCGCTGTGCTACCAGATCCCCGCTCTCGCCCGCCCCGGCACGGGCGTCGTGATCTCCCCGCTCATCGCGCTCATGCAGGACCAGGTGGACGCGTTGCGCGCGCTCGGCGTCCGCGCGGGCTTCATCAACTCGACGCTCGACCTCGACGAGCGCCGTACCGTCGAGGCGGAATTCCTCGCGGGCGAGCTGGACCTCCTCTACCTCGCCCCCGAGCGCCTTCGCGTCCAGGCGACGGCCGATCTCCTCGCGCGCGGCACGATCTCCCTCTTCGCGATCGACGAGGCGCACTGCGTCGCCCAGTGGGGCCACGACTTCCGCCCCGACTACCTCAGCCTGTCCCTGCTCGGCGAGCGCTGGCCCGACGTGCCCCGCATCGCGCTGACGGCGACGGCGACGCGGGCGACGCACAAGGAGATCACCGAGCGCCTCGGGATGCAGGGCGCCAAGCACTTCGAGGCGAGCTTCGACCGCCCGAACATCCAGTACCGGATCGTGGCGAAGGACAACCCGAACCGCCAGCTGCTCCGCTTCCTCACCGAGGAGCACCCGGGGGACGCGGGCATCGTCTACTGCCTCTCGCGCAACAGCGTCGAGCGCGTCGCGGCCTTCCTCAACGACAACGGCGTCAAGGCCGTCCCGTACCACGCGGGCCTCGACGGCCGTACGCGCGCGCTGCACCAGTCCCGCTTCCTGCGCGAGGACGGCCTCGTCGTCGTCGCGACGATCGCGTTCGGCATGGGCATCGACAAGCCCGACGTGCGCTTCGTGGCCCACCTGGACCTGCCGAAGTCGGTCGAGGGCTACTACCAGGAGACGGGCCGCGCGGGCCGTGACGGGCAGCCGTCCACGGCGTGGCTCGCGTACGGCATCCAGGACGTCGTGCAGCAGCGCAAGATGCTCCAGGGCGGCGAGGGCGACGAGGCGTTCCGCCGCCGCGCGGGCGCCCACCTCGACGCCATGCTCGCGCTGTGCGAGACGGTGAGCTGCCGGCGCGCCCAGCTCCTCGCCTACTTCGGGCAGGAGCAGACCGGCGAGAAGTGCGGGAACTGCGACAACTGCCTGCACGGCAGCCCCGACGCCTTCGACGGCACCGTGCCCGCCCAGAAGGCCCTGTCCACCGTGATCCGCCTGCGCCGGGAGCGCGGGCAGAGTTTCGGCACGGGCCAGATCATCGACATCCTGCTCGGCAAACGCACCGCGAAGGTCATCCGCTTCGACCACGACCAGCTCTCCGTCTTCGGGGTCGGCGAGGACCTGAGCGAGACCGAATGGCGGGGCATCATCCGGCAGTTGCTCGCCCAGCGGCTCCTGGAGGTGGGCGGCGAGTACAACACGCTGTCCGTCACGGAGGAGGCGGGCGCGGTGCTGCGCGGCGAGCGGCAGGTGATGCTCCGCAAGGAACCGAAGAAGGCGCCGCGCGCCTCCGGCGGCTCGGGCGGCTCGGGTCGCGGTGGCGCGAAGAAGCCACCCGTGGACCTCCCCGAGGCCGATGTCCCCCTCTTCGAGGCGCTGCGCGCCTGGCGCGCCGAACAGGCCCGCGAGCAGGCCGTCCCCGCCTACATCGTCTTCACCGACGCGACCCTGCGCGCCATCGTCGCGGCCCGCCCCGACTCGGTCGAGGGCCTGACCGGGGTGAGCGGCGTGGGCGAGAAGAAGCGGGCGACGTACGGGGAAGGCGTGGTGGCGGCGCTGAAGGCGGCGAGGGAGGGGTAAGAGGCGGGACTGCGGGGCGCCGCCCCCGTCCGGCCGCGGGGCGCCGATAGCCGGGCGTCGGCCCCGGACGTCGGCCCCGTATGCCGATCCCCGCGCCCGCCGGAGCCGCCGCGCCGCCGCGCCTTCAGCCCGCCGTCCCCGCCGCCTCCGCCGTCCCCGCCGCCTCCGCCAGGATGCGGGCCAAGGCGGTCGGCTGGGTGAACATCGGCCAGTGGCCGGAGTCGAGGTCGGCGTAGTCGAGGTGCTTGGCGAGGGGGAGTTCGGGGATCTCGCCGGCCGCGAGCCACGCGCGGGCCTGGTCGGGGGAGAACTCCGGGCAGACGAGGAGCACGGGGACGTCGTAGCGGCGGGTGTCCGTGAGGCGGACGATGCCGCGCGCGACGCCCTCGGGGACGGGGACCGCGGCGGCGGCGAACGCGCGGCGGCCCTCCTCGCCGAGGTCGTCGGAGTCCGGCCCGGCGAAGGGCTCCCAGCCCGGGAAGGGCATCGCCCCGTCCCGTACCTCGAAGAAGGCCGCGTACGGCTGCCCGTCGGCGACCGGCGTGCCGCCGACCAGCGCGAGCTTCGCGACCTTCTCGGGCCGGCGGTCGGCCGCGAGCCAGGCGAGTCCGCACGCGGCGGAGTGCCCCACGACGAGGACCTTCCCCGGCGCCGCGTCGACGGCGGCGAGTACGGCGTCGAGCTGGTCGTCGAGCGTCGCCGCCCCGTTCCCGTCCCCCTGCCCCGGGAGCGTCACCGGCACCGCCCGGTGCCCGAGCGCCGCCAGTTCCGGCACCACCCGCTCCCACGCCGCACCGTCGAGCCACAGCCCACCCACGAGCACCACGTCCATGCCACTTCCCCTTCCGAACGGCCAAGGCCCCCACCGTAGAAGCAGATCCGGACGTTTCCCGGCCGCGATTCCCCTCCCCGCCGAATCGACAGCCACAGGCCGTACCGGACCCGGGCGGTGCGGCCGGAGGGGCCGTGTCGGTGCCCGTGGGTACGGTTCGCCCATGGATCTGCGGGAGGCAGGGGACTCGGGGCAGGTGGGGAGCCGGATGACCGCCTGGCTCGCACGACATCGTCCGGCGGCGTTCGCCGCTCTCGGCGGCCCGGGCAGCCCGGAGGCCGTCCGCGCGGCCGAACTGCGCATGGGCGTCGCACTGCCCGAGCAGGTGCGGCAGTGGTTCCTGGCGCACGACATCGACGCGGGGCAGCCTCATGCCATGGCGGCGCTGGTGGAGCGGGGGCACCCGGACGTCCTTCCCGGCGGCGGGCTCCTGCTGGGGCTCGGGGACGTCGAGCGTGTCCGCCTCCACCTGCTGCACACGGCGGACGCGGTCCCGTCCGGAGATCCCGAGGCCCCGTCCTGGCGCGGGGAGTGGGTCCCGATCGTGTCGGAACGCGACGGCTTCCACGGGAAGTTCGTGCACGCGAGCACCGGCACGGTGGGCTCCTGGTGCGAGGGTTTCGCCCCAGTGGAGTGCGAGTACGCCTCGCTGTCCGCCTTCTTCGAGGAGGTGGCCGACGAGCTGGAGGGCGTTCCTCCCGCCGACCGGAGCGGAAGCGGCGCGGCCTCCGCACGCGACCCGCTCCCGGAGGGACCCCTGCGCCTCTGGGCACGTGCGCACGGCTTCCTCGTCCACGACCGCGGCCGCGTCCCCCGGCACGTGCGTGAGGCGTACGAAGCGTCCCGCTGAGCGCCGGGCCCGAAGGCACCAGCCCCCGCCCGACTCCCCCCCCGTTACCCTCCCCTCGTGCCGCCCGACCTCACCCCCACCGCCCGCGCCCTGCGCACGCTCGATCTCCTGTGGGAGCGGCCCGGGCTCGGGGCCGGGGAGCTGGCGGGGCGGCTCGGCGTGACGGAGCGGGCGGTGCGGCGGTACGTGGGGATGCTGCGCGAGGCGGGCGTGTCCGTGGAGTCCGTGCCGGGGCCCGGGGGCGGGTACCGGCTGGGGCGGGGGGCGCGGCTCCCGCCCGTGCGGTTCACGCAGGAGGAGGCGCTCGGGCTCGTGATGGCGGTGCTCGGCGGGCGGCCCGAGCTGGTCGCGACGGCGCTCGGGAAGGTCGTGCGGGCGCTCCCGGCGGAGGTCGGGCGCCAGGCCGCGCTGCTCGGCGCGTACGCGGCGGCCGTACCCGATCCGTACGTGACCCGTCCCGATCCCGTCCTGACCGCCGAACTCGCGGGGGCCGTCGCGGCCCGCCGCCGTGTCGTGCTCGGCTACCGCGACGACGCCGAGGTCGAGGTCGATCCCTGGGCGCTCGTCGTCCGCCAGGGCCGCTGGTACCTCCTGTGCCACTCGCACCGTGCCGCCGCCGTCCGTACGTACCGCGTCGACCGTGTCCGCGCGGTCCGCTCGACGAACCGGAGCTTCACGCCGCCCCCGGACCTCGATCCGGTCGCCGCTCTGGAGGAACACCTCGGTCTGGGCTGGGAGTTCGCCACGCGCGTCGTCTTCGACGCGCCGCTCGCCGATGTCGCGCCCTGGCTCCGGCCGCCCATGGGCCGGCTCGAAGCGCTCGACGACGCCTCCTGCGTCCTCGTCGGGAGCACGCGCAACCCCGCGATGTACGCGGGCGAATGGCTCGCCCGGGTGCCCTTCGGCTTCCGGGTCGAGGGCGGCGAGGAGCTGCGCGCGGAGGTCGCGGCCCTCGCCGAGCGGTTCGCGAAGGCGGCCGAAGTGCCGGTCGGGGCAACGGACGTGCGTCCCGGGAGGGACGACTGAGCGCGGACGCGACGCCTGGTTCACGTGGTATGCCTAAAGAGTTCGCAATGTCCGGAAAGTTATTGCTGGAGTGGAACATTCCGGCTTAGCGTCCCTCGGGGGTCGCCGGACGGTTCGGGGGCGCGGCCCCGAGGACCGGACACGTGGGGGGCCCGTGGCCAGCGAAGAGGTCGGACATGCCGGTACGGGCGGAGGCGAGGTCCGTACGGGGAGAGGCGGGGCCGGTACGGGGGAGGGGCGGCGCGGACGCGGTCCCGCTCCCGCGCTCGACACCTCCGTGCCCGCCCTCGTCGTGAAGTTCGGCGACTACCCGCTCCATCACGGCGGCGTCGGCGCGATCCGCAGCCTCGGCCGGCTCGGCGTGCCCGTCTACGCGATCACCGAGGACCGCCACACCCCGGCCGCCCACTCCCGCTACCTGCGCCGCGCCTTCGTCTGGCCCACCACCGGCACCGAGGAGCCGTCCCGGCTCGTGGCGGGGCTGCTCCGTATCGGCGCCCGCATCGGCCGCCCGGCCGTCCTCCTCCCGACGGACGAGGAGGCCGCCGTCCTCCTCGCGGAGTACCGCACGGAGTTGAGCGGCCGGTTCCTCCTCCCGCCCGTCGATCCCGCGCTGCCCCGCTCGCTCGCGAGCAAGCAGGGGCTGTACGAGGCGTGCCGCGCCCACGGCGTCGACACACCCGAGACGTCCTTCCCCGAAAGCCCCGCCGACGTCGCCGAGTTCGCGCGGCACGCGCGCTTTCCCGTCATCGTCAAGAACCGCGAGGCGTTCGTCCGCAGAAGCCGCCCGGCGGTCGCGGGCACGACCCGGGTCACCTCCGCCCAGGGACTGAGAACGCTCGCCCGCGCGTGGGGGGAGCACCCCGGAGTCATCCTTCAGGAGTACCTCCCCCGGGAGAGCGCCGAGGACTGGATCGTGCACGGCTACTTCGACGAGGAGTCCAGGCCCCTCGCCCTCTTCACCGGCGTCAAGGTCCGCTCCTGGCCCCCGCACGCGGGCATGACCGCGCGGGCGTACGTGGTCGACAACCCCGAACTCGCCGCTCTCGCACAGGACTTCGTGAAGCAACTCGGCTTCGCCGGCATCGTCGACCTCGACCTGCGCTTCGACCGCCGCGACGGCCGCTACAAACTCCTCGACTTCAACCCGCGCGCGGGCGCCCAGTTCCGCCTCTTCGAGAACACGGCGGGCGTCGACGTGGTCCGCGCCCAGCACCTCCACCTCACGGGCCGCCCGGTCCCGCCCGGCGCCTCCCGCCCCGGCCGCCGCTACGTCGTTGAGAACATCGACCTGCCCGCGCTGCTCGCCTACCACCGCAGCGGTTACACGACCCCGCACGCCCCGCGCCGCGCGCGCGGCACCGAACTCGCCTGGTTCGCCGCCGACGACCCCGCCCCCTTCGCCACGATGCTCGCCCGCTCCCTGCGCCCCGCGCTCCGCCACGGCCACGCGCTGTGGCGCGCGCGGCACCTCGGGCGGGGGTGAGCGGACCACCCCAGGGCCCGCCCGCAGGCCGCGCGGCGGACCCGTACGACTCGCGGCGGACGCGTACGACGCCCGTCGGACCCGTACGACTCGGGACGGACCCGTACGACGCCCGGCGGACCCGTCCCCCCGGCGCCCCGCTCTCACCCCGGACACCCTCACCCCGCATGCGCAAGCCCACCGCCACACCCCCGTCCCGGGAGGACCCACGTGATACAGCCCGTCGCAGTCATCGGGGCCGGTCCCTACGGCCTGTCCACCGCCGCGCACCTGCGGGCGCGCGGGCTACCCGTGCGGGTCTTCGGGGAGCCGATGGTGAGCTGGCGGGAGCACATGCCCGCCGGGATGGTCCTCAAGTCCACGCCCGCCGCGTCGAATCTCGACGCCCCGCAGCCCGGCCACACGCTCCTCGACTACTGCGAGGCGGCCGGCATCCCGCGCCTCGTCACCGACGAGGACCTCGTGCCGATCGAGACGTTCCTTCGCTACGGCGAATGGTTTCAGCGGCGTCTCGTCCCCGGCCTCGAACGTGTGCGGGTCGTGTCCGTGGAGCGGGCGGCCGGGGGCGGCTTCGACCTCAAGCTGGACTCGGGGGAGCAGTTCACCGCGCGGGCGGTCGTCGTCGCGACCGGGCTCACCGGGTTCGCCCACCTCCCGCCGGTCCTCGCCGAAGCCGCCGAAGCCGCCGAAGCCACCGAAGCCGCCGAAGCCGCCGGGACCCCCGCCCCCCGCCCAGCCGTCCCCCGCCCAGCCGTCCCCAGCCCGGCCGTCCCCAGCCCGGCCGTCCCCAGCCCGGCCGTCCCCGCCCCGGCCCC
>NZ_JAAGLR010001089.1 GCF_010548245.1 Streptomyces sp. SID11385
GGCGGAGCCCCGCCGGCTCCTCGGCGGCCTCGCCCGTCCCCGAAGCCGCTCCCGCCCCCTGCCGCCCCTCTAAGCTCGTCCCCATGACTGACGCACGTTCCGAGCTGCTCCAGCAGATCAAGGACAAGGCCGTGGTGCACGGCAAGGTGACGCTCTCCTCGGGCATCGAGGCCGATTACTACGTCGATCTGCGCCGGATCACGCTCGACGGGGTGGCCGCGCCGCTCGTCGGCGAGGTCATGCTCGACCTCGTCGACAACCTCGACTTCGAGGCGGTCGGCGGGCTCACCCTCGGCGCCGACCCGGTCGCCGACGCGATGCTGCACGCCGCGCACGCGCGCGGCAAGCGCGTCGACGCCTTCGTGGTGCGCAAGGCGGCCAAGACGCACGGGATGCAGCGCCGTATCGAGGGCCCGGACATCGAGGGACGGCGCGTGCTGGTCGTCGAGGACACCTCCACGACCGGCGGCTCGCCGCTCACTGCCGTCGAGGCCGTGCGCGAGGCCGGAGGGCACGTCGTCGCCGTCGCCACGATCGTGGACCGCGACACCGGGGCGGGCGAGAAGATCGCCGGCGAGGCAGGGGTCCCGTACCTCTACGCCTACGCGCTCAACGAGCTGGGCCTGTGACAACCGGCCCTCGCCCGGCATGCCCCCGGAGGGTGACCGGCCTCCGCTGAGCAGGCCGTCCCTCCGACGAGCGAGCCCCCGGCGGGCCCCTCGGGCCTCTGACCTCCCCCGCTCGCCGAAAGGCGATGTTTCACGTGAAACATCGGAGCCGTCCTGTTTCACGTGAAACATCGTCTTCGTCGTCTCACGCCACCGCTCCTCGCTGGGAGCAAATCGGTACGTCTGGAAAGATGGACCCGGCCGACACCGGCGTCGCCCCCAGGTCAGGGTCACTGCACACACCCGCACATCACAAGGAGCGGACACATGCCCATCGCAACCCCCGAGGTCTACAACGAGATGCTCGACCGGGCGAAGGCAGGCAAGTTCGCCTACCCGGCCATCAACGTGACCTCCACGCAGACCCTGCACGCGGCGCTGCGCGGCTTCGCCGAGGCCGAGAGCGACGGCATCATCCAGATCTCCACCGGGGGTGCGGAGTTCCTGGGCGGTCAGTACAGCAAGGACATGGTCACCGGCGCGGTCGGTCTCGCGGAGTTCGCGCACGTCGTCGCCGAGAAGTACCCGGTCACCGTGGCGCTGCACACCGACCACTGCCCGAAGGACAAGCTCGACGGCTACGTCCGCCCGCTGCTCGCGGTCTCCGCCGAGCGCGTCAAGGCCGGGATGAACCCGCTCTTCCAGTCGCACATGTGGGACGGCTCCGCCGAGACCCTGGACGACAACCTGGCCATCGGTCAGGAGCTGCTCGCCCTGGCGAAGGCCGCGAAGATCATCCTTGAGGTCGAGATCACCCCGACCGGTGGCGAGGAGGACGGGGTCTCGCACGAGATCAACGACAACCTCTACACCACCGTCGACGACGCGATCCGCACCGTCGAGGCGCTCGGTCTCGGCGAGAAGGGCCGCTACCTGCTCGCCGCCTCCTTCGGCAACGTGCACGGCGTCTACAAGCCGGGCAACGTCGTGCTCCGCCCCGAGCTGCTCAAGGACCTGAGCGAGGGCGTCGCCGCCAAGTACGGCAAGCAGCAGCCCTTCGACTTCGTCTTCCACGGCGGTTCCGGCTCCACGAAGGAGGAGATCGAGACCGCGCTGGAGAACGGCGTCGTCAAGATGAACCTCGACACGGACACGCAGTACGCCTTCACGCGCCCCGTCGCGGACCACATGTTCCGCAACTACGACGGTGTGCTGAAGGTCGACGGCGAGGTCGGCAACAAGAAGACGTACGACCCCCGCACGTGGGGCAAGCTCGCCGAGGCCGGCATGGCCGAGCGCGTCACCGAGGCGGCCCGCACGCTGCGCGCGGCGGGGCACAGCCTCAGCGCCTGACCCGGCGGGTGACTCACGGGCCCCCGGCCCGTACGGCTTCGGTCGTGCGGAGCGGGGGCCCGTTCGCGTCCGGCGGCGGCTCGTTCGCGTACGGACGGGGCGGGATCAGGCAGGGCCGGGGGCTCGTTCGCGTACGTGCGGGGCGGCTCGTTCGCGTCCGTACGGGGCCTTCGGGCGGGGCGGGCCGGTGCGGCGGTCAGGCAGACTGGAAACCATGGCCATTCACCAGAACCTGCTCGGGGACGTGCCCCCGACCCACCTGCCCGAGGAGCCCGAGCCGCGCGAGCTGCTCGCTTCCGGGACCCCCGCCTCCCAGGTCGCCGCGAAGTTCCCGGCCTCCTCGCTCCCCTGGGCGCTGCTCGCGGACGAGGCCTTCGAAGCGGGCGACCCCGTGGCCTCGTACGCCTACGCCCGTACCGGGTACCACCGCGGCCTCGACGCGCTGCGCCGCAACGGCTGGAAGGGCCACGGCCCGGTCCCGTGGGAGCACGAGCCGAACCGCGGCTTCCTGCGCGCCCTGCACGCCCTCGCCCGCGCCGCCCAGGCGATCGGCGAGAAGGAGGAGTACGAGCGCTGCACCGACTTCCTGCGCGACTCCTCGCCGACGGCGGCGCAGACCCTCGGCTGACCCCGCCTCCGCCCGGCGCGGCGCCGGGCGCGGGCTTTCTTTCCGGTACGGGCCCTCCCGCCTTGCCGTTCCCCACCCGGGGGACGGAGGATGCGAGTGGGCCCGTCCGCGTACCGGACACGCGTGCCGGACGACCGGTGCACGGGCCCGAGGGGACCGGAGCCCTCCGCCGGGCCGCCGTACGACGGCGGGCGCGCAGCGCGGGCGGGGGCGGACCGCTACCCGGCAGCCGTCTCCACCGGAGAGATCGATGTCGTACGACCCCTTGAACACCCCGCAGGCCCCCAGCACCCCGCCCGCGCCGAGCGCTTCGCACGCCCCCGGCACCACGGACGCCCCCGGCACCGCCGACACCGCCCCCGAGGCCCCCCACCTCGACTTCGCCGGCAGCACCCCGTACGAGGACTACGTGCACGCCGACGTCCTCACGCACCTCCAGGAGCTGCGCTCCGAGGACCCCGGCGAGATGGTCTTCCTCGTGACGACGCAGGTCATGGAGTTGTGGTTCACCGTCCTCGTGCACGAGTGGGAGACCGCCGCGCGGGCGCTGCGCGAGGACGACCTGCCGCCCGCGCTCGACGCGCTGCGCCGGTCCCGCCGCGAGCTGGACGCCCTCAACGCCTCCTGGCTCCCGCTCGCGGGGCTCACTCCCGCCCAGTTCAACAGCTACCGGGGCGCGCTCGGCGAGGGTTCGGGCTTCCAGTCGGCGATGTACCGGCGCCTGGAGTTCCTGCTCGGCGACAAGTCCGCGGCGATGCTCGTCCCGCACAAGGGCACGCCGCGCGCGTACGCCGAACTGGAGAAGGCGCTGCACGAACCGGGTCTCTACGACGAGGCCCTGCGCTTCCTCGCCCGGCGCGGCCACCCCGTGCCGCCCTCCGTGCTCGACCGCGACCTGAGCCGCCGCTACGAGCCGTCCGAGCAGGTCGAGGCGGTGTGGGCGGAGATCTACCGGGGCGATCAGCGCGGCGAGGAGGTACGGCTCGGCGAGGCGCTCACGGACGTGGGCGAGCTGGTGTGGCGATGGCGCAACGACCACCTCACGGCGACCCGCCGCGCGATGGGCTCCAAGCAGGGCACGGGCGGCTCGGCGGGCGTCGCGTGGCTGGAGAAGCGCGCCACGAAGAGCGTGTTCCCCGAGCTGTGGACGGCGCGTGGCCGTGTCTGAGCGCATCGGAAACGGGAGCGACGCCGCAGCCGAGCTCCGTGCCGCCGCCCACCGCCTCGACGCCGGGGACGCCCTGCGGCCCGTACGGGACCGCTTCACCCTTCCGGGCGACGTCGTCTACCTCGACGGGAACTCGCTCGGCGCGCTCCCGAAGGCCGTTCCGGACCGGCTCGCCCACGTCGTCGCGCACGAGTGGGGCGCGCTCGGTATCTGCTCGTGGACGGAAAGCGGCTGGTGGGAGGCGCCGGAGCGGGTCGGCGAGCTGATCGCGCCGCTCGTCGGCGCGGCGCCCGGGCAGGTCGTCGTGGGCGACTCGACGAGCGTCAACCTGTTCAAGGCGCTCGTGGCCGCCGTCCGACTCGCGGGGGACGGGCGCGACGAAGTCCTCGTCGACTCCTCGGCCTTCCCGACGGACGGCTACCTCGCGGAGGCGGCGGTACGGCTGACGGGCCACCGCCTCGTCCCCGTCCTGCCCGCCGAGGTGCCCGGCCGGCTCGGTCCCCGTACCGCCGCCGTGCTCCTCAACCACGTCGACTACCGCACCGGGCGGCTGCACGACCTGCCCGGGCTCACCGCCGCCGTGCACGAGGCGGGTGCGTACGCCGTCTGGGACCTGTGCCACAGCGCGGGCGCGCTGCCCGTCGGGCTCGACGCGCACGGCGTCGACCTGGCCGTCGGCTGCACGTACAAGTACCTCAACGGCGGACCGGGCGCCCCGGCCTTCCTGTACGTGCGCGCCGCGCACCAGGCGGCGTTCGACTCGCCGCTGCCGGGCTGGAACTCGCACGCCGAACCCTTCGGGATGCGGTCCGCCTACACGCGTGCGGAAGGAGTGACGGCCGCGCGGGTCGGGACGCCCGACATCCTGTCGCTGCTCGCCCTGGAAGCCGCGCTCGGCGTCTGGGAGGGCGTGGACCTGGCGGCCGTGCGGGCCAAGTCGCTCGCGCTCACGGACTTCTTCCTGGAGTGCGTCGACCGCTACGTACCGCCCGGGCGCCTGGAGTCCGTCACCCCGGCCGCGCACGAGGAGCGCGGCAGCCAGCTCGCGCTGCGCACCCCGCTCGCCGCCGCGCTGATGCCCCGCCTCATCGCGCGCGGCGTCGTCGGCGACTTCAGGCCGCCGGACCTCCTCCGCTTCGGCTTCACGCCGCTGTACGTGGGATTCGCGGACGCGGAACGAGCGGCGCGGGTCCTGGCGGAGGAGCTGGGGGCGGTGGGGAGTACGGCGGGGTGAGGACGAGGGGCGTATGGGGGACGAGGCCGGTGGGGCGGGTCCGGCGGAGGTGCTTCGCGGGGGTCGCCCCGGCGGGTGAATTCCGGGGCGAGAGCTGACGCCGGTCTGTCGATTCCCCCCTTTCGGGTGGATTGCCGCAAGCCTCGGGTTTGCCCGGCTCTTCCCGGGTCAAACGGTCTCGTGCCGTTCCCGCCCGTGCACGGTGCGTGCGCGAGGCCGCCGTGCGCGGCGGGAACGACACCAGGCTCCGCGCCGGCCCCGAGATGATCCCCTCGCACCCGTATCGCCGCACGTCACCCGCCTGATAGCGTCCCGGCCGGTCGGGGGCGGTCGCCCGTGCCGCCTGCCGGAGAACCGGCGGGGCGGGCGTGGATCGCGAGGCCCCGTGGGACAGGACCCGTGGACCGTGAACGCTGAGAGGTCGCAGATGCCGGACGACGCCGTTGCCCGCGAGGCCGCCGAGGCCGACGCGCTCTTCGCGCACCCCGCGGTACCGCCCGAGGCCACCCTCTCCTACGGCGGGCACCCCGACCAGGTCGTCGACTTCTACGCCCCGCGCGGCCCCGAGCACCCCGGCGGCCACCCCCTCGTCCTCGTCCTGCACGGCGGTGCCTGGCGGGCCACGTACGACAGGGCGCACCTGACGCCGTTCGCCGGGCTGCTCGCGCGGCGCGGCTTCGCGGTCGCGCTCGCCGAGTACCGCAGGGGCGCGGGGCTGCCGGGGCAGGGCGCGAAGGCGCGTCCCGGGCGCTGGCCGGAGACCTTCGACGACATCGCGACGGTGCTCGACACGCTGCCCGACCTGGCCCGCAAGGCGCTCCCGCGGGCCGATCCCGCGCGCACGGTGCTGTGCGGGCACTCCTCGGGCGGGCACCTCGCGCTGTGGGCGGCGGCGCGCCAC
>NZ_JAAGLR010001125.1 GCF_010548245.1 Streptomyces sp. SID11385
GGTCAGGCGGCCGAGGCCAGCGCCGCGCGGCCCGCGACGGTCACCCTGGCGGCCTCGGCGACGCGGCGGCCGAGGTGCTCGGCGGTCCCGAGGTCGCCCTTGTGGACGCCTTCGGGACCCGCGTCCACGTTGGTCTGCGCACCGGCGCCGAGGTAGAAGCCGAGCCGGTTGAGTCGTACTCAAAACCGGTCGCGTTGTTCCAGCCGGAGTGCGCGCCGAGGCTCACCCAGGTCATGCCGTGCTGGGCGGCGAGCAGGGAGAGGAGGGCCGCGCGCCGGCTCGCCGCCGAGCGCGGCATCCCGCTCGTCGCGGGCACGGTCGGAAACCCGGACGCCGACTGGATCGACACCCGTTTCGCCTGGCTGCGCCAGCGGGAGATCTCCGACACGGGCGTCGTCCTCGTCCGCCCGGACCGCTTCATCGGCTTCCGCGCGGCGGGCGCGGCGAAGGACCCGTACGCTGTCCTGGCGGAGGCGCTGGGCCGGGTCCTCGCGACCGGAGCGGCCACCCCGTCCGCCGTGCCGCCACTCCCGTAGGAGGGATGCGAGCGGTTACGGCCGTACGGTACGGGGCCCCGCCACCTCCGCTCCCAACGCCGTGACACGGTCGCGCAGTTCACGGTCGGCCGTGATCACCAGCGTCGGGCCCGGCGTCCGTTCGACCTCCGCCACGATCCGGTCGTCCCCGCTGCCGGACGCGGCCACGACCCGTACCCCCTCGATCGCCGTCACACCCCGCGCGGCGCCCTCGACGACGAGCACCACGTCGAGCGGCGCCGGCCAGCCGGGCAAGCCCTCGCTCCCGTACCGCGCGAGCGAGTCCCGAAGCCGCTCGGCGGCCCCCTTCCGGTCCTTCCACCAGCCGTCCGGCACCGAGCCGACGACATTGGCGGCGTCCACGACGAGTGTGCGCTGTGCGTTCATGGGGTCATCATCGCGCGGTGGGGACGGCGCGCGGCCCCTTCCGTCCCGGCTCCTATGATGGGCGCTGCTCGGGGCCGTGACGGCCCGGGGAGGCCGGCGGTCCGGTCAGGAGAAGGAAAGGGTGGGCCGATGGCCAGAACAGCACCTGGGGACGGAGCTCTCGCACGGCCGGACAAGGCGTCCGCGCCCGGCGTGGGCCCCATACGCGTACCGGCGGGCCGTTGGCTCGTACGGGGGACGGACGGGCGGCTCACCGCCTTCGCCTTCACCCCGAAAGGTGTGGTGCGCTGGACCGAGGAGCGTCGCGGAGGTGCCACCTGGACCGGACCCGATCTCTTCCCGGTCGCGGGCCTGGACCATCTCACCGTGGCGCAGGGCGCCAATGGTTACGCGCACCTGGTGGGGCGGCGGGTGCAGAAGAAGAAGGACGGGACCGAGGCCGTGGACATCGTCCACGCGGTCCAGTACCAGACCGGCCGCACGCTCGGCACCTTCCGTCCCGCGGGTACCCCCTACCCCAAGAACCCCGAACGCCGTCTCGGCGCCCCGGCGGTGGCCATCGACGACGGCGGCTTCGTACACGTGGTGGTGCTCAACCCGTACGGAGGGCTGAACCTGCGCCGCGAGGACAAGACGGGCAAGTGGGAGGCGTGGAAGGACATCAAGGGCAGGAAGCTCTTCGATCCCCCCGCCATGGTGGCCACGTCCACCGGGAGCGTCGAGGTCTTCGCCGCGGGCGGTCAGCCCGCCTACCACTGGGTGCGTGAAAAGCCGCACGGCGCCTTCGACCGCCGCCCCGACGTCCCGCTTTCCGTGCGTCCGGGGAGTCTCATCGGTCTGGAGACCTCGCCGGGCCAGGTCACGTGGTACTGGACGGACCCCGAGCGCGGCACCATCGTGGCGCACCGTATGGGCGGTTGGCTCATACCCATCGGCGGCGCTCCCGACGAGGGACAGCCCGCGGTGCTGCGTGCGGAGGTCGACGGCCGCGACTGCACCGTTCTCGCGCACCGGGACGCGGCCGGGGGTGTGCTGACCACCGCGTACCCCTGCGAGGACGAGCAGTCCGGGGTGTGGTGGGCCCCCACCGGGCTCACCGGTACCGGCGCTCCCGCACTCGCGGTGGATGGCGCGGGGCGGGTCGTCGTAGGCGTCTTCGGCGTGGACGGGCGGCTGCGGTTGGCCCGTCAGGCGCCGGGGCCCGGGCTGGCGATGGGGCCCGTGCTGACGGTGTGAGGGGCGAACGGGGAAGGGCCGGCCCTGAGGGAACCGGCCCCTTCCCCGTATCACCGAGGAGGGTTCAGCCCCCCGACGCCGGCGACTTCTTCGCCGACTCCGGAATGTCCACGTCGTTGCGGATCGCCTTCCACAACTGCGTGACCTGCGGCTCGGCCGGGACGACGCGGTTGGGGTCCTGCTTGTCGTAGGCGACCGGCATCATGATCGTCTCCATCGTGTTCGGATCGATGCCGCGCATGCTCCGGGCGAACTTGGCGAGGGACGTGAGCGAGGCGAGGTCCTCGTCCGTGGTGAGCGCCTTGGTCGCGGAGTTCGCCATCTTGATGGCCTTGGTGGGGCTGCCGAGGAGGTCCTGGTTCTTCACCTCGCTCAGCAGCGCCAGCAGGAACTGCTGCTGGAGACCGATGCGGCCGAGGTCGCTGCCGTCGCCGTGGCCGTAGCGGGTGCGGACGAACTTGAGCGAGTCGGTGCCGTCGAGCTTGTGCGTGCCCTTCGGCAGGTCGAAACCGCTCTTCGAGTCGTGGATGTCCTCGTCCGTCGTCACGGTGACGCCGCCGATGGCGTCCACGAGCCCCTTGAACCCGGCGAAGTCCACCTCGACGAGGTGGTCGACACGCACGTCCGACATCTTCTCGACGGTCTTGACGACGCAGGCGGGCCCGGCGAGCGAGTACACCGAGTTGAACATGACGCGGTGCGCGGCCGGGAGCGTCCCGCCGTCGTGCTTCTCGCACTCGGGCCGGTCCACGAGCGTGTCGCGCGGAATGCTCACCGCGACCGCCTTCTGCCGCCCCTCGGGGATGTGCACGAGCAGCGCGGTGTCCGAACGGGCCCCGCTCACGTTCCCCGCGTCGAGCTTGCCGTTGTCCCCGGAACGCGAATCGGAGCCGAGGACCAGCAGATTGGTGGCGTCCCCGGCGGCGACGGCCTTCTTCGGGCGCGTGGCCTCGTCGAGCTGCTTGCTCAGGTCCACGCCCTTGAGATTGCCGTTCAGGTGCTCGTAGTACCACCAGCCGGTACCACCGGCACCGAGCACGACGACCACGAGACCGAGGAGGACCCAGCGGCCGACGTGGCGCTTTCCGCCCTTCCGGCGGCCCTTGCGGCGGGATTCCGCGCGCGGGGTGGCCGGGGGGCCCGGCGGCGTGTCGTCGTAGCTCATCCTGCTCCAGTCGGGTCTTCGGCGAAAGGTCGCTGTGGGGTGGCGACAAGTGCGCTGCGGGGGACTGGAGTGGGGTGCCGGTCCGCGCGTGGCCTAGAACTATAAGCCACCCATCGAAGAGATGTACGAGGAGCGGTTGTTGGTTCCCGGGCGACCCGAGGACCACGCACCGGCGGGGCCGCACAGGGCGGGCCGCCCCGGGAGAACCCCGGGGCGGCCCGCCCTGTGTCCCCTGTTTCCGCCCGCTCAGGCCGCCGGGACCGAGGCCACGCCCTCCGCCAGGAAGCGCTTGCCCGTGACGCGTTCGGTGATGCCGGCGCGGTCCAGGTACGGGGTGATGCCGCCCAGGTGGAAGGGCCAGCCCGCACCCGTGATGAGGCACAGGTCGATGTCCTGCGGCTCGGCGACGACGCCCTCGGCGAGCATGAGGGAGATCTCCTCGGCCACCGCGTCGAGCACGCGGTCGCGCGCCTGCTCCTCCGTCAGGACCTTGTCGCCCTGCTTCAGGAGCGCCGCGACCTCGGGGTCCAGCTCCGGCTTGCCGGAGTCGTACACGTAGAAGCCGCGCTTGCCCGCCTCGACGACCGCCTTGAGGTTCGGCGAGACCGTGAAGCGCTCGGGGAAGGCGCCGTGCAGCGTCTCGGAGACGTGCAGGCCGATCGCCGGGCCGACCAGCTCCAGGAGCACGAGCGGCGACATCGGCAGGCCGAGCGGCTCGACGGCCTTCTCGGCGACGGCGACCGGGGTGCCCTCGTCGATGACGTTCTGGATCTCGCCCATGAAGCGGGTCAGGATGCGGTTCACGACGAACGCCGGGGCGTCCTTGACGAGCACCGCGCTCTTCTTCAGCTTCTTCGCCACGGCGAAGGCCGTCGCGAGCGAGGCGTCGTCCGTGGCCTCGCCGCGCACGATCTCCAGGAGCGGCAGCACCGCGACCGGGTTGAAGAAGTGGAAGCCGACGACCCGCTCGGGGTGCCGGAGCTTCGAGGCCATCTCGCTCACCGAGAGCGAGGACGTGTTCGTCGCGAGGATCGCGCCCTCGGGCACGACCGCCTCGACCTCGGCGAAGACCTGCTGCTTGACGCCGATCTCCTCGAAGACCGCCTCGATCACGAATTCCGCGTCCGCGAAGCCCTCGGCCTTGTCGAGGACACCGCTGACCAGGCCCTTCAGGCGGTTCGCCTTGTCCTGGTTGACGCGGCCCTTGGCGAGCAGCTTGTCGATCTCGGCGTGCACGTAGCCGACGCCCTTGTCGACGCGCGCCTGGTCGATGTCGGTCAGCACGACCGGCACTTCGAGGCGGCGTACGAACAGCAGCGCGAGCTGCGAGGCCATGAGCCCGGCGCCGACGACGCCGACCTTGTTGACCGGGCGCGCGAGCGACTTGTCGGGCGCGCCCGCCGGGCGCTTCGCGCGCCGCTGCACGAGGTCGAAGGCGTAGAGGCCGCTGCGCAGTTCGCCGCTCATGATGAGGTCGGCGAGCGCCTCGTCCTCGGCGTCGAAACCGGCCTGGAGGTCGCCGTTCTTCGCCGCCGCGATGATGTCGAGGGCGCGGTACGCGGCCGGGGCGGCGCCGTGCACCTTGCCGTCCGCGAGGAAGCGGCCCGTCGCGACGGCCTGGTCCCAGGCCTCGCCGCGGTCCACCTCGGGGCGCTCGACGGTGATCTCGCCCTTGAGGACGGCCGCCGTCCACAGCAGCGACTGCTCCAGGAAGTCCGCGCCCTCGAAGATCGCGTCCGCGAGGCCGAGTTCGAAGACCTGCTTGCCCTTGAGCTGCCGGTTCTGGTTGAGCGAGTTCTCGATGACGACCTTGACGGCCTTCTCGGCGCCGATCAGGTTCGGCAGCAGGGTGCAGCCGCCCCAGCCGGGGACGAGGCCGAGGAAGACCTCGGGCAACGAGAACGCGGGCAGCGCGGCCGACACCGTGCGGTACGCGCAGTGCAGACCGACCTCGACGCCACCGCCCATCGCCGCGCCGTTGTAGTACGCGAACGTCGGCACGGCGAGGTGCGCGAGGCGCTTGAAGACCTCGTGCCCCCCGTGCCCGATCGCGAGCGCGTCCTCGCGCCGCTTGAGCAGCCCGACGCCCTTGAGGTCGGCGCCGACCGCGAAGATGAACGGCTTGCCCGTGATGCCGATGCCGACGATCTGCCCTTCGGCGGCCTCCTGCTCGACCTGGTCGATCGCGGCGCTCAGGTTGGCGAGCGAGGCGGGGCCGAAGGTCGTCGGCTTCGTGTGGTCGAGGCCGTTGTCCAGCGTGATGAGCGCGAAGCGGCCCGCGCCGGGGAGGTCGAGGTGGCGCACGTGCGCCTGCGTGACGACCTCGTCGGGGAAGAGCGCGGCGGCTTCCCGCAGCAGCTCGGTGGTGGTGCTCACTTGCCCTCCCAGTGGGGGTTCTCCCAGATCACGGTGGCGCCCATGCCGAAGCCGACGCACATCGTGGTGATGCCGTACCGCACCTCGGGCTGCTCCTCGAACTGCCGCGCCAGCTGGGTCATCAGCCGGACGCCGGAGGAGGCGAGCGGGTGGCCGTAGGCGATCGCGCCGCCGTACTGGTTGACGCGCGGGTCGTCGTCGGCGATGCCGTAGTGGTCGAGGAAGGCGAGGACCTGGACGGCGAACGCCTCGTTGATCTCGAAGAGACCGATGTCGGAGATCGACAGGCCCGCCTTGGCGAGCGCCTTTTCCGTCGCGGGGATCGGCCCGTAGCCCATGACCTCCGGCTCGACGCCCGCGAAGGCGTACGAGACGAGGCGCATCTTGACCGGCAGGCCGTTCTCGCGCGCGAAGTCCTCGGAGGCGATGATCGACGCGGTCGCACCGTCGTTGAGACCCGCGGCGTTGCCCGCGGTGACGCGGCCGTGCGCGCGGAAGGGGGTCTTCAGGCCCGCGAGCTGCTCGATCGTCGTGCCCGGACGCATCGGCTCGTCGGCCGTCGCGAGGCCCCAGCCCGTCTCCCCGCCCTCGGGCGAGGTGCGGCGGATCGAGATCGGCACCAGGTCGGCCTGGATCTTGCCGTTCGCGTACGCCTTCGCCGCCTTCTCCTGCGAGCGCACGGCGTACTCGTCGGCGCGCTCCTTGGTCAGGTGCGGGAAGCGGTCGTGCAGGTTCTCCGCCGTCATGCCCATGAAGAGCGCCGATTCGTCGACGAGCTTCTCGGAGACGAAGCGCGGGTTCGGGTCGACGCCCTCGCCCATCGGGTGGCGGCCCATGTGCTCGACGCCACCGGCGATGACGGCGTCGTACGCGCCGAAGGCGATCGAACCGGCGGTCGTCGTGACGGCCGTGAGCGCGCCCGCGCACATGCGGTCGATCGAGTAGCCGGGCACCGACTGGGGCAGCCCGGCGAGAATCCCCGCGGTGCGGCCGAGGGTCAGGCCCTGGTCGCCGATCTGCGTCGTCGCGGCGATCGCGACCTCGTCGATCTTCGCCGGGTCCAGGTCCGGGTTGCGGCGCAGCAGCTCCCGGATGGCCTTCACGACGAGATCGTCGGCGCGCGTCTCGTGGTACATGCCCTTGGGGCCCGCTTTGCCGAACGGGGTGCGGACGCCGTCGACGAAGACGACGTCCCGGATGGTACGAGGCACGTTGGCTCTCCTCCAGGGTGCGGGACGGAACTGCCACGCGGCACGGCGGGGCGTGTCGCTCCCGGTCATGCTACTCGCGAGTAACCGTAAGTGGCACCCCCGCGGGGCGGAGCGGCGTAGGTCACAGGCGGACGGGGGCCATGGGGTGCCGCCTCGTGGAGCGGCAACGGCTCGCCGGGTCCCGCCGCGCCCACCCGTCCCGCCCGTTGCGGGACGCCTGCCCGCAGCGGGGGAGAGGATGTGTAGGGGGCTCAGGCCGCGTGGGCCTGGAGAGCCCGGGTGAGGACCGGGGTTACGTGTTCGATCTGCCAGCGCCTTGCCCCGTAGCCGCGGAGCGCTTCCGCCACCGCGTCCGGGTCGGGCGATGCCGGCGGTTCCCAGCACACGCGGCGCACGGTGTCCGGCGTGATCAGGTTCTCCTGCGGCAGGTGCAGGTGCTCCGCGAGCGTGTTGACCCCGGCCCGCGCGGCGGAGAGACGGGCCGCGGCCTCCGGGTCGCGGTCGGCCCA
>NZ_JAAGLR010001147.1 GCF_010548245.1 Streptomyces sp. SID11385
GCGGCGAGCGCCGTGTCGCGCTCCCAGTCGGTCGCCGTCGTCACGGCGCGCCGGAACTCGCGCGTCGCGGCGTCCTCCGCCGTCGCCTCGTCCGCGAGCAGCTCGCCGATCCGGTCGGCGACCTGCATCGCCGAGGCGAGCTGCGGCGCGCCAGGGCCGTGCGCGCTGTCGAGCAGCCACACGTACCCGTACACCGTCCCGCCGTGCCGCACCGGGAGGCAGACCCGGTCGCGCAGGACGCCCGCCTCCGGCGCGGCGGGGATGCGGACCGGACCCGTCGCGCGCGCGATGCCGAAGCCCTCGAACCACGCCCGGACGGCGGCGGACGAGGTGCGCGTCAGGATCGTGCGGGTCCGCACCTGGTCGAGCGCGTCCTCGGGGCCGCTGTCGTGCGCGCCGAAGGCGATGAGCCCGAAGTCCTTGTCCTCCAGCGTCGCCGGGGCACCGAGCAGCGCGGAGATCTCGTCCACGAGTTCCTGGTAATCGGCCTTCACTCCGCCATTGTCGCGCGCCCCACGCGGTCCTTTCATACAAATGTCTGAGAACCGTACGGGGGATGCGTGACAGGTGTCGATGGCACACACGGCGCGGCGTCCCGAGAATCAGCAGTGACTGCGGTGTGTCCCCGTGCACACAGGGCACGCGTGCACACCGGCAGCGCCCCTGTCGCATCCCCTCGCGGCAGGCCCTCGATCCGCCTTCCCCGCCCCACCCCCCCCGGGCGGGGGAGGCGCCCGTCCGCATCGTGGAGGTCCCCGTGCTGGGTCCCGTGATCCTCGCCGCGTCGCGCAGCGACCGGCTGCGCCGCGTCATCTCGGCCGCGCCCGTCACCAAGCCGGTCGTGAACCGCTTCATCCCCGGCGAGAGCGTCGACCAGATCGTCCCGATCATCGTCGACGCCACCAGCAGGGGCCTGGAGCTGACGATGGACGTCGTCGGCGAGGACATCACGACGCCCGGGCAGGCCGCCGCCGCGCGCGACGCCTACCTGGAGCTGATCGAGCACCTCAAGGCCCTCGACCTCGGCACCCGCGCCGAGATGTCGGTGAAGCTCTCGATGTTCGGCCAGGCCCTCCCGTCGCCCGCCACCACCCTCAACGGTGAGGCCTCCGGCCCCGCTGCCGCATTCCAAGGGGGCCACGAGCTGGCCCTCGCCAACGTCCGCCCCGTCGTGGAGGCCGCCGCCGCGATCGGCACCACGGTCACGCTCGACGCCGAGGACCACACGACGCTCGACTCGATGTTCGCGATCCACGAGGAGCTGCGGAAGGACTTCCCGCAGACCGGCTGCGTCATCCAGGCGTACCTCTTCCGCACCGAGGACGACGCGCGCCGCCTCGCCGCCGCCGGCAGCCGCGTGCGCGTCGTCAAGGGCGCCTACAAGGAGCCCGCCTCCGTCGCGTACCAGGAGAAGGCGGAGATCGACAAGGCGTACATCCGCGTCCTGCGCATCCTCATGGAGGGCGACGGCTACCCCATGGTCGGCTCGCACGACCCCCGTATCGTGGAGATAGCGCAGGAACTGGCGCGCCGCGCGGGCCGCAAGCCCGGCGACTTCGAGTTCCAGATGCTGTACGGCATCCGCTCCGAGGAGCACGTACGGCTCGCCCGCGAGGGCCACCGCATGCGCGTCTACACCGCGTACGGCACGGACTGGTACGGCTACTTCATGCGGCGCCTCGCCGAGAAGCCCGCCAACCTCCTCTTCTTCCTGCGCTCGGTCCTCACCAAGAACTGAGAACCGGGGCTCCGTCCTCGCCGAGCACCGCCCGCGCGGCGGCCCCCCGCACCGCGCACCCCCGACCCCCAAGGAGAACGGACACCATGGACGCTGTGACCCAGGTCCCCGCCCCCTACAACGAGCCCGTCCACGGCTACGCGCCCGGCAGCCCCGAGCGCGCCCGCCTGGAGACCAGGCTCAAGGAGCTGGCCGAGAACCCGATCGAGCTGCCCATGACCATCGGGGGCGTCAAGCGCCTCGGCGGCGGCGAGGAGTTCCAGGTCGTCCAGCCGCACGCCCACGCCTCCGTCATCGGTACGGGCCGCGGCGCGACGAAGCAGGACGCGCAGGATGCGATCGACGCCGCGCTCGCCGCCGCGCCCGCGTGGCGCGCGATGTCCTTCGACGACCGCGCCGCGATCATCCTGCGCGCCGCCGACCTGCTCTCCGGCCCCTGGCGCGAGACCATCGCCGCCTCCGTCATGCTCGGCCAGGGCAAGACCGCCCAGCAGGCCGAGATCGACGCGCCGTGCGAGCTGGTCGACTTCTGGCGCTTCAACGTGCACTACGCGCGCCAGATCCTCGCCGAGCAGCCCCCGGCGAACTCGCACACCGTGTGGAACCGCATGGACCACCGGCCGCTCGAAGGCTTCGTCTACGCGATCACGCCGTTCAACTTCACGGCGATCTCGCTCAACCTGCCGACCGCGCCCGCGCTCATGGGCAACGTCGTCGTGTGGAAGCCGTCCCCGACCCAGACGCACGCCGCCGTCCTCATGATGCGGCTCCTGGAGGAGGCCGGGCTGCCGCAGGGCGTCATCAACCTCGTGACGGGCGACGGCATCGCCGTCTCGGACGTCGCGCTGAACCACCGCGACCTCGCGGGCATCCACTTCACCGGTTCCACCAAGACCTTCCAGCACCTGTGGAAGACGGTCGGCGCCAACATCGAGAAGTACCGCACCTACCCGCGTCTCGTCGGCGAGACCGGCGGCAAGGACTTCGTCGTCGCCCACCCGAGCGCCGATCGCGCCGTCCTCAAGACCGCGCTGACGCGTGGCGCCTTCGAGTACCAGGGCCAGAAGTGCTCCGCGACCTCGCGCGCCTACCTCCCCGCCTCGCTCTGGAACGACGGCTTCAAGGAGGAGTTCGCGGCCGAGGTCGACGGCATCGCCATGGGCGACGTCACCGACTTCAAGAACTTCATCGGCGCCGTCATCGACGAGCGCGCCTTCGCCAAGAACAAGGCCGCCATCGACCGCGCCAAGGCCGACGACACCTGCACGATCGTCGCGGGCGGTACGTACGACGACTCGGTCGGCTACTTCGTGCGCCCGACCGTCATCGCCTGCACGGACCCGGAGAACGAGGTCTTCACGACCGAGTACTTCGGCCCGATCCTGGCCGTCCACGTCTACGAGGACGACCAGTACGAGGCCATGCTCGACCAGATGGAGTCGGTCTCGGACTACGCCCTGACCGGTTCGGTCATCGCGAACGACCGCGCCGCCGCCGCCTTCACGATGGACAAGCTCCGCTACGCGGCCGGCAACTTCTACATCAACGACAAGTCGACCGGTGCCGTCGTCGGCCAGCAGCCCTTCGGCGGCGGCCGCGCCTCCGGCACCAACGACAAGGCCGGGGCCCCGCAGAACCTCCAGCGCTGGACGCTCACGCGCGCCATCAAGGACTCGCTGGTCTCCCCGACCGACTACACGTACCCGCACATGGGCTGAGCCCCGTCCCCCTGACCCCGCCCCCGGCCCCGGTGCTCATACCGGCCGGGGGCGGTGCCCTTTCCGGGACGGGTACGGGGCGCGACGGCGCGCACGGTAGGGGGCGCCGCGCCGCCCCCGCGCGGAGGCCGCCCCCGCGCGGACGCCGCCCTCGCGCACGCGACGTACCCCACGCCCCGTACCCCTGTCCCCAGCCCTAAGCATCCGCTTAGTATGGGCGGGACGCCCCCTGCCCCCGGAGACCACCATGGCGAAGCACACCCCCGGCACGAGCGACTCCCTCCTCCTCTCCCGCAGGGACATCGACTTCCTCCTGCACGAGTGGCTCCACGTCGAGGACCTCACCACCCGCGCGCGCTACGCCGAGCACGACCGCGACACCTTCGACGCGGTGCTCGACCTCAGCGAGACCCTCGCGACGCGCCACTTCGCCCCGCACAACAAGCTCGCCGACGCCCACGAGCCGACCTTCGACGGCGAGCGCGTGCACGTCGTTCCCGAGGTCGGAGAGGCGCTGAAGGTCTTCGCCGGGGCCGGCCTCACGAGCGCGGGACTCGACGCCTCGGTCGGCGGGATGCAGCTGCCGCGCGTCGTCACGGACGCGTGCTTCGCGTGGTTCCAGGCGGCGAACGTCGGCACCTCCGCGTACCCGTTCCTCACCATCGGCAACGCGAACCTCCTGCTCGCCCACGGCAGCCGGGAGCAGATCGACACCTTCGTGCGGCCCATGGCCGAGGGCCGCTGGTTCGGCACGATGTGCCTCTCCGAGCCGCAGGCCGGCTCCTCGCTCGCCGACGTCCGCACCCGCGCCGAGCACGCCGGGGACGGAACGTACCGCCTCTTCGGCAACAAGATGTGGATCTCGGGCGGCGACCACGAGCTGACGGAGAACATCGTCCACCTCGTCCTCGCGCGCACCCCGGGCGGCCCGGCGGGCGTCAAGGGCCTCTCGCTCTTCGTCGTGCCCAAGTACCTCGTGGCGGCGGACGGCGGCCTCGGCGCGCGCAACGACGTCGTGCTCGCCGGGCTCAACCACAAGATGGGCTACCGGGGCACGACCAACACGCTCCTCAACTTCGGCGAGGGCGCGCACCGCCCGGGCGGGGAGCCGGGCGCGGTCGGCTACCTGGTCGGCGAGGAGAACAAGGGCCTCGCGTACATGTTCCACATGATGAACGAGGCGCGCATCGGCGTCGGCCTCGGCGCCACGGCCCTCGGCTACACCGGCTACCTGCACGCGCTCGACTACGCGCGCACGCGCCCCCAGGGCCGCCCCGTCGCCGCGAAGGACCCCGCGACGCCGCAGGTCCCGATCATCGAGCACACCGACGTGCGCCGCATGCTCCTCGCCCAGAAGGCGTACGTGGAGGGCGCGCTCGCCCTCACGCTCTACTGCGGCCGCCTAGTCGACGAACAGCGCACCGCCCCCGACGAGGCCGCGCGCGAGGAGGCCGGGCTGCTCCTCGACATCCTCACGCCGATCGCCAAGAGCTGGCCCTCCCAGTGGTGCCTGGAGGCGAACAGCCTCGCGATCCAGGTGCACGGCGGCTACGGCTACACGCGCGAGTACGACGTCGAGCAGTTCTACCGCGACAACCGCCTCAACCCCATCCACGAGGGCACGCACGGCATCCACGGCCTCGACCTGCTCGGCCGCAAGGCGGTCATGAAGGACGGCGCCGCGCTGCGCCTCCTGCTCGGCCGCGTCGAGGACACGGCGCGGCGCGCGGCCTCGGCGGGCGGCGACGCCGCGACGTACGCGACGTCCCTGCGCGAGGCGGCGACGCGCCTCGGCGCCGTGACGGCGCGGCTGTGGCAGGGCGGCGACCCGCGCACGGCCCTCGCCAACGCCTCCGTCTACCTGGAGGCCGCCGGGCACGTCGTGCTCGCGTGGATCTGGCTCGAACAGCTCCTCGCGGCCGGTGCGGGCGAGGGGAACTTCTACGCGGGCAAGCGGGCCGCCGCGCGGTACTTCTTCCGGTACGAGCTGCCGCGCACGGCGCCGCAGTTCGCACTCCTCGAAAGCCTGGACACGACGGCGGCCGACATGGAGCCCGACTGGTTCTGAGCACCGGGCCCCGGCGCTGAGCACCGGGCCGGGCCCGGCCCGGTTGCGGCACCCGGGCGGGGGAGTGTGAGGGGGGCGGCTCCGGCGCACGCGGCGTGGCGCGTGCGCCGGAGCCGTCTCAGATAGTAGGAAGTCCGAGTAATTGTGGAGACAGCGACGCCGAGCTGTCCTAGCTTTGTAGGAGCCGGACTGTTCTCGCCCGACCTGGCGAAGGCGGTCGTGTGCCGTGGCCCCGCGCAGGCGAACCCTGCGGGCCCGGTCCCCGCCCCGGACGGCGCGCACCCCGTGGTCCCCGTACCCCGGCATCCCGCCGGACGTACCCGGCCCCTCGGGCCCCCGTCGCCACAGTCCACCCACCACGCCCCATCCGGCCGCGCCGCGCCCCGGCGCGGACCGTACCGGCGTGCCCCCCACCGCCCACGGGCCACCCGTGGACCTGGACCTGCAAGGAGTCGATCCTCATGGCCGCAGAGACGACCGTCCGCCGAGTCCGCCACTCCGCCACGCGCAGCGAGGCCGAGCGCCGCAACGCCGCCGCAGCCCTCCAGCGCGCCCTCGACCGCCGCGACAACGGCGGCCAGACGGGGCACTGAGGCGCCGCGCCCCGCGCGCGCCTGACGCGATGTCGCGCGCCGAGACCTGAGGCGACGTCGCCTCGCGCGGTCCGCCGCGCCCCGTTCCGTCGCGCCGCCGCGACCTCGCCCCCTCCCCGTACCGCCCCGTAGCTGGTACACATACGCCACCGGGAGCCGCCGGTTCGCCCGGCCGGCCCGCGACGACGCGGGCCGGCCGGCACCTTCGCGCGAGGCGTCCGGGTCAGCGCGTGATCGTGAAGTGGTCCACCCGCTCGCCCGTCTCCGCGAGCGCCGTGACCTCCAGCTTCGGCCGCGCCCCCGCCGTCACCTGGACCGCGAGGAACGAGAAGCCCGTGTAGCGCACGCGCGACCACTCGACGGCCTCGGTGACCTTCCCCGCGTCCGTCCAGTGGTACGAGGCCACCGAGTCCACGTGCTGCTCGTGCCCCTCGTACGAGTCCGGCGCCGGGAAGTCGTAGAGCGCCTTGCCCGCGCCGCCCGCCGTCACGTAGACGATGCCGTCGCGCGTCGAGGAGACGGACTCGCCGATCGGCACGGTGCGCGCGACCTGCCCGCCGCGCAGCGCGTCGGTGCGCTCGTAGACGTGGTTGTGGCCGTTGACGACGAGGTCGACGCGGTACTTGTCGAAGAGCGGCACCCACGCGTCGCGCACCCCGCCGTCCGAGGCGTGCGCGTTCGTCGTCGAGAAGGCGCAGTGGTGGAAGAAGACCACGACGAAGTCCACGTCGCGGTGCGCGCGCAGCTCCTTCAGCTTCCGCTCCAGCCACTTCGTCTGCGCGCCGCCCGTGTACCCGGTGTTCGCCTTGATCTCCAGGCTCACGTCGTTGGCGTCGAGCGCGACGACGCCGACGTTGCCGTAGACGAAGGAGTAGACGCCGGGCGACTTCTCCTCGTCGAGACCGCCCTTCGGCAGCGACCAGCGCGCGTTCTGCCCGCCGTAGCCGTTCGGCGAGTACCACGCCTCCATGTCGTGGTTGCCCGTCGTCACCATCCACGGCACCTTCGACGCGACCGACTCGGTCTGCGCGAGGAACTGGTCCCACACGCGGGCGTCGTAGGTGTCGCCGTCCTTGCCCTGCCCGCTGCTGTCCGCGTAGCAGATGTCGCCCGCGTGCAGGTGGAACGACGGGTTCTGGCCGAGGATCAGCGCGTCGTTGGCGAGCGCGTCGTAGGAGACGCCCTGGTCGCCGAAGGCGGTGAAGGTGAACGACCCGGGGCGCGAGGGGGCGGTGCGGAAGCTGCCGACCGTGCCGATGTTGCGCGGGTCGGCCGGGTCGAAGCCGGTGTGGCCGATGCCGTAGTAGTACGTCGTGTCCGGGCGCAGCCGCTCCAGCTCGACGTGCAGGTAGTACTGGTCCACGGCCGGGAGCTTCGAGGTGAGCGCCGGGGTGTGCAGCGCGCGTACCTCCGCGTCGATCTTCCGGCTGAGGTCCCACGGGTGCGTACCGACGCGCAGGAAGGGCCGCTTGACCGGCAGCGGCACCTGCCAGCTCACCGTCATCTGCGTGCGCGGGTCGGCGCCGAAGGCGAGGTGGCGCGCGAACGGGGCGACGAGCGAGCCGTCGACGCGGGACGCGGCCGAGGAGGGCAGGAAGGCGGGCGACGGGGCGGGGGTGCGCGCCGGCGCGCCCTGCGCGACGTGCTGCGCGGCGTTCGCGCTGCCGCCCAGCACGCCGAGGCCCGCGACGGCGCCCGCCGTGACCGTGCCCGCGCGCAGCGCCGAACGCCGGCTCAGCTTGCGGCGCAGGTACTCGTGCTGCTCGGGCATCGTCATGCGGGAAGCGAGGTGGTCGGGGATGCCGACCCGTGGTGTCTCCATGAGCGGAAGGTCCCACTCGCGCGTGGCTTGCGTGTGGCGTACAGGTGTCCGAGACGCGACCGGTCGGCAATGTGTCCGTATGGTGGACGCCGCGTGTCAGGCAGTGGGACGAGGAGTACGGTGCCCGCATGTCGCGCAGCATCAATCTCGCAGTCATTTCCGGTGACGGCATCGGCCCCGAGGTCGTGTCGCAGGGCCTGAAGGTCCTGCGCGCCGTCCTCCCGCAGGACGCCAAGCTGGAGACCAAGGAGTACGACCTCGGCGCCCAGCGCTGGCACCGCACGGGGGAGACCCTCCCGGACGCGGAGCTCGAAGCGCTGAAGTCGCACGACGCGATCCTCCTGGGCGCGATCGGCGATCCCTCGGTGCCCTCCGGGGTCCTGGAGCGCGGGCTGCTCCTCAAGCTCCGCTTCGCCTTCGACCACTTCGTCAACCTGCGCCCCTCGCGCCTCTTCCCGAACACGCCGACGCCGCTCGCGGGCAGCCCCGAGATCGACTTCGTCGTCGTCCGCGAAGGCACCGAGGGCCCGTACACGGGCAACGGCGGCTCGCTGCGCACCGGCACGCCCGCCGAGGTCGCCACCGAGGTCAGCGTCAACACGGCGTACGGCGTCGAGCGCGTCGTCCGCGACGCCTTCGCCCGCGCCCAGGCGCGCCCGCGCAAGAAGCTGACCCTCGTCCACAAGAACAACGTGCTCGTCTACGCGGGCCACCTGTGGAAGAACACCTTCGACAAGGTCGCGGCCGAGTACCCCGAGGTCAGCACCGACTACCTGCACGTCGACGCCGCGACGATCTTCCTCGTCACGCAGCCCGAGCGCTTCGACGTCATCGTCACCGACAACCTCTTCGGCGACATCCTCACCGACCTCGCCGCCGCCGTCACCGGCGGCATCGGCCTCGCCGCCTCGGGCAACATCAACCCGAGCGGCGCGTTCCCCTCGATGTTCGAGCCGGTCCACGGCTCCGCGCCCGACATCGCCGGCCAGGGCAAGGCCGACCCGACGGCCACGATCCTCTCCGTCGCGCTCCTGCTGCGGCACCTCGGTCACGAGGCCGAGGCCGCCCGCGTCGAGGAGGCCGTCACGGCCGACCTCGCGGCCCGCGACGGCTCGCCACGCACCACCGAGGAGATCGGCGACGCCCTCGCCGCCCGAGTAGCCGGCTGACCCGGCAGGTACGACCGCGGACAACGCCGTACCACCCCTGCTCCACCGAGCACCACAGCCGCCGGGCCACGCACCACCGCCCGGCGGCTTCGGTGCGTCCCGGGGTACGTGACCTGTGCGACGTCCCCCCTCCGCGCCGCCGATTCCGCGCCCGCACCGTTCCGCTGTTCGAGCGGGCGAGCGATAATCGGACACGGAGCCGCGACATCGCACGATGCTCGGACGTCCTACTACCCAGACGAGAACCGAAGGAAGAGTCATGACGCCGACGATCGAGCTGAAGCCCACCGCGACGCCCCTCTCCGACGCCGAGCGCGAGGCGATCCTCACCGCCCCGGGCTTCGGCCGGCACTTCACCGACCACATGGTGACGATCAAGTGGACCGAGGGCCGCGGCTGGCACGAGGCCCAGCTCGTCCCCTACGCGCCGCTCTCGCTCGACCCGGCGAACATGACGCTGCACTACGCGCAGACGATCTTCGAGGGCCTCAAGGCGTACCGCCGCCCCGACGGCTCCGTCGCGACGTTCCGGCCCGAGGCGAACGCCGAGCGCTTCCAGCGCTCCGCGCGCCGCCTCGCGATGCCCGAACTGCCCGTCGAGACCTTCGTCGCCGCCTGCGACGCGCTCGTGCGCCAGGACAAGGCGTGGGTCCCCGCGCACGGCGAGGCCAGCCTCTACCTGCGCCCCTTCATGATCGCCACGGAGGTCGGGCTCGGCGTCAAGCCCGCCAACGAGTACCTCTTCGTCGTCATCGCCTCGCCCGCCGGCGCCTACTTCTCCGGTGGCGTCCAGCCCGTCTCGGTGTGGCTCTCCGAGGACTACGTGCGCGCCGTCAAGGGCGGCACGGGCGCCGCGAAGACCGGCGGCAACTACGCCGCCTCGCTCGTCGCGCAGGCCGAGGCCGCCGCCAAGGGCTGCGACCAGGTCGTGTGGCTCGACGCCGTCGAGCACCGCTGGGTCGAGGAGATGGGCGGCATGAACCTCTACTTCGTCTACGGCGACCACATCGTCACGCCGGAACTGAGCGGCTCCCTGCTCCCCGGCATCACGCGCGACTCGCTCCTCACCCTCGCCCGCGAACTCGGCTACACCGCCGAGGAGCGCCGCATCTCGACCGAGGAGTGGAAGCGCGACACCGAGGAGGGGCGCCTCACCGAGGTCTTCGCCTGCGGTACGGCGGCCGTCATCACGCCGGTCGGCACGGTCAAGTCCGCGGGCGCCGAGTGGACCCAGGGCGACGGCACCCCCGGCACCGTCACGATGCGGCTGCGCGAGGGACTGCTCGCCCTCCAGTCCGGCGCGGCCGAGGACACGCACGGCTGGATGCACGAACTCGGCTGAGTGTTCGCACGCGGTTGATTCGTCCGGGGGTAAGGCGCGTCATCCTGGATGACGCCCCTTACCCCCGGGCACCGTTCGCCCCATGGAACGACAGCACGGCCGGTCCCGGCAGCAGTGGAAGAAGATCGGGGCCGGCTCCGCCGGGAACATGGTCGAGTGGTTCGACTGGTTCGTCTACGCGAGCTTCGCGCCGTACTTCGCGAGCGCCTTCTTCCCCGAGGACGACGCGACGGCCCGGCTCATGAACACCGCGGGCATCTTCGCGGTCGGCTTCTTCCTGCGCCCGGTCGGCGGCTGGCTCCTCGGCCGCGTCGGCGACCGCAGGGGCCGCAAGGCGGCGCTGACCCTCACCGTCTCGCTCATGTCGGCCTCCGCGGTCCTCATCGCCGTCGCACCCACCTACGGCGTCGCCGGCTACGGCGGCGCGGCCGTCCTCCTCCTCGCGCGGCTCCTCCAGGGACTCTCGGTCGGCGGCGAGTACGCGGCGAGCGCGACGTACCTCACGGAGGCGGCCGCACCGCACCGCCGCGGCTTCGCCTCCAGCTTCCAGTACGTGTCGATGACACTCGGCCAGATCCTCGGCCTCGCCCTGCTCCTCCTGCTCCAGCACGCCCTGAGCGACGCGGCGCTGCACGCGTGGGGCTGGCGCGTGCCCTTCGCCGTGGGCGCGCTCGGCGCGGGCGTCGTCCTGTGGCTGCGCCGCACGATGCTGGAGACGGAGGTCTACGAGGCCGACGCCGCGCCCGCCGACCGGGGCACCGTCCGCGCGCTGCTGCGCCACAAGCGCGAGGCGCTGCTCGTCGTCGCGCTCACGATGGGCGGCACGGTCGCGTACTACACGTACACGACCTACCTCACGAAGTACCTCGCGAACACCGCCGGGCTGCCGAAACGCACGGCGACGCTCGTCTCGCTCGTCGCGCTCCTCGTCTTCGCCGCGCTCCAGCCGCTGGCGGGGGCGCTCTCGGACCGCGTGGGCCGCCGCCCCCTCCTCATCACCTTCGCGCTCGGCTCGACGTTCCTGACCGTCCCCCTGCTCACCCTCCTCGCCCACGCGAAGAGCTTCTGGCCCGCGCTCGGCCTCTCGCTGGTGGCGCTGGTCGTGGTGACCGGCTACACGTCGGTCAACGCGTGCGTGAAGGCGGAACTCTTCCCGACGGGCGTCCGCGCCCTCGGCGTCGCCCTCCCGTACGCCCTCGCGAACGCGGCGTTCGGCGGCACGGCCGAGTACGTCGCGCTGTGGTTCAAGAACGCGGGCGCCGAGAGCGGCTTCGCCTGGTACGTCGCGGGCTGCGCGGCGGTCTCGCTCGTCGTCTACGTGTCGATGCGCGAGACCCGCGACCTGGACCTGACCGGTGGCGCCGCCCCCGCGCACGTCCCGGGCCCCGGCCCGGCACCCGAGCCCCGTACGGAACCGGCCTGAGCCGCCCCTCGGCCCGCATCCTGAGACGCCCCCTCCACCCCCGCGTGCCGCTGTGGCACACTGCCTCCATGCTCGTTCGCGCCATGATTATCGGCCGCAGCGCGCCGGTCCTTCGTGGCCGCTGATCCGCGATCCACACCTTCGCGGTCACGGCCACCGAGCCTCGGACCCGCGCGCAGACCTCTCGCACCCGCGAGGGGTCTTTTTCGTTTCCGGCCCCACCCGGCCGATGGACGGAGCGACGCGAGTGGAGAGGCGACGGAGCCACCACGCAGCCCCCTTTCCGAACCCCACAGGAGCCCCAGCCCATGACCGCCACACCCGACGCCCAGGAACCGGCCCCCACGCCCGGAGCCACCGCCGCCCCCACCGCCGACGCCGCCGTCGCCCGTGACTTCCACGTCTTCGACACGACGCTGCGCGACGGCGCCCAGCGCGAGGGCATCAACCTCACCGTCGCCGACAAGCTCACCATCGCCCGCCACCTCGACGACTTCGGCGTCGGCTTCATCGAGGGCGGCTGGCCGGGCGCCAACCCGCGCGACACCGAGTTCTTCGCCCGCGTCCAGAAGGAGGTCCCCTTCCGGCACGCCCAGCTCGTCGCCTTCGGCTCCACCCGCCGCGCCCACACCAAGGCCGCCGACGACGCGCAGGTCCAGGCACTCCTCGACTCCGGCGCCCCCGTCATCACGCTCGTCGCCAAGTCCCACGACCGCCACGTCGAGCTCGCCCTGCGCACGACGCTCGACGAGAACCTCGCGATGATCGCCGACACCGTCGCGCACCTGCGCGCCCAGGGCCGCCGCGTCTTCCTCGACTGCGAGCACTTCTTCGACGGCTACCGCGAGAACCCCGCGTACGCGAAGGCCGTCGTCCGTACCGCGCACGAGGCGGGCGCCGACGTCGTCGTGCTGTGCGACACCAACGGCGGGATGCTGCCCGCGCAGGTCGGCGCGATCGTGCAGACCGTCCTCGCCGACACCGGCGCCCGCCTCGGCATGCACGCCCAGGACGACTCCGGCTGCGCCGTCGCCAACACCCTCGCCGCCGTCGACGCCGGCGCGACCCACGTCCAGGGCACCGCGAACGGCTACGGCGAACGCGTCGGCAACGCCAACCTCTTCCCCGTCGTCGCCGCCCTGGAGCTGAAGTACGGGCGCCAGGTCCTCCCCGAGGGCGCGCTGCGCGAGATGACGCGCATCTCGCACGCCATCGCCGAGGTCGTCAACCTCACCCCCGCCACCCACCAGCCCTACGTCGGCGTCTCCGCCTTCGCGCACAAGGGCGGCCTCCACGCCTCCGCGATCAAGGTCGATCCCGCGCTCTACCAGCACATCGAGCCCGAACTCGTCGGCAACCGCCTGCGCATGCTCGTCTCCGACATGGCCGGTCGCGCCTCCGTCGAGCTCAAGGGCAAGGAACTCGGCATCGACCTGTCGGGCGACAGGGAGCTCGTCGGCCGCGTCGTCGCGCGCGTCAAGGAGCACGAACTCAAGGGCTACAGCTACGAGGCGGCCGACGCCTCCTTCGAACTCCTGCTGCGCACCGAGGCCGAGGGCCGCGCGCCGCGCTACTTCCGTACGGAGTCCTGGCGGGCCATCGTCGAGGACCGCCCCGACGGCAGCCACGCCAACGAGGCGACGGTGAAGCTGTGGGCCAAGGGCGAGCGCATCGTCGCGACCGCCGAGGGCAACGGCCCCGTCAACGCGCTCGACCGCGCGCTGCGCGTCGCCCTGGAGCGCATCCACCCCGAACTCGCGGGCTTCCGCCTCACCGACTACAAGGTGCGCATCCTGGAGGGCCGCCACGGCACCGAGTCCACGACCCGCGTCCTCATCTCGACCGGCGACGGCGAGACGGAGTGGTCCACCGTGGGCGTCGCGGACAACGTCATCGCCGCCTCGTGGCAGGCCCTGGAGGACGCCTACACGTACGGCTTGCTGCGCGCCGGGGTCACCCCTTCCGAGTGACGCGGGGACCGTGCGCGGGCGAGGAGTGACCCGCACGGGTGGACGAGGGAAAAGACCCGGGCCGCAAGGTGTAAAAGGAAGCTTTTGCCGCTCGGCCCGGGGCTGCCCCTCGGCTAGCGTCGAACGCATGAACCAGATCAGGCCGGGCCGCCCCGCGGTCGCTCCCCGGCCGGTCGCCGCAGCGCCCGCCCGCACCCGCGCGGTACCGGTGCTGCCCGGGCCCCGCGGCCGCGTGGTTCCGGTCCCGCCCCGGTCCCTGATCCGCGCGGTACGCGTGCCGCCCGCGCCCCGCACCCCCGTGGCCCCCCGGCTCCTCGCCCCGCTCCTCACCCTCCTGCTCGCCCTCGGCTCCTTCCTCGCGGCGGCTCCGGCGGCGGTGGCCGTGGACGCCGGGGTGCGGTCCGTCGCGCGGGCGCTGCGCGCCGATCCGGTGTACGTGGACCCCGCGATGCGCGCGGAGTTCTCGAAGGCGGGGGAGCGGGCCCTGGAACGGCGCATCGAGGACGGCGACCGGGCCGTCTTCGTCGCCGTGCTGCCGAGCGGCAGCCGCGCCGGGCAACTCCTCGACGAGCTGCGGCAGTCGACGGGCATCGCGGGGGTCTACGCGGTACGGCTCGGCGACACCCTGTACGCGCGCGCCGACGACACGGTCCTGGGCGCCGGCACGGTGCGCCGCGCCGTGTCGGCGGTGCGCGCGCAGGCCCTGCCGCGACAGCTCGACGCCTTCGTACGGCTCACCCTGCGCTCCGCACGCGGCTCGGCCCCCGCCTCCTGGGGCCTCGCCGAGGACGACGACTGCCCCCTCGTCCCCGCCTTCCTCGCCTCCGGCGCCTTCGTTCTCGTCCTCGCCGGGACCTGGGCGCTCCTGCGCCGCCGCCGCGCCCGGCGCGAGCGCGCCCG
>NZ_JAAGLR010001183.1 GCF_010548245.1 Streptomyces sp. SID11385
CTGCCGCGCCACGGCCGAGGCCGGCAGCCCCGAGGCCGCCACCGAGCAGCCGCAGGCCGCCGAGCAGCCGCAGCGCGAGAACCGCGACGACCGCGGGAACCGCGACAACCGGGACAACCGCGCCAAGCAGGACCGCCAGGACGGCGGCCAGCAGGGCGGCCAGCACGGCCAGCACGACGGCGACAACGCCGAGGGCCGCTCGGGCCGCGACCGCGACCGCCGCAGGGGCCGCGACCGCGACGGCAACCGCGACGGCCGCGACAACAACCGCGACGGCCGCGACCGCGACAACAACCGTCGCGGCAACAAGGGCGACGACCAGCAGGGCGGCGGCAACCAGAACCGCCAGAAGCAGCACGACAACCGGCCGCAGGACGACTTCGACGACGACGGCGGACGCCGTGGCCGCCGGGGCCGCTACCGCGACCGCCGGGGCCGTCGCGGTCGCGACGAGATCAACGAACCGCAGGTCAACGAGGACGACGTCCTGATCCCCGTCGCGGGCATCCTCGACATCCTCGACAACTACGCGTTCATCCGGACCTCCGGCTACCTGCCGGGCCCCAACGACGTGTACGTCTCGCTCGCCCAGGTCCGCAAGAACGGCCTGCGCAAGGGCGACCACGTCACGGGTGCGGTCCGCCAGCCCAAGGACGGCGAGCGGCGCGAGAAGTTCAACGCGCTCGTGCGCCTCGACTCGGTCAACGGCATGGCGCCCGAGACCGGGCGCGGCCGCCCCGAGTTCCAGAAGCTCACCCCGCTCTACCCGCAGGACCGGCTCCGCCTGGAGACCGACCCCGGGGTGCTGACCACGCGGATCATCGACCTCGTCGCCCCGATCGGCAAGGGCCAGCGCGGGCTGATCGTGGCCCCGCCGAAGACCGGCAAGACCATGATCATGCAGGCGGTCGCCAACGCGATCACCACGAACAACCCCGAGTGCCACCTCATGGTCGTCCTCGTCGACGAGCGGCCCGAAGAGGTCACCGACATGCAGCGCTCGGTGAAGGGCGAGGTCATCTCCTCGACCTTCGACCGGCCCGCCGAGGACCACACCACGGTCGCCGAGCTGGCGATCGAGCGGGCGAAGCGGCTCGTCGAGCTGGGCCACGACGTCGTCGTGCTCCTCGACTCGATCACCCGCCTCGGCCGCGCCTACAACCTGGCGGCCCCGGCCTCCGGGCGCATCCTCTCCGGCGGTGTCGACTCCACGGCGCTCTACCCGCCCAAGCGCTTCTTCGGCGCCGCGCGCAACATCGAGGACGGCGGCTCGCTCACCATCCTCGCCACCGCGCTCGTCGAGACCGGCTCGCGCATGGACGACGTGATCTTCGAGGAGTTCAAGGGCACCGGCAACATGGAGCTGGTCCTCGACCGCAAGCTCGCGGACAAGCGCATCTTCCCGGCGGTCAACGTCGACGCCTCCGGCACCCGCAAGGAGGAGATCCTCCTCGCCGGTGACGAGCTGGGCATCGTCTGGAAGCTGCGCCGGGTGCTCCACGCGCTCGACCAGCAGCAGGCGATCGAACTGCTCCTGGACCGGATGAAGAAGACCAAGTCCAACGCGGAGTTCCTGCTCCAGATCCAGAAGACCACGCCCGGCACCGGCAACGGCGGCGAGTGAGGCCCGTAGGGACCCGCAGGACCTGAACGAAGGCCGGGGGCCGTCTTCCCACACGGGAGGGCGGCCCCCGGCCTTCGCGCCGCCCGGGTACGCCGGGCCGTCCCCGTCCCGTCCCCGTGCCGGTCCCGGCCCTCGCCCCCGTCCCCGCGTGTCCTTCGCCACAGCCCGTGAGCGGCCCCGCTCCCGCACCGCGCGGGAAAACCGCAGGCAGTTCGCGTGTGGGGGCCACCGATCGGCCGACGTGGGGTCCGTCGTGATCACAGCGCGTTGTGCGACGCTGGCGAAATCCGGGCATGTGCTGACGTGAGCACGCCGGGACGGGGGAGCCACGCGACAGAGCTGAGGAGCGCATGACCGACACCCCCGTGGGCCCCGAGGAGGGGTCCCGCCCCCGCCGGGGCGGCAAGGGGCGCCGCCGCAAGCCGCGCGCCCGCCGCAAGGGCCTGCTGATCGCCGCCTGGACCACCGCGGGCGTCGTCGTACTCGGCGGCTCGGGCCTCGGCTACGCCTACTGGCACCTCGACCACAACATCAAGGGCGTCGACATCGACGCGGCGCTCGGCAAGGACCGGCCCGCCGACACCGACGACGGCTCGATGGACATCCTCGTCCTCGGCTCCGACTCGCGCTCGGGCAGCAACGGCGCGTACGGGCACGACGAGGGCTCGGCGCGCTCGGACACCGCGATGGTCGTGCACGTCTACGAGGGCCACAAGAAGGCGAGCGTCGTCTCGATCCCGCGCGACACCCTCGTGGACCGGCCCGCGTGCACGACGGACGACGGGAAGAGCGTCCCGGCCGCGCACCAGGCGATGTTCAACAGCGCCTACGCGGCCGGCGGGCCCGCGTGCGCCGTCAAGACCGTCGAGTCGATGTCCGGCATCCGCATGGACCACTACGTCGAGGTCGACTTCACGGGCTTCAAGAAGCTCGTCGATGCGCTCGGCGGCGTCCCGCTCACCACCACGAAGCCCATCCAGGACGCCTCCAGCCACCTGAGCCTCGCCGCCGGCAGGCACACGCTGGACGGCGAGCAGTCCCTCGGCCTCGTCCGCACCCGGCACGGCGTCGGCGACGGCAGCGACCTCGGCCGCATCCAGCTCCAGCAGGCCTTCGTCAAGGCGCTCATCGAGCGCGTCAAACACGTCGGCGTGCTCGGCAACCCCGCGAAGGCGTACAAGCTCGCGGGGGCCGCGACGAGCGCCCTCACGACCGACTCGGGGCTCGACTCGGTCGGCGGCCTCGCCAAGTTCGGCACCTCGCTCAAGGGCGTCAAGACCTCGGCGACGACGATGGTGACGCTGCCCGTCGCCTACGACCCCCAGAACGCCAACCGCGTCCTGCCCGACACCGCGAAGGACACACAGCTCTGGAAGGCGCTGCGCGCCGACCGGGCGGTCCCCGCGGCGGCGCTGCACGGCACGACGGAGGGCGGCGCCGACGGGGTCGTCAAGGGCTGAGACGGGGGCGTACGGGCCCGCCCGGACCCGTATGCCCCCCGCGTCACGAACCGGCACCGGCGGGCGACCCCGCGTACGGGAATACGAGCGCCCCCACCCCGGTTTTGGGGGATGCGGCCAGTGCTGGCAAACTGGTACGTCGGTCCCGGTTCACGTGGCGCCATTCCCGGCTCCGCGACCCGGCACCCTCCAGAACCTAGGAGACACCTTGAAGCGCGACATCCACCCCGAGTACGTCGAGACGCAGGTCAGCTGCACCTGTGGCGCGTCGTTCACGACCCGTAGCACCGTCCCGTCCGGCACCATCCGCGCCGACGTGTGCTCCGAGTGCCACCCGTTCTACACGGGCAAGCAGAAGATCCTCGACACCGGCGGCCGCGTGGCCCGCTTCGAGGCCCGCTTCGGCAAGGCCGCCACCGGCTCCGCCAAGAAGTAGCGAGCCGAACGCGCCGGTCCTCGGCCGCCCCTCGGGGCGGTCGGGGCCGGCGCTTTTTCGGCGGTGGCACGCCCCCCGGCGCCACCGCCGCAGCGGTCCCCCCCGTGCGGCCCAGCCCCGCAGCCCTTCCACGTACGCGATTTGGAGCCCGGAGATGTTCGAGGCGGTCGAGGAACTCATCGGCGAGCACGCCGAGCTCGAACGGACGCTCGCCGACCCCTCGGTCCACGCCGACCAGGCCAACGCCCGGCGGCTCAGCAAGCGCTACGCCGAGCTGACGCCCATCGTCGGCACCTACCGGGCCTGGCGCGCGACCGGGGACGACATCGCCACCGCCCGCGAACTCGCCGCCGAGGACCCCGAGTTCGCCGCCGAGGTCAAGGAGCTGGACGAGCGCCGCGAGGAGCTGACCGAGAAGCTGCGCCTCCTGCTCGTCCCGCGCGACCCGAGCGACGAGAAGGACGTCATCCTGGAGATCAAGGCGGGCGCCGGCGGCGACGAGTCCGCGCTCTTCGCCGGGGACCTGCTGCGCATGTACCTGCGGTACGCCGAGCGGGTCGGCTGGAAGACCGAGATCCTCGACGCCACCGAGTCCGAGCTGGGCGGCTACAAGGACGTCCAGGTCGCCGTGAAGACGAAGGGCAACGCCAGCCCCGAGCCCGGCCAGGGCGTCTGGGCGCGGATGAAGTACGAGGGCGGCGTGCACCGCGTGCAGCGCGTGCCCTCGACCGAGTCCCAGGGCCGCATCCACACCTCGGCCGCCGGGGTCCTCGTCACCCCGGAGGCGGAGGAGGTGGACGTCGAGATCAACCCGAACGACCTGCGCATCGACGTCTACCGCTCCTCGGGCCCCGGTGGCCAGTCCGTCAACACGACCGACTCGGCGGTGCGCATCACGCACCTGCCCACCGGCGTCGTCGCCTCCTGCCAGAACGAGAAGAGCCAGCTCCAGAACAAGGAGCAGGCCCTGCGCATCCTGCGCTCCCGCCTCCTGGCGGCGGCGCAGGAGGAGGCCGAGCGCGAGGCGGCCGACGCGCGCCGCAGCCAGGTGCGCACCGTGGACCGCTCGGAGAAGATCCGGACGTACAACTTCCCCGAGAACCGCATCTCCGACCACCGCGTCGGCTACAAGGCGTACAACCTCGACCAGGTGCTCGACGGGGATCTCGACGCGGTGATCCAGGCGTGCGTGGACGCGGACTCCGCGGCCAAGCTCGCCGCGGCGTGACCGTGCGCGGGGCCGCCGTCCGGTCCCGTACGACGCTCCACGAGCGTGTGACCGAAAGCGGCCCCCCGCGGGCCGCGGCAGCCGGCGGCGCCGGCGCCACAGGAAGGACAGGCGCGTGAACCTCCTGCTCGCCGAGGTGGCCCAGGCCACCCAGCGGCTCGCCGCCGCCGGTGTGCCCTCCCCCCGCAACGACGCGGAGGAACTCGCCGCGTACGTGCACGACGTCAAGCGCGGGGAGCTGCACACCGTCCCGGACGCCGACTTCGACGCCCGCTACTGGGAGGCGATCGCCCGCCGCGAGGCGCGCGAGCCGCTCCAGCACATCACCGGGCGGGCCTACTTCCGGTACCTGGAGCTCCAGGTGGGCCCCGGGGTCTTCGTGCCCCGGCCCGAGACCGAGTCCGTCGTCGGCTGGGCCATAGACGCCGTGCGCGCGATGGACGTCGTCGAACCGCTCGTCGTGGACCTGTGCACCGGCTCGGGAGCCATCGCGCTCGCGCTCGCCCAGGAGGTGCCGCGCTCCACGGTGCACGCCGTCGAGCTGAGCGAGGACGCCCTCGCGTGGACCCGCAGGAACGTCGAGGGCTCCCGCGTCCACCTCCACCAGGGCGACGCCTTCGCGGCCCTGCCCGAACTCGACGGCCAGGTGGACCTGGTGATCTCCAACCCGCCGTACATCCCGCTCACCGAGTGGGAGTACGTGGCGCCCGAGGCCCGCGACCACGATCCCGAGATGGCGCTCTTCTCCGGCGAGGACGGCCTCGACACGATCCGCCGCATCGAGCGCACCGCGCACCGCCTGCTGCGCCCCGGCGGCGTCGTCGTCGTCGAGCACGCCGACACCCAGGGCGGCCAGGTGCCGTGGCTCTTCACCGAGGAGCGCGGCTGGGCCGACGCCGCCGACCACCCCGACCTCAACAAGCGCCCGCGCTTCGCGACGGCCCGCAAGGCCCTCCCGTGAGCCGCCCGGGCCCGCACGACCCCCGCCGGACCCCGCACGACCCCCCGCACCTTCCCCGCGAACAGGAGACCCGCTGATGGCACGGCGATACGACTGCGACGACGCGACCGACCGCGCCACCGGCCTGCGCGAGGCCGCCTCCGCAGTACGGCGCGGCGAACTCGTCGTCCTGCCGACCGACACCGTCTACGGCATCGGCGCCGACGCCTTCAGCGCCGAGGCGGTCGGCGACCTGCTCGCCGCCAAGGGCCGCGGGCGCAACATGCCCTCGCCCGTGCTCATCGGCTCCCCGAACACCCTGCACGGCCTCGTCACGGACTTCTCCGAGACCGCCTGGGACCTCGTGGACGCCTTCTGGCCCGGCGGCCTCACGCTCGTCGCCCGCCACCAGCCCTCGCTCGCCTGGGACCTCGGGGACACCCGCGGCACCGTCGCGATCCGGATGCCGCTGCACCCCGTCGCGATCGAACTCCTCACCGACTTCGGCCCGATGGCCGTCTCCTCGGGCAACCTCACCGGTCATCCGGCGCCCGAGACCTGCGACGCGGCCCAGGAGATGCTCGGCGACTCGGTCTCCGTCTACCTCGACGGCGGTCCCACCTCGGGAAACGTTCCTTCCTCGATCGTCGACGTGAGCGGCGAGGTGCCCGTGCTCCTGCGCGCCGGGGTCATCGACGCCGAAGAGCTGCGCAAGGTGGTACCCCATCTCAAGGTGGCCAGTTGACGGCCCCCGGCGAAGGGCGGGACATACCCGGGGACCCGCCCGACCCTCCCTTCCGCATCCTCCACGTCAGCACCGGGAACGTGTGCCGCTCGCCGATCACCGAGCGGCTGACCCGGCATGCCCTGGCGGCCCGGCTCGGGGCGCGCGCGGGCAGCGAGCTGATCGTGGAGAGCGCGGGCACGTGGGGGCACGAGGGCGCGCCGATGGAGGAGAACGCGGCGGCCGTGCTCAGTGAACTGGGCGCCGATCCCGCGGGGTTCCGCGCCAGGGAACTGCTCGACGGGCACGTCATCCACGCCGACCTCGTCCTCACCGCCACCCGGGACCACCGCGCCCAGGTGATCTCGATGGGGCACTCGGCGGGCCTGCGCACCTTCACGCTCAAGGAGTTCACCCGGCTCGTACGGGCGATAGACCCCGCGACGCTGCCGGACACCGCCGATCTCGCGGGCCGCGCGCGGGCGCTCGTCCGGGCCGCCGCCGCGCTGCGCGGCTGGCTGCTCGCGCCGACGCCCGAGGCGGACGAGGTGCACGATCCCTACGGGGCGCCGCTGACCTTCTTCGAGGCCATCGGCGGGGAGATCAGCGAAGCGCTCGATCCCGTGATCAACGCGCTGACAGGGGCCGAAGTGGCCCGGTGAACCCGGGGGAGCGGGGCCGCGTGCCGCCCGGCGCCTGAAGGAACCGGCCCGCGATGCGCGGGCGCGGTACGTCCCCCGTGCGACGGATGTGCGGTGCGGGGGATTTGGGCGGGTCGGGGGCCTCGTGACCCGCTACGAGGGCGTTTCGGGACAACCAAAGGGGCTACCCGGAAGGTCAAGGCGGTATGCGCGCGAAGCTAAGGTGTGCGCTGGAGGATGGCCGCTCGATCTGTGGGGAAGCCCGTGCGTGAATACCTGCTGACGCTCTGCATCACGATGGCGGTGACCTATCTGCTGACCGGACCGGTGCGGAAGTTCGCCATCGTCGCGGGCGCCATGACCGAGATCCGGGCCCGGGACGTGCACCGCGAACCGACCCCCCGGCTCGGGGGCATCGCGATGTTCGCGGGGCTGTGCGCGGGACTCCTCGTCGCCGATCACCTCACGAACCTCAACAACGTCTTCGTGACCTCGCACGAGCCCCGGGCGCTGCTCTCGGGCGCCGCGATCATCTGGATCGTCGGCGTGCTCGACGACAAGTACGAGATCGACGCCCTCGTGAAGCTCGGCGGCCAGCTCATCGCGGCCGGCGTCATGGTCGTCCAGGGCCTCACCATCCTGTGGCTGCCGATCCCCGGCGAGGGCACGATCCTGCTGAGCGCCTGGCAGGGCAATCTGCTCACGGTCGCGCTCGTCCTCGTCACGGTCAACGCGGTCAACTTCGTGGACGGGCTCGACGGCCTCGCGGCCGGCATGGTCTGCATCGCCGCCGCAGCGTTCTTCCTGTACTCGTACCGCATCTGGTACGGGCACGCCATCGAGGCGGCGGCCCCCGCGACGCTCTTCTCGGCGATCCTCATCGGCATGTGCCTCGGCTTCCTGCCGCACAACATGCCCCCCGCCAGGATCTTCATGGGCGACTCGGGCTCGATGCTCATCGGGCTCGTGCTCGCCGCGGGCGGCATCTCGATCACCGGACAGGTCGAGCCGGACGCACTCAACCTGTTCACGGGCTCGGAGCGCGCCTCGGTCCACGAGATGGTGCCCTCGTACATCCCGCTCCTGCTGCCGCTGTCGATCATCGCGGTGCCCGCGGTGGACCTCGTGCTCGCGGTGGTACGGCGCACGTGGCGCGGCCAGTCGCCGTTCGCCGCCGACCGGGGTCACCTCCACCACCGTCTGTTGCAGCTCGGGCACTCCAAGTCCCGGGCCGTGCTGATCATGTACTTCTGGTGCGCGCTCATCTCCTTCGGCACGCTCGCCTACTCGGTGAACTCGGCCTCGATGTGGATCGTGCTCGCGATCATGGCGGGGAGCGCGGTGGGTCTCGTACTGCTCCTGCTGCCGCGCTTCCAGCCCCGGGTGCCGCACTGGGCGGAGAAGGTCGTGCCGCCGCGTTACCGGCGGCGCAGGGCCGCGCTGCGGCGGGCCCGGGCCGAGGCGGCGGCCGCCGCGGTGGACGCG
>NZ_JAAGLR010000035.1 GCF_010548245.1 Streptomyces sp. SID11385
CGGACGAGCTGGGCGGCCTCGACGGTGCAGCCGACGGAGCCGAGCAGGAAGGCGGGAGCGGGCGGCCCCTCGGCACCGGCCTCGCGGCTCGCCCGCAGCACGAGGACTTCCCGCGCGTGCGGCTGGGGGGCGTGGTCCTCGCTGTGGCCGCTGTCGCCGTCCTCCCACAGGGCGACGAGGCCGAGGTCGCGTACGGGGGCGAACATCGCGGCGCGGGTGCCGATCGCGGCGCGGACGGCGCCGCGGTGGACGG
>NZ_JAAGLR010000179.1 GCF_010548245.1 Streptomyces sp. SID11385
GGGAAGAAGCCGCGTACCCCCCGCGCCGACGCGCTGCGCAACCGGGACAAGCTCGTCCGGGTCGCCGGGGCGGCCTTCGCGGCGGCCGAGGGCCCGGTGTCGCTCGAAGGCATCGCCCGCGATGCCGGTGTCGGCATCGGCACGCTGTACCGCCACTTCCCGACCCGCGAGGCCCTGGTCGAGGCCGTGTACGCGGCCGAGC
>NZ_JAAGLR010001178.1 GCF_010548245.1 Streptomyces sp. SID11385
CTCGCGCAGCGTGACGCGCCCCGTGGTCGCGGACGTGGTGGTCGCGGGGGCGGTGGTGGCAGCGGACGAGCCGGCCGGCTTCGCCCCGGCCTGGGCGGGGACCTCGGCGGGTGACCCGGTGGCGGTCCTGGCCGTGGCCGGGGACTTGGCCCGCGCCTTCGGGGCGCTCTTGGCGGCGGGCTTCGTGGCGGGCCTGGAAGCGGACTTGGCCGGGGTCTTGGCGGCATCCTTGGACGCGGACCTGGACGGGGCCTTGGTGGCGTCCTTCGGCGCGGACTTGGGCTCGGACTTGGGCTCGGACTTGGGCTCGGACTTGGCCGGGGCCTTGGTGGCGGGCTTGGTGCGGGTCGCGGGCTTCGACGTGCTGCGCGCGGGGGCCTTCTCCGCCGCCCCGGCGGCCGGGGCCGGTCCGGAGGCCGGAGCGGGG
>NZ_JAAGLR010000036.1 GCF_010548245.1 Streptomyces sp. SID11385
CCCCGGCAGCACGGCCCGCAGGTCGGCCCCGAGCGTCGCCATCCCCGCCGCGCCCACCACGAGCGCGGCCGGCCGCGCCCCCTCGGGCAGCGCGCCGCGCACGGCGGGCAGGAGCTGTTCGAGCAGATGCGCCGCCGAGATCCCCTCGGGCCCCGTCCGCACGGGCACCCGCGAGACGAGCACCCGCGGCTCCCGGTACGGACCCCCCGCCACCGCGAACCGCACCCCGGAACCGCCCGAGTCCACCCCCACCACGACGGGCTCACGGCCTGCGGTGTCGTACGGCGGCATGAACGGTCTCCTCGGGCACACGGGACGGGGCGGGCCGCAGCCTAGCCTCCGCACACGGGCGGCCCGCGCCGGGGAGCCCGTGCGCGGGTCCGGATTGGGACGTACGTCACTGCGCCGATAGAGTGACGCCGTGCCAGCACAACCCTTGAACGAAGTGGTCGAAGCGGGCTGGGCCGAGGCCCTCGCCCCTGTCGCCGGGCGGATCGCCGCCATGGGGGACTTCCTGCGCGGCGAGATCGCCGCCGGGCGCACGTACCTCCCGGCCGGGAAGAACATCCTGCGCGCCTTCCAGCAGCCGCTGGACGAGGTCAAGGTGCTGATCGTCGGCCAGGACCCGTACCCGACCCCGGGGATGGCCATCGGGCTGAGCTTCGCCGTCGCTCCCGAGGTGCGGCGTCTGCCGGGCTCGCTGGTCAACATCTACCGCGAACTCCAGGCCGACCTCGGCGTCCCGCAGCCCTCCAACGGCGACCTCACGCCCTGGACCCGGCAGGGCGTCCTGCTCCTCAACAGGGCCCTCACGACCGCCCCCGGCAGCCCGGCCGCACACCGGGGCAAGGGCTGGGAGGAGGTCACCGAGCAGGCGATCCGTGCCCTCGTCGCGCGCGGCAAGCCCCTCGTCTCGATCCTGTGGGGCCGCGACGCCCGCAACCTGCGTCCGCACCTCGGCGACTACCCCGCCATCGAATCGGCGCACCCCTCGCCGATGTCCGCCGACCGCGGTTTCTTCGGCTCGCGTCCCTTCAGTCGCGCCAACGACCTGCTCCTCAAGCAGGGGGCGCAGCCCGTGGACTGGCGCCTGCCGTAGTGGCGGGAGCGGGCGGAAACCGTTTGCCCGCCGCCCGTCGGACGTGTGAGCTGGCCCCGTGAACGCCTTCGCGGACAACCGGTGGCGCGCCCCGGCCGTACTCCTCGGGCTCATGCTCGCGGCCTTCGCCTTCAACACCGCCGAGAACCTGCCCGTCGGGCTGCTCGGCCGCATCGCCGCCGGTCTCGACGTGCCGCTGTGGGCGGTCGGACTGCTGGTCTCGTGCTACGGGCTGACCGTCGCGGTCGTCTCGGTACCGCTCGCCCACCTCACCCGCGCCGTGCCCCGCCGCCACCTCCTGACAGGGGTCCTCGCGGCCCTCGTCGCCTCGGGCCTCGGCGCCGCGCTCGCCCCCGCCTACCTCCCGCTCCTCGCCGCGCGCTTCGTCACCGCGCTCGCGCAGGCACTCTTCTGGGCCGTGCTCGGGCAGGTCGCCGTGGGCCTGTTCGCACCACGCCTGCGCGGCCGGGTGCTCGGGATCGTGTCGGTCGCGGGCTCCCTCGCGCTCGTCGTCGGCGTCCCGGCCGGGACGTGGATCGGGCGGCACGGCGACTGGCGGCTCCCCTTCGGTCTGCTCGCCGTCCTCGGCCTCCTCGCGCTTCTGCCGATCGCCGTCCTGCTGCCCACCACGTCACCGGAGAGCGCTCCGGCCTCGTACGCGAGCGAACCGAGCGCGCGCCGCTTCCGCGTGGTCCTCGTCTCTGTCGCGCTCTCCGCGACCGGCGGTTTCGCCGGATTCACGTACGTGGTCGAACTCCTCGGCACCGAGAGCGGTTTCGCGACGGGGACGGTGAGCCTGCTCCTCGTCTGCCTCGGCCTGGCCTGCCTCGCCGGGGTGGCCGCCACGGGCCCCTTCCTCGACCGCTTCCCCTGGGCCGCGCTCACCGCCGCCGTCGTGGTGCAGTCCGCCGGGCTCCTCGGCCTCGCCGCCGGGGCCCGCCACCAGGTGCTCGCCGTGTGCTCCCTCGCCGTGCTCGGCCTCGCGCTCGGCCCGGTCTTCCTCGCCGCGCAGAACGCCATGCTGCGCTACGCACCCCGCCGCACCGATCTCGCGCTCGCCGCCAACTCGGGCGCCTACAACGCCGGAATCGCCGCGGGCGCCGCCCTGGGCGGGCTCGTCCTGGCCGGCGCCGGGGTGCGTGCCACCTTCCTGACGGGCGGTCTCGTGAGCCTCGCCGCCGGGCTCACGCTGCTGCGCGCAGCACGTCCGCGACACCTCTGATCCCGTCCGGCCCCACCCGGCAGCACCCGCCGACGAGCCGCGCCCCGGCCGCGTACCACTCGGCGGCGAGGCCCGGCACGAAACTCGGGTCGCTGCGCCAGCCCCGCGCGTGCGCGTCCCATCGCTCGCCGCTGTTCGGGTACGCGACGCCCGGCTTCCCGCTCGCGGCGACGGCGCGCCGCACCGCGTCCGCCACCTCCAGCGGCTCGCAGCAGTTGACCCCCACCGCCACCACCTCGTCCACCTCCGCCGCGAGCCCGAAGGCCGCGTCCAGCGGCTGCCCCGCCCGCGTCTTCCCGCCCGCCACGCTGTACGAGAGCCACACGGGCACCCCGCAGCCGCGCACCACGGCGAGCAGCGCCCGCGCCTCGTCCGCGTCCGGGACGGTCTCCAGCGCGAGGACGTCGGGCCCGGCGGCGAGCAGTGCCTCGACCCGGGGGCCGTGGAAGCGTTCGAGCGCGGCCCGGTCCACTCCGTACCGTCCCCGGTACTCCGAGCCGTCCGCGAGCATCGCGCCGTACGGGCCGACCGAGGCCGCGACCCACTTGCTCCCCGAGGCGCGCGCCGCCGCCACCGACAGGGCGAGCAGTTCGCGCGTGCGCGCCGCGTCGATGCCGTGCCGCGCGAAGCCCTCGAAGCTCGCCTGGTAGCTCGCCGTCGTCGCGACCTCCGCGCCCGCTTCGACGTAGGCGCGGTGCGCCTCGGTGAGCGCGGCGGGCTCGTCGCGCAGCAACCGCGCCGACCAGAGCGCGTCCGCGAGGCCGTGCCCCGCGGCCTCCAGTTCGTTCGACAATCCGCCGTCCAGGACGACCGCCCGCTCGCGCAGCGCCCGGACGAACCCCTCGGAGCCGCTCGCCCGCGTATCCGTACCGTCCATGCCCCCAGGCTAGGCCGCGACGACGGGACCGCCACCGGCCGCTTGATACGAGAGTTTTCGTATTACGAGGATATTCGTACTATGCTCGGAGGTCCCGCCACCTCACCACGAAAGGGGAATCGCGTGAGCGCGCTCTTCGAGCCCTACGCCCTCCGGTCGCTGACCGCCCGCAACCGGCTCTGGATGGCGTCCATGTGCCAGTACAGCGCCGTCCCGGACGGGCCGGAACAGGGAGTGCCGAACGACTGGCACTTCCAGCACCTCGCCGCGCGCGCCACCGGCGGCACCGGGCTCATCCTCACCGAGGCGACCGGCGTCAGCCCCGGGGCCCGCATCAGCCCGTACGACCTCGGGCTGTGGAACGACGCGCAGGTGGAGGGCTTCCGCCGGATCACGCGTTTCCTCGACGAGCAGGGCGCCGTCTCCGGCGTCCAGCTCGCCCACGCCGGGCGCAAGGCCTCGACGGAGCGCACCTGGGTCGACCGCGGCGCCCCCATCCCCGCGGGCGCGGAGCACGGCTGGACGCCCGTCGCCCCGAGCGCGCTCGCCTTCACGGACGCCCACACCGTCCCCGAGGAACTGACCGAGGACGGCATCCGCGAGATCGTCGGCCAGTTCGCGGACGCGGCCCGCCGCGCGCTCGACGCCGGATTCCGTACCGCCGAGATCCACGGCGCGCACGGCTACCTCATCCACCAGTTCCTCTCCCCGTACAGCAACCACCGCACCGACGCCTACGGCGGCTCCTACGAGAACCGCACCCGCTTCGCGCGCGAGGTCGTCGACGCCGTACGCGCCGTGTGGCCCGAGGAGCTGCCGCTGCTCTTCCGCATCTCGGCCACCGACTGGTTCGAGGAGGACCCCGAGGACCCGCGCACGGGCTGGACCGCCGACGAGACCGTCGCCTTCGCCCGCACCCTCAAGGAGCACGGCGTCGACCTCCTCGACGTCTCCACGGGCGGCATCTCGCCCACCGCGCCGATCGCGAGCGGCCCCGGCTACCAGGTGCGTTTCGCCGAGCGGGTCAAGAACGAGACGGACCTCGCGGCAGCCGCCGTCGGGCTCATCACCGAGGCGCGGCAGGCCGAGAAGATCCTCGCGGACGGCCAGGCCGACGCGATCCTCCTCGGCCGCGAACTCCTGCGCGACCCGTACTTCGCCGTGCGCGCCGCCACGGAACTCGGCGAGCGGCCCTACGTGGCGCAGCCCTACCACCGCGCCTACTGAGCCCGCCCGCGCGGCATCACCCGGCGTGTGCCGGTGCGGCCCCCGTCGTCAGGGGAGCGGCACCGGCACGCGTCGTACGATGGCCGCGCACCGACCGCCCGTACCCCGCCCGCCCCGCCTGGAGCCAGCCGTGACGACCCCCGCCGCAGGCAGCCGCGCCCTGCCGCACCCCGAGCGCGCCGAGATCCGGCTCGAAGCGGTGCTCCACGCGCTCGCCGACCCGCTGCGGCTGCGCATCGTGCGCGAACTCGCGGCGCGGGAACGGGAACTGAACTGCTCGGAGTTCCCCCTCCCGGTCACCAAGTCGACCTCGACGCACCACTTCCGGGTACTGCGCGAGAGCGGAGTGGTGCGCCAGGTCTACCGGGGCACGGCGAAGCTCAACGGGCTGCGCAGGGACGACCTAGACGCACTCTTCCCCGGACTTCTCGACCGCGTCCTCGACGCCGCCGCCCGCGAGGCCGACCGGCTCGGCACGCCCGTCCGCTGAGGACGCCGGGGGCTCGGGGGAGACCGGCGTGGTGGGGGAGCCGGACGCAGTGGCCGGGGCGGTGGGTTCCCCGTCCGTCGCTTTTGCCGGCTCCGGTGCCGCGTCCGCCGGCTCCGGCGACTTCGCGCCCGGCAGGTGGTGGAAGAGCAGGTTCAGGACGAGCGCCGTGAGGCATCCCGCGCTGATCCCGCTGTGCATGACCGTCTGGAACCAGTCCGGGAAGCGGTCGTAGACCGTCGGGACGCCCACCGGGAGCAGTCCCACCGCGAGCGCGACCGCGACCACCGTCAGGTTGTGGTTGCCCTTGAAGTCGACCTCCGCGAGCGTGCGCAGTCCGCTCGCCGCGACCGTCCCGAACATGACCAGCCCGGCCCCGCCGAGGACGGGCGCGGGCACCGCGGCGACCACCGCGCCCAGCTTCGGCAGCAGTCCGAGCAGGACGAGCATCCCGCCGGCCGCCGCGACCACCCAGCGGCTGCGCACCCGCGTCATCCCGACGAGCCCCACGTTCTGCGCGAAGGCCGTGTACGGGAAGGTGTTGAAGACACCGCCGAGCACGGTCGAGATCCCGTCCGCGCGCAACCCGTCCGCGAGGGTGCCGGGCTCCGCCGCGCGCCCCGTCATCTCGCCGACCGCGATGATGTCCCCCGAGGTCTCCGTCATCGACACGAGCGAGACGATGAGCAGCGACACGATCGCGCCCGCCTCGAAGGTGGGCGCACCGAAGTGGAACGGGGTGCTGATCCCCGCCCAGTCCGCGTCACCGACACCGCCGAAGTCCGTGAAGCCGAACGGGATCGCGACCAGGACACCCGCGACGATCCCGACGAGCACCGCGATCCGGCCAAGGACCGCGGGCGCGAACCGCTGCACGCCGATCACGACGAGCAGCACGAAGAGGGCGAGCGCGAGGTTCTTCGGCGCGCCGAAGTCCTTCGCACCCTCGCCCCCCGCGACCCAGGCCCCCGCGACCGGCATGAGCGAGAGACCGATCACGAGGATGACCGTGCCCGTCACGAGCGGCGGGAAGAAACGCAGCAGCCGCCCGAAGACCGGCGCGAGCAGCACCATCGCGAGCCCCGCGACGATCACGGCCCCGTAGATCGCGGGCAGCCCGCCCGAGCCCGTACCGATGAGCACCATCGGCGCGACGGCGGCGAACGTACAGCCCTGCATGAGCGGAAGCCGGACCCCGAACCGCCACACGCCGACGCACTGGATGAGGGTCGCGATCCCGGATATCAGCAGGTCGGCGGTGATGAGGTACGCGAGATCGGCGGGCGGCAGCTTCATCGCCCCGCCCACGATCAGCGGGACGGCGACCGCGCCCGCGTACATCGCGAGCACGTGCTGGAGCCCGAAGGCGAAGAGCGAGAGCGGCGGCGGCACTTCGTCCACGGGGTGAACGGCCTTCACGGGCCGTCCGGCGGCCGGTGGTGCGCTCGGCATGGGCACTCCTGGGGAACGGCGGACCGCGCGGGCCCGCGGCGGACGGGGACAGGGCAGAGTGTGGGGGAAGGTTCAACTGGCTGGAACCGTAGGGAACTTAAACATTGTGTTGATGTCCGCGGGGTTTCCGCGCGGTTTCCCCGGCCCCGGCCTCGCCCACCTGCGAGCGAGCCCCCGCCGCGGCGCCCCTCTCGGTCTCCGCGGATGCCCCGCCCGGTCCTCCGTCCCCGTCGACGCCCCGCCCGGCCCCTCGGTCCCTGTGGACGTCCCGCTCAGTCCTTCGCCAGCGCCTCCATGCGGTGGATCTCGCTGCTCTGCTGGGCCACCACGTCGTTCGCCATCTCCTCGACCCGCAGGTTGTTGCCGCCCCCCAGAACCTCGCCCGCCATGTCGATCGCGCCTTCGTGGTGCTTCGTCATGAGCCGCAGGAAGAGCTGATCGAAGTCCTTGCCGTGCGCCGCCTTCAAGCGGGCGAGCTGCGCCTTCGTCGCCATGCCGGGCATCGCGCCGTGCTCGTGCCCGGGGGTGCGGGTCCCCTTCGGGTCGTACTGGTGCTGCCAGCCCTTCATCGCGTCGATCTCCGGGCCCTGCGTGTCCGCGATCCGCTCGGCCAGCGCCTTGACCCCGGCCGAGGACGCCCGTTCCGGGGCGAGCGCGCTCATCTCGATCGCCTGCGCGTGATGGGCCGTCATCATCGCCACGTAGCGGAAATCGGCCGTGTTGGGCCGGTCGTCCTCCTTCTTGGCCGATTCCGCCTCCCTGGGGGAGAGCGTTTTCGCCGGTTCTCCGGGTTTCCCCGGCGCGATCACCGAACTCGCCGAAGTCTTCGGCTTCTTGGCCCCGCCATCCGGCTCCTGACCTCCTCCTCCGCACGCCGCGAGCCCCAGGCACAGGGCGAGCGACAGTACGCCCCGCACGCCCCACCGGACACCAGGGGAACCAGAAGATTCCATGACGATCCTGTTACCCGCTCTTGATATGTGCATGAGGAGCACGATACTTCGATCAGTCCCCGAACCATTCAACTCCGTTTCCTGGCTGCCGAGATCGGGCGGGCAGGGGCGGAGAAGAGGGAGAAGAGGAAGCAGTGACCCTGTCCAACCACCCCCACACCCGGCGCAGACGCCTCGGTGTCGGCGCCGCGGCGGCGGGACTGCTCGCCGCGCTGTTCGCCGCGGGCCCCGCGGCGGCGACGCCGGGCCCCGGCGACGAGAGCGCCTCCCGTACGGCGGTCAGCTCCGAGGCCGCCGCGTCCGCCAAGAAGGACGTGGCCGCCGGCGAGATACCGGGCCAGGACGAGATAGTCCACTCCCGCAACATCGAGCACCTCAGCAACACCCCCAAGGACGCGCTGGCGAGCACCAACTCCGACCTCGCCTTCCAGGGCAAGTACGCCTTCGCCGGGAACTACGACGGCTTCCGCGTCTTCGACCTCAGCAACCCGAAGAAGCCGCGCACCGTCACGCAGGTGCTGTGCCCCGGCTCGCAGAACGACATCTCTGTCTCGGGCGACCTGCTCTTCCTGTCCACGGACTCCTCGCGCAGCGACGACTCCTGCAACAGCACGACGCAGCCCGCGACCGAGAAGTCCTCCTGGGAGGGCATCAAGGTCTTCGACATCAGCGACGTGCGGCACCCCGCGTACGTCGCCTCCGTCGAGACCTCCTGCGGCTCGCACACCCACACGCTCGTCCCCGAGCGCAAGGACGTGTACGTGTACGTGTCCTCGTACTCGCCGAGCGCCACGTTCCCGGACTGCCAGCCGCCGCACGACGGGATCTCCGTCATCAAGGTGCCGCGCAAGTCGCCGCAGCAGGCGAAGGTCGTCGACTTCCCCGTCCTCTTCCCGGACGGCGGAAACCCGGGCGGCTCCGTCAACCCGGGCGTCTCGGCCACGACCGGCTGCCACGACATCACCACACTGCCCTCCGAGGACCTCGCGGCCGGGGCCTGCATGGGTGACGGCATCCTGCTCGACATCAAGAACCCGGCGAAGCCGCGCGTCATCGACCGTGTCCAGGACAACGAGAACTTCGCGTTCTGGCACTCCGCCACCTTCAACCAGAAGGCGAACAAGGTCGTCTTCACCGACGAACTCGGCGGCGGCGGCGCGGCCACCTGCAACGCGCAGGTCGGCCCGGACAAGGGCGCCGACGGCATCTACGACATCGTCGGCAAGGGCGACAAGCGCAAGCTCGTCTTCCGCTCCTACTACAAGATCCCGCGCCACCAGGCCGACACCGAGAACTGCGTCGCCCACAACGGCTCGCTCATCCCGGTCAAGGGCAAGGACCTCATGGTCCAGGCGTGGTACCAGGGCGGCGTCTCCGTCTGGGACTTCACCGACTCCACCAAGCCCCAGGAGATCGCCTACTTCGAACGCGGCCCCCTCAGCACCGACCAGCTCGCCCTGGGCGGCTCCTGGTCCGCGTACTACTACAACGGCCTGATCTACTCCAACGACATCGAGAAGGGCTTCGACGTCCTGAAGATCACCGACCGCCGCACCGACCCGGCCAAGCGGATCAAGGTCGACGAACTCAACGTCCAGACCCAGCCGGACTACTTCGACTGAGCCCTGGGCACGGGCCCACGAGGTCCGCGTGTGCGAAGTCGTCCTCCGCACATGTCCGGGCCGACGCGCCACTGCGGCGGGCTGCCTCCCTCGGGAGGCAGCCCGCCCTTGTGCCGTGGGAAAGGCGCGTGAGGAAGCCGCGGGATGAGCAGTGCGATGACGGGACCGCAAGAGGGGGCCGACTGGGCCGGCGGCGACGAAGGGCGGCGGCTCGCCCCCTACGCCGGAGAGCCGGACGCCGACGCGGCCTTGCCCGCGCTCCTGCTCGACGCGGCGGACAGCGCCGTGAGCCGTTGCACTGCCGAGGCGCTGGCGCGTACCGGCTCGCCCGCCGCCGCGCGGCTGCTCACCGAGGCGCTGGGCCTCGCCGACGCCTCCCTCGGCGACTGGATCGAGACCGGCATCGACGACGCGAAGACGCCCCCGCCGCCCCCCTGAGCTCCGCTCAGGCCCCCGCGTCCACCAGCCCCAGCACAGGCCGCAGTCCCGCCGGGCGGGATGTCACCGGCAGGTGCTCCACGAAGTGGACCGCGCAGCCGAGGGCGCTCGCGCCGCCGTCCGCCTCGCGGCTGTCGCCCACCATCAGCGTCTCCGGGCCGCTCGCGCCGAGCAGCCCGCACGCCGTCGCGAAGAGCCGCGCGTCCGGCTTCTGCACCCCGTGCTCGAAGGAGAGCGTGTACGCGTCGACGAAAGCGTCCAGGCCGTGCGCCCGGAAGACCGGGCGGATGTCCCAGCCGACGTTGCTCACCACGCCGACCCTGACCCCCCGCGCCCGCAACCCCGCGAGGACGTCGTGCGCGTCCGGGTAGGGCCGCCAGCCCTCGGGCCGCATGTGCCGCGCGTACAGCTCCTCGTGCAGCGCGTCGTCCGGCAGCGGCACGTGCCGGGACAGCCCCGTGTACGCGGCCCGGTGCGCCGCCGCGCTCTCGTCCCGTACAGGCCACAGCTCCGCCGTCCGCGCGTCCGGGAACCGCACCGGCGCGCCCGGCGCTCCGCCCGGCTGGGCCCCCACCCGTTCCAGCTCCGCCGCCAGCTCGACGACGCGCGCCTCCGGCAGGACGTGTCCCGTCGCGGCGAGCGTCCCGCGCAGCCACTCCTCGGCCGGCTCGATGCGCAGCAGGGTGCCGGAGAAATCGAAAAGGACCGTCTTGATCGTCATACGAAGATCCTCGGGGCGGCCCCGGGCCCGGTCAAGACGCCCCTCGGTCGCGCCGCGCCCCCGTCCCGAGCACGACGAGCAGCGCCCCGAGCAGCCAGCCGCCGACCACGTCGCTCGGCCAGTGCACCCCGAGCCACACCCGCGTCAGCCCCACCCCGGCGACGCTCGCCACGAGCAGCGCGCCCACCGCCCAGAGCACCGGGCGCGGCGTCCCGTACAGGCGCAGCACCCACCACAAAAGCCCGCTCACCACCGTCGCCGTCAGCGCGTGCCCCGAGGGGTAGGCGGCGAAGTGCGCGGAATCCACCGGGTCGGGCCACACCGGCCGCTCCCGGCCCACCACCGCCTTCACGAGTTGCTGGAGCACCGTGCCCGCGACGCAGACCACCGCGATCCGCACGGCGAGATCCCGCGCCCCGCGAGCGAACAGCCACACCACGAGAACCGCGGCGAGCAACCGGAACGTCCACGGGTCCCACACCCAGTCGCTCAGCACCCGGCAGGTATGCGTCAGCCCGCCATGCCGCACGGCCTGCCGGTGGGCGGAGCGGGCGAGCGAGGAATCGAGCGAGAGCAGCGGTCGCCACGAGGCGGCCACGAGCGCGAGGAGGAGCGCCGAGAGCGCGCCGAGGACGAGAGCTGCCGCGCCCCGCCGCCGTACGCGCGGGGGCGTCCCGTGCCCCGGCGGGGTGCGGGCGGTACCGGTGGTCGCTGGAGCCATACGGGTTCCTCGGTGGGCTGCGGGCGGAACGCGACGCTTCGCGCGCCCGTCGTACGCGACGCGTACGTCCGCAGAGCCTACGGCTCCCGCCCCCCGTCTCAGCCGAGCGCGCGCAGGGCCGGGACGAGCGCGACGAGTACGGGGACGAGCGGGACGAGCGCGCCCGCCGCCGTCCACTGGAGCCTGCGGCCCGCCGTCAGCCGCGGATGGGCCTTCAGGAGCCGGTCCACGCGGCGCGGCACGTCGGCGTGCGGGGTGGGCGCGGGACCGAAGACACCCCTGTCCTCGTTCAGCTCGACGAGCGCGAGGGCCGTGGTCATGCGCCCGAAGCGGCGCGAGGCGACATCGTCGGCCGCGAGCTCGACGAGCCGGTGCATCTCGTCGCGGAACGCGGCGAAGACCGGGACCTGCGGGAACCCCCGGGCGAGCGCCCCCGAGCAGTAGAGGAGCCAGTCGTGACGCGCGTGCGCGTGGCCGAGTTCGTGGGCGAGGACCGCGTCGAGCTTGCGGCCCTTCAGGCGGCGCAGCGCCGCCGTGGTGATGACGAGCTGCGGGGGAGTGCCGGGCAGCCACCACGCCTCGGGCTTCTCGCCCTCCAGCACCCGTAGCCGCTCCGTGGCCGGCCCCTCGCCCGGGAGCCGCGGCGAGCGCGTCCTGAGCGCCGCGCGCTCGGCGCGCCTGCGCCGCCTGCTCTCGCGGATCTCCCGCGTCAGCATCGCGGCCGTCCAGGCCCCGCCCGCCGCCAGGACGAGCGCGGTCGCCCCCGCCCACGGGCCCGCGGTACCGAGCGCGTACGCGTCGATCACGCCGTGCGGCGCGGAGGCGAAGAGCTGCCCGCGCACCGCCTTCCAGGCCGCCGCCGCGCTCAGCGCCATCGCGAGGGCGCAGCACATGAGGACGCCCCCCACGACGCACTGCCACAGCCACAGCGCCACGATCGGCTCGCGGTCCGTCCACGGGACACGGGCGATCACGCGAGGGGCGAGCACGGCGGTGAGCGCGCCGAGCAGGAGCAGGGCCACCGGGACCATCATGCGTGCAGCCTATGGGGACGGCCGGTTCGGAAGATACAGACTTTCATGGCAAGTGACGCACGCCACGGCGGGTCGCGCCCCGCTACAGGGCGCGCACGCCCCGTGCGCGCGCTGCCGGGCGCCGCAGGGGGGCGTCACGTGAGGGACGCAGGGCGGGTTCACACCGTGAGCAGCATCGCGAGCATCCCCGTCGCCATCGCGAGCCGGCAGGCCCGTACGACCTCGGTGCGGCCCGTCCAGTGGGTGGGCGCGGGGCTCTGCGGGCCGCCGGCCGGGACGAGGCGCGCGCCGGTGCGGAGCACGTAGGCCGCGTAGTAGACGAGGAGCAGGCCCGTGACCAGCGGGACCCCGCCGGACATGGGGGCGCCGCCGTGGCCGGCGTGCCCGGCGGGGGCGCTCGCCATCGCCCAGGCCATGTAGACCATGGCGAGGGTGCCCACGAGGTGGTGCACGTGGTGCGCCGAGCCCGCGCGCGCCGCCCACAGCGCCCGCAGCGCCGCGGCGCCGAAGACGACGGCGTAGCAGATCCAGGTCCAGGCCGGTGGCCGGAGTACGGCGGCGGGCACCGCCATGACGGCCATCGCGAGACCCATGAGCGCTTCCCCGCCCGCCGTGCCCCGCACGCCCTGGCCGGGAGCGCGCATCCGCAGCAGGCAGTACGCCGACGTGGCCGCGCACAGCGCGACGAGCAGCCAGGCGGCCGGTCCCGGAGCGTGCACGGCGATCCCCCCGTCGAGGCCCTCAGAGGCCGAGAGTCATGACGGAAGGGACCTGCCCACGGCAGGCGGCGCCCAAGGGGTCGCACGGGGGTACGTGGGGGAGTGCGAGGGGCGCGGAGGGAGGAACGCCGTCCATGGCCGTCCGAGTGGACTCTTGTACGGGCGCCGTCTCAGAGCGCTCCGGGCATCCGGGGGCGGCCGTGCGGGGAAGCCGGGGGGAGGCCGGTGGTGGCCTGGTCCCCGGTGGCCGGGACGGGGGAGTGCGGGCGGGCGCCGTCGACCGGGCGGCCCGGGAAGTCGGCCTCCTCCAGGACGCCGACGCACGCGCGGTGGACCTGGCGGGCCGTGAGGCGGGGGTCCTGGACGTCCAGCATGTCGGAGACGACCTCGGCGGCGAGGGAGGCCCGCACGCCGTGGGCGCGCAGCGTGTCCAGCATCCCCGCCACATGGCCGCCGCCCTCGCCCGGCAGGAGCCGGTGGTGGCGGGCCTCGTAGCGCGGGTCGCGCAGCGGGGTGCGCAGCGCGTCGGCGAGCTGGACGGCGATGATCCGCTCGGCGGGAACGGGGGCCAGGTCGGCGGCGGTCGCGCCCGAGCGCGCCCAGTGCCAGCAGTCGACGAGAATGCCGCCGTTCGCGTCGCCCGCCGCCGCGACGACCTCCCAGGCCGCGCCGATCGTCGGGATGCCCGCGTACGGGAGGAATTCGAGCGCGGCGCGCGCGCCGCTGGCGGCGGCCTTGCGGCACACGTCCGCGAACCCGGCGGCCAGCTCGTCGAGCGGGCACTCGGCGAAGACCGTGGCGTGGACGCGTTCGGGGCGGAACAACTCGACGAGCCGCCCCGCGAGCGCGTCGTCCTCGCGCGCCCGCCGGCCGGCGCCCCCGCCCCAGGCCGTGAGCAGCTCGATCTCCGTCACGCGCAGTCCGCGCGCGGCGAGCAGGTCGGCCATCCTGCGGTCGGTCCACCCGGCCTCCAGCGCGTCCTTGTACTGCTCCACGGACAGGCCGAGGCCCTGGAAACCCGCCTCGGCGGCAGCCCCCACCCGGGTGCCGAAGGGCACGGCGCGAAGAGTCTGGGCACTCAGGGTCAGCTCGTAGGACACGAGGCTCATCCTAACTTCGGCGCGCTCAACTGGGGAAACCCCGGCCCTTACGAGTGATTTTCGGGCCGCGCGACCGATGCGGCGCGGGCCGGGCCCGGCCCGGTGGACCCCAGCGGCGACGGCACTCAGTGCCGCAATCGTTCACGAGTAAAACACCTGTTAAGGTTATGGGTATGAGCAGTCCGTCCAGCGCCCCCGCACGTCCCCGCGTCCCCAAGCTCCCCCTCGCCGGAGTGCTGCGTCCCGGCAGACTCAACGACCTCTGGTTCAAGCCGGCGACCGGCAACGTCGCCTCGATGCTCGTGCCGATGGTCGTCCTGCTCGTGCTCGACCGCCTCGACCTCGCCCCGTACACGATGGCCGGCTCGCTGTGCGCGCTCTACGGCCACAACATCCCGTACGCCCGGCGCGCCCGCGTCGTGCTCTGGGTCATCGCGGGGATGCTCTCCGGCCTCGCCATCGCCATGCTCACCTCGGCCGCGACGGACTCCGTCGCCCTGCTCGTGCTCGTCGGCGCCGCGCTCGCCGCACTCCAGAAGGTGGTGTGCGAGGCCACGGGCATCGGCGCCCCGGGCCCCGTGATCTTCGCCTTCGTCAGCTCGGCGACCCTCTTCGTCCCGCAGACCTTCGGCGCGATACCCGGCCACCTGGGCCTCGCGGCCGGCGCCGCCGCGCTCTCGTGGTGCGTGACCATGGCCCCCGGGCTGCTGCGCCCCAACGGGCCCGAGCGCCGCGCCACCGCGCGCGCCCTCGAAGCGACCGCGGCCCTGCTCGTGGGCGAGCCCTCCGGCCCCGCCCACGACCGGGCCCGTTCCGCCGCCGCGGCGGCGATCGAGGCCGCCTGGCACTCCCTCTACGCCGCCCGGCGCCGCACCCCGGTACGCCGCGCGCTCGAACGCCTCCTCGTCCGGGCCGAGACCGCCCTCGCCTCCCCCCGCGAAGCCGACGCCGCCCTGCTCGCCCGGTACGCCTCGCAGACACGCGGCACCCGTCCCGTGCCCGTCCCCGAGGGGCTGGACGAGCAGGCCCTGAGCGAACTCGCGGGCATCGACCTCGACCGCGCCGCCCAGCCCCGCGCCCCGCACCCGCTGCTGCGGGCCTTCGCCCCCGGCTCCCCGCTCCTGCCCGTCCTCGCCCGGGTCTTCCTCGGCTCCGCCCTCGCCGGACTCGCCGCCTGGGGCATCGGCAGCGACCGCCCCTACTGGGCGATCGTCACCGCCCTGTCGATCTTCCAGACGAATGTCACGACCACGTGGACCCGCGCGATCCAGCGCGTCTTCGGCAACCTCGTCGGCGTCGGCGTCTTCGCCGCCCTCGCCCCGCTCGCCCACGCCACGCCCGTCGCGCTCGTCGTGCTCGTCCTGTGCCTGTGCTTCGCCGCCGAGGCGTTCATGCCGCGCAACTACTGGATGGGCCAGATCTGGGTGACCCCCATGGCGCTCCTGGTCAGCGAGTTCGCCGCCGTGCGTCCGACCGGGGAACTCGTCGGGGACCGCGTGCTCGACAGCATGGTCGGCGCCCTCATCGGCATCGTCGCCGCGTTCTTCGTCACCAACCGCCGCGCGGGCGCCCACCTGGAGCGCGTCCTCACCGCGGCCGAGGCCGCCCAGCGCGAGACCGAGGCGCTCCTGGCCCGCCCCGAGGCCGGCCCCGCCGCGCTGGAGCGGGCCCGGCGCAGGCTCACCGGAGCCCTCGTCGCGGTGCGCGCCGCCGCCGACGCCGCCGCGGGCGAGTGGTGGCAGCGGGCCCTGCCCGAACAGCGGGTGCTCGACGTGGAGCGGGCCGGACACCGTACGCTCGCGTCGACAGTCGCACGTCAGGGCTTCCTGGCCGCCGGCGGCCGGCCCGAGCGGGCCACCGCCACCGCCGAGGACGCGGTACGACGTGCCAGGCCGCAGGAGGACACCCCCGTATGACCACGGCGAACGACCCGGCCGAGCCGGTCCACCACGACTCGGTGGCCACCGTCGTACGGCAGTGGCGCTCGGTGCACCCCGGCATCGACACCGCGCCGATGGAACTGATCGGCCGGGTCAACCGCTGCGCCGCCCTCTTCCAGCAGGCCGAGGACGCGCCCCTGCGGCGCGGCGGGCTCAGCCGCGCCGAGTTCGATGTACTCGGCGCGCTGCGCCGCACGGGCGACGAACTGACCCCCGGCGAGCTGGCCCGCGAGACGTACTCCTCGGGCGCCGCCGTCACCAAGCGGCTGCGCCGGCTCCAGGAACGCGGGCTCGTCGAACGCCGGACCGATCCGCACGACCGGCGGGTCAGCAGGGTCACCCTCACCGCGGCGGGCACCGCGCTCGTCGACGACCTCCTGCCCGACCAGCTCTCCTACGAGTCCACCGTCCTCGACGGGCTGCCGCCCGACGAGCGCGAACGGCTCGTGGGGCTGCTCGGCGAACTCCTCGGCCAGCTCGAAGGACGCCTCGGCGGTCCGAGGTACTGAGCCGCGGGCCGGAAAACGGGCTGCCCCGCGCGGCAGGGCCTGCCAGGGTGATCGCTCATGACCACGTACGAACTCCTCCTCATCGGCGGCGGCGCGGGCGTCGGCAAGACCAGCGTCGGCTTCGAGGTCTCCGCCGCCCTGCGCGCGTCGGGGACGGCGCACTGCCTCATCGAGGGCGACTTCATGGACCAGATCCACCCCGCCCCCGCCGACGACCCGCACCGCTCCGCCATCACCGAGCGCAACACCGCCGCCGTCTGGGCGAACTACGCGGCCCTCGGCCAGCGCCGTCTCGTCTACACGAACACCGTGAGCGTCCTCGAAGCGCCCATGCTCGCGCGGGCCATGGGCGGCGACGAGGTCAGGACGACCCTGATCCTTCTCACCGCCACCGAGGCCACCGTGCGTGAGCGGCTCACCGCCCGCGAGATCGGCTCCGAGGCCGAGGCGCACATCGAGCGGAGCCTGCGCATGGCGCACCGCCTGGAGGCGGAGGCTCCGGCGGCCACGGTGCGCCTCGCGACCGACGGGCGGTCCGTGGCGGACATCGCGGCCGACGTGGTGCGGGCGAGCGGCTGGACGGCGGACTGCTGAGGCGGCATCCCGGCGGAGTAGCCGGGCGGCGGACAGCCCAAGCGTCTTCGGCCGAGCGGTCGCCGAGCGCCGTACCGCCGCCGAGCCGCCGAGCGCCATACGGCGGTTCGGTGGGTGGCCGCGGCCTTCCCCGTCCCCCGTACCAAGATCGTCGGGTTGACCCCGCCCCCGCGCCGGGGAAGAGTACGCCCGGCCCCGCTCCGCGCGAGGCCGCCGTCCCCCGCAGCCCCGCCCACGAAGGACCCCGATCCCCATGCCCCCCGCACCTCCTGACGAGGCGCCCGAGACCACCCGCGTGCGCCGTCCCGCACTGTGGCTGCTGCTCGTGCCCGCGCTGCTCTACGTCCTCGCCCCGCTCGTCGCCAACCGTGTCGAGCCGCGCGTGTTCGGCCTGCCCTTCCTGTGGGCCTGGGTCATCGGCGCCACGATCCTGAGCCCGCTCCTCATCTGGCTCACCGCCCGCCTCGACCCCGTCTACCGCGCCGGCGCCCCCGAACCCCTCGCGGGCGACACCACCACGGAAGGGCGCCGGCCATGAGCGGCTCCGCCGTCCTCGCCACCACCGTCTTCGGCCTCGCCATGGTGGCCACCGTCCTCATCGGCCTGTGGAGCGCGCGCGGGCGCGCCAAGGGTCTCGCCGAGTGGTCCCTGTCCGGGCGCGGCCTCGGTGTGCTCTTCGTGTGGGTCCTCATGGCGGGGGAGACGTACACGAGCTTCTCGTTCCTCGGCACCGCCGGGTGGACGTACTCGATGGGCTCGCCGATCCTCTATCTCGTCGCCTATCTGACGGTCGGTTTCGCCGTCGCGTACCTCGCCGGCCCCGCGCTGTGGACCTACGCGGGCCGCCACCGCCTCGTCTCCATCGCGGACATCGCCGAGCACCGCTTCCGCTCCCGCCCGCTCGGCATCCTCGTCGCCCTCGTCGCGACCGTCTTCCTCGTGCCCTACATCCAGGTGCAGATCCAGGGCATGGGCGTCGTCGTCAACGCCATGACCTACGGCAGCGTCGACCTCAAGGTGGCGGCCGTCGTCTCCTTCGTCGTCGCCGAGCTGTTCGTCCTCGTCTCGGGGCTGCGCGGCTCGGCATGGGTGAGCGTCTTCAAGGACGTGCTCGTCATCGGCAGCGTCGTCTTCCTGCTCGTCTACATCCCCGCCCACTACACCGACGGCGTCGGCCACCTCCTGGACCGCATGGTCACCGAGAAGCCCGAGTGGCTCACCTTCCCCGGGCACGCCTCGGGCGGCAAGGGCGCCGCGTGGTTCATCAGCACGGTGCTCCTCAACGCCGTCACCATCACCGTCTTCCCGACCACCGTCTCCGGCTACCTGAGCGCGGGCAGCGCCAACGCCCTGCGCCGCAACTCGATCCTGCTGCCCTGGTACCAGCTGCTGCTCTTCATCCCCATGACGGTCGGCGCGGTCGCGCTCTTCGCCCTGCCCCAGCTCGGCAACCCCGACCTCGCCCTCTACCGCCTCGTCACCGACTCGCTCCCGGCCGGGGCCGTCGCCGTCATCGGTGTCGCGGGCGCGCTCTCGGCGATCGTGCCGATGAGCGTCTTCATGCTCTCCATCGGCACCCTGTGGGGCCGTACCGTCCTCGGCGGTGGCAACGGCGCCGACCCGCGCCACCCGCTGCGCCACCGCGACGAGGCCGAGGCCACCCGCGCCGACCAGCGGGCCAAGACGCTCTCGCAGCTCGTCTGCCTCCTCGCGGGCCTGCTCGCCCTCCTCGGCGCCCTCATCCACCCCAGCACCCTCGTGGAACTCTCGGTCCTGTCGTACGAGGGCATCGCCCAGCTCGTGCCCACCGCGCTGCTCGCGCTCTTCTGGCCCCGGCTCGGCAAGAGCGCCGCCGTCAGCGGCATGCTCGTGGGGCTCGCCGTGATGACCCTGCTCTGGGCCACGGACCACGACCCCTGGCACGGCGTCAACGGCGGCCTCCTGGCCTTCGCCGCGAACCTCCTGGTCCTGCTCGTCGTGACCGCGTTGCGGCCCGCCGCGCCCGACGCGGCCCCGGCCCCCGCTCCGGCGGCGCGGGACTGAGAGCGCCGGACCGGTACGCGTGGGGGCCGCCCCGGCCGGGGCGGCCCCCACGCGTACGACGGCTGTCACACCCGCCTCACTCCAGTCGCTTGTCCCGCTCCTCCGCCTCCGCGGCCTCCGCCGACGCGGCGGCGGAGCCGGCGGGGGCCTCCGAGGCCGGGACCGGCGGGACGTCCGCCGTGGCCTGGTGCGGCAGGCCGTGCGTCAGGAAGTGCACGATCACGGCGATCACCGCGCCCGCGAGCGGGGCGACGAGGAAGAGCCACACCTGGCTCATCGCGTTGTTGTCCGCGAAGATCGCCGGGCCGAGCGCACGCGCCGGGTTGACCGAGGTCCCCGTGAGCGGGATGCCGAGGAGGTGGATGACCGCGAGGCTCAGGCCGATGGCCATCCCCGCGGGCCCCTTGGCGCCCTTGCCGTGCGTCGTGCACAGCACCACGAAGACCAGCAGCGCCGTCAGGATCGTCTCGGCGAGGAACGCGCCGCCCGCAGAGATGTGCACGAGCGAGTTCGCGCCGTACCCGTCGGTGCCGAAGGACCCGCGTCCGGCCGCCTTGAAGACCGGCACCGAGTTCGCGAGCCAGGCCAGGAGCGCGGCACCGGCGGCACCCCCGGCGAGCTGCGCCACCCAGTAGCAGACACCGGTCAGCGGCGAGATCCGGCGGCCGAGCACCATCCCGAACGTGACCGCCGGGTTGACGTGGCAGCCCGAGATCGGGCCGATCGCGTACACGAGGGCGAGCAGGACGAAGCCGAAGGCGAGCGCGATGCCGAGCACCCCCACGAAGGGCTTGGCGAAGATCGCCACCCCCACCGCGAAGAACACGAGCGCCAGAGTGCCGAAGAACTCGGCGGCGAGTGCGTGCGGATCGACGTCGAGGGCGGCCGGCCGGCTTCTCGTGGCCGAGGGCGCGTCCCGGGTGGCAGTTGTGCTCATGACATCCCCTTCGCGGGTGAGCGAGAGCCGGGACGAGCGGACGGCGCGCGTCACCGATGACGACGCCGATGTGGCTTACGTCCCATTTATGACTGTTCGACCGTATCGCTCCGATCGGGTGATGTCGCGCGGAGTGGCGGCGGAGGGGTGACCGCACGCGGGCGGGGCGCCGGTACGGGGCGGAGCCCGCCCCGACACGGCGGCGGGCGCGCTCGTTACCCTGGACGCCGCCCGCCCCCCCGTGCCTCCGCCCGAAAGGCCCGCCCGCCATGACGACCCTCCCCGCACCCGCCGGTCTCGCCTTCCGTCCCGCCGGGCCCGCCGACGTCACGGACCTCGTGGCCCTCGTCGAATCCGCCTACCGGGGTGACAGCAGTCGCACGGGCTGGACCACCGAGGCCCACCTCCTCGAAGGGCAGCGCACCGACCCGGAGTCGCTGCGGGAGGTCATGGAGATGCCGGGAACGGTGCTGCTCGCCGTCGAGCGCGCGGGCGAACTCGTCGCCTGCTGCCAGGTCGCCCGCCAGGAGGGGCACGGGTACTTCGGCATGTTCGCCGTGCGCCCGGGACTCCAGGGCGCGGGCCTCGGCAAAGCGGTGCTCGCCGAGGCCGAGCGCATCGCCCGCGAGGACTGGGGGCTCACCGAGATGCACATGACGGTGATCTCGGCCCGTGAGGAACTGGTCGCCTTCTACGAGCGGCGCGGCTACCGCCGTACCGGCGTACTGACCCCGTTCCCTTACGACGACGAGCGCTTCGGGCTCCCGCAGCGGCCCGGACTCGCTTTCGAGCTGCTGATCAAGCCGCTGGTCTGAGCCGCCCGGTGCGCGGGGCGGGCCGCGTACGCGCCTGTTCCAGGCGGGGCCGCCCACCGCCTTGTTCCGCGCGTGCGGCTCAGGCCGCTCAGGAAACCTTGTGCGCCGCCCGCACGATCTCCGGCTCGTCCGTCGTCACGCCGTCGAGCCCGAGCGCGCGGGCGAGCGCGAAGCGCTCCGGCGTGTTCACCGTCCACGCCGTGACCCGCAGCCCCGCCTCGCGCGCCCGTTCCACCGTCTCCACCGTCAGCCGCCGGATGTTGAGCACGAGCCCCATCGCCCCGCACGAGGTGGCGCGCTCGACGACCTCCGGCCCGAAACGGCTCGCCACGAGGCACGTCCGGACACCGGGCACGAGGCGGGAGATCTCCACGAGCGCCTCGTCGTGGAAGGAGATCACCTCGACGCGCTCCACGAGATCCCGCGCGTGCATGACGTCCGCGAGGGCCTGTGCCGCCGCGACGTCCTTGATCTCGGCCTGGAGCGGCCCGTGGAGCGCGTCGAGCGCCTCCTCGAAGACCGGCACGCGCTCCCCGCGCCCCGCGTCGAGGAGGCGCAGCTCGGCGAGTGTCTGCTCCGCGATGCGTCCGCTGCCGTCGGTCGTGCGGTCCACTTCCGCGTCGTGCATCACGACGAGCGCCCCGTCCTTGCTCAGATGCAGGTCCAGCTCCACGAGATCGACCCCCTCCCGCTCGGCGCGGACGAAGGAGCGGAGGGTGTTCTCCGGCTCGACGCCCATCACTCCGCGATGACCGATGGCGAGGAAGGACACGGTGGACTCGCTTTCCGTTCAGGCGCTTGGCGCTCGCTGCGGGGCGGCGTCCCGCACTGCGCGGGGGCGCCCGGCTCGACCCTAGGCCCTGCCGCGTGACGGGCGGGTGGCGGGGAGGCGGCGTGTCCGTGCGCGTCGAGTCCGCTGATGCCGAGCAGGACGCCGGTCACGACGGCGCTCAGGACGAGGGTGCGGCGGGTCACGGGAGCCTCCGGGGGTGTACGGGACGGGTGCGTCGCTGAGCGTCGTACCGCCGCCGGAGGGGGACGGGCCGCTACCTCGCCCGTCCGTGGGCGCGCCACGTACCGCCCTTGACGCGGGGCCGCATGGCCGCGCTGCGGCGGAACCGGAGACTCGCGTTCGGCGAGAAACGGTCGGAACGCGCGCATGAACCCCGAGATCGCCGGAAAAACGTCGGTGCACAGCCGTGTGGGCGGGATTATTTCCCGAGGTGACCTTGTGGAGGCCCCGCCTGGACGCCTACGGTGGTCTGTACAGCGGTTTCTTCTGTGGAGGGTGTGGCATGACGGAGATTCTTGAACGGGCGACCCGGAAAGGGCACAAGGCTTCCGGTGAACGACTCGCCGACCAGCCCGCCTGGTACCGCCTGAAGGACGCCGTCGAACGCATCCGCCCCTGGCAGCGCAAGGACGGCTCGGTCGACTTCGACGCCGAGAACGCGCCCCGTGCCGACGAGGTCCGCGCGGCCGTCGAGGCGATGGTGACGGCCGTCGGGGAACTGGCCCCGCGCCTCCCGCACGACGCCGCCTACCTCGAAGCGCTCGTCCAGGACCTGCGCCGCTGGGCCGACGACGGCTTCCAGGTGCCCGACTTCCTCGACTCGCTCCTCGCCTTCCGGCCCGCCGCGCGCCGCGAGGACGGCCTCGAACACCTCGTCGTCTTCCCCATGTACACGCAGAACGGCAACCCCGACCGCAACTTCGAGGCCGTCGCCCTGCGCATGGTCTGGCCCGAGTGGCTCGCCGAGCTGGAGCGCACCCGCTACGACAACCCGCTCTTCTGCGGCATCACCTTCGAGGACTTCACGGCCGGCTACGACACCAACTCCGCCGTCCTCTTCCCCGAGACGATCGCGGTGCGCGAGGCCCCCGAGCGCTTCACCTGGGGCGGCATCTTCTGCGACCGCGAGGCCGCCCGCTTCCGCCGCGTGAGCGAGGCCGCCGTCGACGTCCTCGGCATCGAACTCCCCGACGACGTCCGCGCCCTCCTCGCCGACCAGGAACGCTGCCAGGAGGCGTTCGTCCTGTGGGACATGGTCCACGACCGCACCCACAGCCACGGCGACCTGCCCTTCGACCCCTTCATGATCAAGCAGCGGCAGCCGTTCTGGATGTACGGGCTCGAAGAGCTGCGCTGCGACCTGACCGCCTTCAAGGAGGCCGTCAAACTGGAGGCCGACGGCGTCGCCCAGGCACGCGACGTGCAGACCGCCGTCCTCTTCGACCGCATGTTCCGTTTCCCCGTCACGGGGGAGCGGCAGCGCAACTACGACGGTCTCGGCGGCCAGCTCCTCTTCGCGTACCTCCACAAGCACGACGTCGTGCGCTGGACCGACAACAAGCTCAAGATCGACTGGGAGCGGGCGCCGCAGGTCACCAACGCCCTGTGCACCGAGATAGAGACCCTTTACCGCGAGGGCATCGACCGCCCCAAGCTCGTCCACTGGTTCGCGGGCTACGAGCTGGTCTCGCGCTACCTCGCGCCGCACCCCGGCTCGCGCTGGGCCAAGGGCCCGGACGCGCTCGACCTCTCGCTGCCCCCGCGCAAACTCGTCGACGACGTGCTTCCCGACGAATTTCCGCTCAGCATGTTCTACGAGGCCCTTTCCAAGAAGCTCAAGCGCGTGATCGCCTCGACCCGGGGCATCACGGCGACGGGCCCGGAAGGCGCCGCCGCATGAGTAGTGAGGACGGCCAGGAGGTGACCGGCATGGACGGTTTCGAGAACAGCACCGGGAACGGTTCGCTGGAGGGCGCCGTCATCGCGGTCGCCGGAGCGGGCGGCCCCGCGGGGCACGCGACCCTGCTGCGCCTCGCACAGGCGGGCGCCACCGTGGTCGGCGCCGACGCCGATCCGGAGCGTCTCGCCGAGGGCGTCGACGCGGCCCGGTACGCGCACGGCGGGGCCACGGTCACCGCGGACACCGTCGACCTGCTCGACGGCCCCGCGACGACCGCCTGGGCCGAGGGCATCCGGAAGGAGTTCGGCCGCATCGACGGCCTCGTCCACCTCGTGGGCGGCTGGCGCGGCTCCGCCTCCTTCGACGCCACCGACCTCGCCGACTGGGACTTCCTGGAGAAGCTCCTGATCCGCACGGTCCAGAACACCTCGCTCGCCTTCGACGAGGCGCTGCGCCGCAGCGACCGGGGACGCTACGTCCTCATCAGCGCGGCCGGCGCCTCGAAGCCCACCTCCGGCAACGCCTGCTACGCCGCGGCCAAGGCCGCCGCGGAGGCGTGGACCCTCGCCCTGGCCGACTCCTTCCGCAAGGCGGGGGGCGAGGCCGGCCCGAGCGCGGCGGCTGCCATCCTGGTGGTGAAGGCGCTGGTGAACGACGCGATGCGTGCCGAACGTCCCAGCGCGAAGTTCTCGGGCTTCACGGACGTCAAGGACCTCGCCGAGGCCGTGGCCGGCGTCTGGGAACGCCCCGCACAGGAAGTGAACGGACAGCGCCTGTGGCTGACCAAGAAGCCCTGACCGAGGTGGGCACAGCGACCCGCCGCCACCACGACCCCGCGATACGCGGCTTCGCCAGCGACAACTACGCCGGCGCCCACCCGGAGGTCCTCGCCGCGCTCGCCGTCGCCAACGGCGGGCACCAGGTGGCGTACGGCGGCGACGCCTACACCGAGCACCTCCAGGTGATCATGCGGGACCTCTTCGGCCCGCGCGCCGAGGCGTTCCCCGTCTTCAACGGGACCGGCGCCAACGTCGTGTCCCTCCAGGCCGTCACCGACCGCTGGGGCGCCGTCGTCTGCGCCGACTCCGCGCACATCCACGTGGACGAGGGCGGGGCGCCCGAGCGCGTCGGCTCGCTCAAGCTCCTCACGGTGCCGACCCCGGACGGCAAGCTCACCCCCGAGCTGATCGACCGCGAGGCGTACGGCTGGGACGACGAGCACCGCGCGATGCCGCAGGCCGTCTCGATCACCCAGTCAACCGAACTCGGCACGCTCTACACGCCCGAGGAGATCGCCGCGATCTGCGCGCACGCCCACGAGCGCGGCATGAAGGTCCACCTCGACGGCTCCCGCCTCGCCAACGCGACGGCGGCCCTCGGCGTCCCGGTCAAGGCGTTCACCACCGACGCGGGCGTCGACCTGCTCTCCTTCGGCGGCACGAAGAACGGCATGGTCTTCGGCGAGGCCGTCGTGGTCCTGGACCCCGACGGCATCCGTCACATGAAGCACCTGCGCAAGCTCTCGATGCAGCTCGCCTCCAAGATGCGCTTCGTCTCCGCCCAGTTCGAGGCGCTTCTCGCCGACGGCCTGTGGCTGCGCTCCGCCGCCCACGCCAACGCGATGGCCCAGCGGCTCGCCGCCGGAGTGCGCGAGATCGACGGCGTCGAGATCCTGTACCCCGTCCAGGCCAACGGCGTCTTCGCCCGTCTCCCGCACGAGGTCACCGAACGCCTCCAGAAGCGCTACCGCTTCTACTACTGGGACGAGGCCGCGGGTTCGGTGCGCTGGATGTGCGCCTTCGACACGACCGAGGACGACGTGGACGGCTTCCTCGCGGCTCTGCGCGAGGAGATGACGCGCTGAGCCCGCGCCGACCGGCCCCGGCACCTCGGCCCTGACACGAACAACGGCCCGGCCCCCACCTGGGGACCGGGCCGCTTTCCGTGCGCGCGCCCGCCTTCTCCCGTACGAGCGGTGGTACGGGGACGACGGCCTCGCGCCGCGCTCAGCCGGCCTGCGCCTTCGCGGCCTCCGCCGCCGTCGGGGCGCTGCCGCCGAGGTGCGCCGGCATCCACCAGCTGTCCTCGGGGCTCTTCGGCCGCGCCGGGTAGGCGCGCTGCGCCGCCTCCAGCAGCTCCTGCACGTGCTCGCGCAGGCGCCGCGTGAGCGTGCCCGCGTACTGGTCGGCGGGGGCGTGGAAGCGTTCGCCGATCCGCATCGTGATGGGCAGGTGGGAGCGCTTCAGATTGCGCGGCCGCCCCTTCGTCCACATCCGCTGCGTCCCCCACAGGGCCATGGGCACGAGCGGCACCCCGGCCTCCTGGGCGAGCCGCACGGCACCCGTCTTGAAGGACTTGAGCGTGAACGACGGCGAGATGGTGGCCTCGGGGAAGACCCCCACGACCTCGCCGGCGCGCAGCGAGTCCAGCGCGTGCGCGAAGGCGTTCTCGCCCTGCTTGCGGTCCACCGGGATGTGCTTCATCCCGCGCATGAGCGGCCCGGAGATCTTGTTCTGGAAGACCGACTCCTTGGCCATGAACCGCACGAGCCGCTTCTGCGGCAGAGCGGCGAGGCCGTCGAAGATGAAGTCGAGGTAGCTGATGTGGTTGCTGACGAGGACCGCGCCACCGGTCCGGGGAATGTTCTCCGAGCCCTTGCAGTCGATTTTGAGGTCGAGCGCCGCGAACATCGTGCGCATGAGACCGATGACCGGACGGTAGACGAGCTCAGCCATGGGTGGCGAGGACCCTTCATCTCTGCCGGCCCCCGGGGACGAGCGGTCCGGCGTGAAGTTACGCAGCCGTAGGTTTGCGGCATTGCGCAGATCGTGCCCGATGAACGAACGAGGAGCCAGCCCTGGTGCCCGGAGCGCGGGAGATTCACGTCACGTCCGCTCCGGGAACCCGAGTCCCGCACCGGCCATCGGGCCTTCCCCCTGCTTTTCCCCGAACCCGCCCCGCCATGCGCGACGAACGCGGGCGGACACGTTTCCGGGCCCGGGAATCGGCCGCGTGGGGCGGGTGCTGAGAAAGTGGCAGGACGGAACGGGGACGGGTGCGGGTTCATGGCGAGGGAAGGCGGCGCGAGGCGCGTGCGCGAGCGGGATGGCGAAGGCGCGGCGGAGAGGCGGGCCGGGACCGCGGACAGCGAAGCCGAGGGAGCCGGGATCGCGGAGTCCGGGCCCGTGGTGCCGGGTGCCGCGGGGGAGGGGCACGCCCTGGACTGGGCGCGGCTGCTCGCGAGCGGCGGCCTGGGGGAGGCGCGGCTGGGGGAGCGGGCCACGCTCGTACAGTTCTCGACCGCCTTCTGCCAGCCGTGCCGGGCGACGCGCCGGGTGCTCGACCAGGTCGCCGGTCTCGTCCCGGGTGTCACGCACGTGGAGATCGACGCCGAGGACCATCTCGGCCTCGTCCGCGCCGCGGGCATCGACGCGACGCCCACCGTCCTCTTCCTCGACGCCGAGGGCCGCGAGACGCGCCGCGCGAGCGGGGCACCGCACCGCGATCAGGTGCTCGCGGCGCTCGCCCGGATGCTTTGAGGCGAGGTCTTCCCTTCGAGTGGCCCTCGGTGTGGCGCCGGTGCCGGGTCGGCGGCGGGCGTCTCCGGCGTTGGCAAGGTCACAGCGCAAAGCGCTTGCTCAGCGGGCAGGCTCTTTGTGTACTACTGGTGAGTAATATTTCGGTCGGAGCGCCCGCCGCCCCAGCCGGGATTCGCCACTTCAGGCGCCTATGCTGCGGGCAGGACGCAGCCGAGTAACCGACGATGCAGTAGGAGAGCCGGCGTGAGCTTGAGGATCGTTGTCTGTGTGAAGTACGTGCCGGACGCGACGGGTGACCGGCATTTCGCCGATGACCTGACGTTGGACCGTGAGGATGTGGACGGTCTGTTGTCGGAGTTGGACGAGTACGCGGTGGAGCAGGCGCTTCAGATCGCGGAGGCGGCCGATGACGCGGAGATCACGGTGTTGACGGTGGGTCCGGAGGACGCGAAGGACGCGTTGCGCAAGGCGTTGTCGATGGGTGCGGACAAGGGCATTCATGTCGAGGACGACGATCTGCACGGCACGGATGTGTTCGGGACGTCACTGGTCCTCGCGAAGGCGCTCGAGAAGGCCGGTTACGACCTGGTCGTGTGTGGGATGGCGTCGACGGACGGGACGATGGGTGTCCTGCCTGCGCTGCTGTCGGAGCGGCTGGGGGTGCCGCAGGTGACGCTGTTGTCGGAGGTCAGTGTCGGGGGTGGTGTCGTCAAGGGCCGTCGTGATGGTGACGCGGCCTCGGAGCAGCTTGAGGCGCAGCTTCCGGCGGTGGTCTCGGTGACGGATCAGTCGGGTGAGGCGCGGTATCCGTCGTTCAAGGGGATCATGGCGGCGAAGAAGAAGCCGGTGGAGTCCTGGGATCTGGAGGATCTCGATATCGAGGCCGGTGAGGTGGGTCTCGGGGGTTCGTGGTCGGTGGTGGAGGACGCGTCGGCGCGTCCGGCGCGTACGGCGGGGACGATCGTGACGGACGAGGGTGAGGGCGGCAAGCAGCTGGCCGAGTTCCTCGCGGGCCAGAAGTTCATCTGAGTCTCCCGTAGGTCCCGTACGGATTTCCTCTCTCTTCTCTCGCAGGAGTGCATGTCATGGCTGAAGTTGTTGTGTACGTCGATCACGTGGATGGCGCGGTGCGCAAGCCCACGTTGGAGTTGCTGACGCTGGCGCGTCGTCTGGGTGAGCCGGTCGCGGTGGCGCTGGGTGCGGGGGCCGGGCAGACGGCGTCCGTGCTGGGTGAGCATGGTGCGGTGCGGGTGCTGACGTCGGAGGCCGCGGAGTACGCGGACTACCTCGTGGTCCCGAAGGTGGATGCCCTCCAGGCCGCTGTGGAAGCGGTCTCCCCGGTTGCCGTTCTCGTGTCGTCCTCCGCCGAGGGCAAGGAGATCGCGGCGCGTCTGGCGTTGCGGATCGGGTCCGGCCTGATCACCGACGCGGTCGATGTCGAAGCCGGGGCGGACGGTCCGGTGGCGACGCAGTCGGTGTTCGCGGCGTCGTTCACGACGAAGTCGAAGGTGTCCAAGGGCATCCCGGTGATCAC
>NZ_JAAGLR010000037.1 GCF_010548245.1 Streptomyces sp. SID11385
GCTGTGGCTGGAGCACGGGGAGCTGCGGATGGACGGGCCGACGGCGGAGGTCCTGCGGGAGTACGAGAAGTTCTCGGCCCGCTGACGTCGGCGGAGGCGGGGCCCCGGCCGGCCCCTCCGCCCCGGCGCCACCGCCCGGCCCGCCCCGTGCCCCCACCGCGTGACGGCCGCCCCGTCCCGCACCTGACGCTCCGCCCCAGAAAGGCCCCCGATGTCACGCGAACTCGACCCGGGTTCCACCATCTTCTTCACCCTCACCATCGACGGTGAGAGCCTCGGCTACTTCAACGGGTGCGAGGGGCTTTCGTCGACCGTCGAGGTCGAGACGCGGCAGGAGGGCGGGAACAACGGCTTCGTGTGGCAGCTCCCCTCCCGCGTGACCTTCTCCACGATCCGGCTCACCCGGCCGCTCACGCCCGACACCACCAAGGTCGCCAAGTGGATCTCCTCCGTGACCACCGGGATCAAGCGGCCCACCGCGCAGATCGCCGCGCTCCGCGCCGACGGCTCCGAGGTGGCGCGCTGGGGGCTCATCGACGTCCTGCCGGTCAGCTGGCAGGGGCCCTCGCTCGACCCGGCCAATCCCGGTGTCGCCAACGAGGTCCTGGAGATCACCCACCACGGCTTCACGGACTGAACGGACAGAGGGGACACACGTCATGGCTTCCAGCAGCGGCGCCGGGAAGAGTCTCGTCCGCGCCAGTCTCGCCATCCACGAGCCGCCCGTCGGCGACAGCACCTCGCCGGGCGGGCTCATGAAGACCTTCGACTTCGACTTCAACCCCACGGGGCTCCAGCTCCAGCGCCGCACCGTGTGGAAGGCGACCGCGACCGCCGCCGTGCGCGACGGCGCGACACCGGAGTTCATGGGTCCCGAGCCTCGGGAGATGACTGTCGAGATCTTCCTCGACACCTCCGACGAGCCCGGTTCCAACACCGTGCTGCGCAAGGTCGAGTCGCTGCTCGACTGCTGCGAGGTGACGAGCAAGAGCATCGCGGCGAAGCGGCCCTCGCCGCCCTGGGTCGTCTTCCAGTGGGGATCGTTCTCGACGGCGCGGTTCATCGCGTACGTCGCCGCCGTCGACGTCTCGTACTCGCTCTTCGGCACGACCGGCGTGCCCATCCGCGCCACCTGCCGGGTGACCCTGCACGAGATACCCGGCTCCACCGAGGGCCAGAACCCCACCTCGGGGGCGCTCACGGCGCGCCGCGTGCACCGCGTCGTCGCGGGCGACTCGCTCCAGTCGCTCGCCTGGAACGAGTACGGCAACACCGCCGCCTGGCGCGCCATCGCCGAGGCCAACGACATCGACGACCCCTCCCGGCTGCCCAGCGGCACCGAACTCGTCCTGCCCGCCGCCGAGGAGGTGCGTGCCTGATGACCCGCCCCGCCCACTCCGCCGTCCTCCACGTCACGATCGGCGGCGCCCCGCTGCCCCGCGAGGTCGCGCCGCTGCTCGTCGACGGCTGGGTCGACCAGGGCGTCGGCGTCCCCGCCGCGTTCCGGCTGACCTTCCGCGACCCGTACCACAAGGTCCTCGGCAAGCTCGGCGCCGACTTCGGCACGCCCGTCGTCATCGCGCCCGTCGCCGACGGCAAGGGCGCCTCCGAACCGCTGCTCACCGGCGAGGTGACGGGCCTGGAGGCCGATTACGACGGCACCGGGTCCTTCACCGTCATCCGCGGCTACGACGCCGGGCACCGCCTGCTGCGCCAGCGCCGCGTCGCCGCGTACCGCAACCAGTCCGCCTCCGACATCGTGCGCAAGCTCGCCGGACTCGACGGCGTGCCCATCGGGCGCGTCGAATCGACGCGTACCGTCTACGAGTTCATCAGCCAGGCCAACGTCACCGACTGGGACTTCCTCGCCCGTCTCGCCGACGAGAACGAGATGGTCATGTCGGTCGACGCGAAGGGCAAGCTGCAATTCGTCAAGCCCGACCCGGCCTCCGGGGCGCCGCCCGTGAGCACGCCCGGCGACAAGAGCCCGTACGTCCTGGAGGCCGGCACCGACATCCTGCGGCTGCGCACCTCCGTCACCGCCGCCGAGCAGGTCGCCACCGTCCAGGCGCGCGGCTGGGACGTCACGACGAAGAAGGAACTCACCGCCACCGCGCCCGCGAAGAGCAACCCCGCCATCGGCATCGGCACGACGCCGGGCAAGGCCGCGGGGAAGTTCAAGAGCGCCAAGCTCGTCGACGCGCAGGTCCCCTACGACCGCCAGGCCGAGGTCAAGCACGCCGCCGACGCGCTCGCCGACGACGTCACCTCCTCCTTCGCCGAGCTGGAGGTCGTGGTACGCGGAACGCCCAAGCTGCGCCCGGGACTTCCCGTCGCGCTCGCCGACGTGGGCGCCCCCTTCGAGGGCAAGTACACCGCGACCTCGGTGCGGCACGTCTTCGGCGACGGCAAGCACTACGAGGCGTGGGTCACCGTCAGCGGCAGGCAGTGGCGCTCGCTCTACGGGCTCGCCTCCGGCGGGGGCGGCGGCGACCGGCAGGGGCTCGCGCTGCCGGGGGTCGTCAACGCGCTCGTCACCGACGCACAGGACCCGCTCAAGCAGGGCCGCGTCAAGCTGCGCTTCCCCTGGCTCGACGACACCTACGTCAGCGACTGGACCCGCGTCACGCAGTGGGGCGGCGTACGCGGCGGCTCGATCTTCCCGCTCGACGTGGGCGACGAGGTCCTGGTCGGCTTCGACCGGGGCGCGCTCGACCACCCGTACGTCCTCGGCGGCCTCTACAACGGCAAGGACAAACCGACCAAGGTGACCGACGTGCCCCTGCACGACGGGGCACGGCAGAAGGCCGCCCGCCACACCCTCTCCGACCGCACCGGCAACAGGCTCGACCTGCTCAGCCAGCGCACCGGCGGCAAACAGGGCGTGCGCCTGACGAGCGGGGACGGCAAACTCGTCGTCAACCTCGACCGCGCGCAGACCGAGATCACCGTCGACAGCAGGGGCGCGGTGAAGATCAAGGGGAGCAAGTCGGTCTCCGTGGACGCCGGTACCAATCTCTCGCTCAGCGCCAAGGGGAGACTGAGCATCAGCAGCGGCGGGCCGCTGAGCATCAACGGGAAGGGGCCGGTGAGCGTCCGCAGCCTGACCGCGCTCAACGTGGACGGCGGACCCGCGCTCAGCCTCAGCTCCAAGGGCGTGGCCACGCTCAGCTCCCTGGGCACCCTCCAGGTCAACGCCACCGCCAACCTCGGACTGCGGGCCGCCTCGCTGCTCGTCCAGGGGATCGTCATGGTCAACGGGAAGCCGTACCCGATCCCGTGAGCCACCGGCCCCCCTTCCCCGCACGCCCGACACCCCACGACGAGAGCAGGTGCGTCCTCCATGGCTGAACAATTCGTCGGTTCCGGCTGGGCCTTCCCGCTGCGCATCAGCCCCACCGGGGGCATCGCGCTCGTCAGCGGCGAGCGCGAGGTCGAGGAGGCCATCCGGCTCGTCCTCGCCACCGCGCCCGGCGAGCGGCCCATGCGCCCCGAGTTCGGCTGCGCGATCCACGACCTCGTCTTCTCGCCCGTCAACGAGGCGACGGCAGGGCGCATCCAGCACGAGGTGTACGCGAGCCTCGACCGCTGGGAGCCCCGCATCGAGGTCCAGGAGGTCGACGTCACCGCCGGGGCCGAGCAGAACATCCTCTACATCGACGTGCGCTACTCGATCCGCGGCACCAACAACCCGCGCAGCCTCGTCTTCCCCTTCTACGTCATCCCCTCCCACGAGGAACCGGGCACGACCGGTGACTCCCCCGAAAGCGACCGCTGATGGCACTGCCCTCGCCCCACCTCGACGACCGCCGCTTCCAGCAGTTCGTGGACGACGCCAAGCGCTACATCCAGCAGCGCGCCCCCGAGTGGACCGACCACAACGTCTCGGACCCCGGCGTGACCCTCGTCGAGACCGTGGCCCACATGGCCGACCAGGTCGTCTACCGGCTCAACCGCGTCCCCGAGAAGAACCACCTGGCCTTCCTCGACCTCGTCGGCATCACCCTCTTCCCGCCCGCCGCCGCGCGTACCGACGTCACCTTCCGGCTCTCCGCGCCGCAGGAGGACACCGTCCACCTGCCCGAGGGCACCGAGGTCGCCACCCAGCGCACCGAGAGCGAGGAAGCGGTCGTCTTCGCGACCGAACGGGACCTCGCCGTCGTGCCCTGCACGCTCGGCCACCTCGTCACGCAGCGCCAGGGCGCCTCCTTCAGCGACCGCACCACCGACCTCGCCGAGGAGAAGGACGTCCTCTGCTTCGCCGAGTCCCCGCGGCCGGGCGACGCGATGCTCTTCGGCCTCACCGCCGCCGTGCCGCACTGCGTCGTCGCGCTCGAACTCGACAGCCGCGTCGACGGTGTCGGCGTCGACCCCCGCCAGCCCCCGCTCGTGTGGGAGGCGTGGACGGAGGACGGCTGGCAGGAGTGCGAGATCGACGAGGACGGGACCGGCGGCCTCAACCGCCCCGGGGACGTCGTGCTGCACGTACCCGGCGGGCACGTCGTCTCGCGCTCGGGCGGGCAGCCGGGCGGCTGGCTGCGCTGCCGCGTCACCGAACCCCTCACGAACCAGCCCTTCTACACGACGTCACCGACCGTGCGCTCCGCCGCCGCCTGCACCGTCGGCGGCACCGTGCCCGCCGTCCACGCCGACACCGTCACCGACGAAGCGCTCGGCGAGTCCACCGGCCTCCCGGGCCAGCGCCTGCGCCTGGCCCACGCGCCCGTCGTCGGCGACAACCCGCCGCTCCTGCTCCAGACCGCCGAGCAGGACGGCTGGCAGGACTGGCACGTCGTCCCGCACTTCGCCGCCTCGGGCCCCGAGGACCGGCACATCACGGTCGACGCCACGACCGGCGAGCTCGCCTTCGGCCCCTCCGTACGCGAACCGGACGGGACCCTGCGGCAGTACGGGGCCGTCCCGCCCAAGGGCGCGGTCATCCGCGCCCGCCGCTACCGCATCGGCGGCGGACGCGCGGGCAACGTGGCCCGCGGCGCGGTCCGCGTCCTGCGCACGTCCGTCCCGTACGTCTCCGAGGTCGTCAACCGCGAGGCCGCGCGTGGCGGCGTGGACGGCGAGACCGTGCAGGAGGCGAAGGTCCGCGCGCCCATCACGCTGCGCGCGCAGGAACGCGCCGTGACCCTGCGCGACTACGAGGAACTCGCCCGCCGCGCCGCGCCCGAGACGGCGCGCATCACGTGCCTGGAGGGCGAGGAGAACGAGCACGGGGCCTACGCGGTACGGGTGCTGGTCGTCCCGCAGGCCGTGCCCGACCCCGGCGGGCGGCTCCGCTTCGAGCAGCTGGTCCCGGGCGACGCCCTGCTCCAGCGCATCACGCGGCACCTCGACGAGCGGCGCCTGATCGGCACCCGCATCGCGGTGGGGCCGCCGTACTACCAGGGCGTGACGGTCGTCGCGACGGTGCACGCCTTCCGCGGCGTCGACACCGACCGGGTACGGCGCGAGGCGCACGACGCCCTGTACCGGCACCTCGACCCGCTCACCGGCGGCGCGGACGCCAAGGGCTGGCCCTTCGGGCGGCCCGTGCAGGCCGGGGAGGTCTTCGCCGTGCTCCAGCGCGTGCCCGGCGTCGAACTCGTCGACGAGGTCACGCTGCACCCCGCCGACCCGCTCACGGGCAAGCGCGGCGAGGCCACCGACCGGATCGATCTCCGTGAGCCGGCGCTCGTCTTCTCCTACGACCACCGGGTCCGTGTGATCGGGGGCAATTCCTGATGGCAGACTATGAGTTGATGGGGGAGTGGTGAGAGGTTCGATCGACGGGCTCGACTCGTCCGCGCCGCTCGGCGCCATGCTGCCCGCGGTCTTCGCCGACGACGACCTCGCACAGCGCTTCGTCGGCGGGCTCGACGAAGTCCTCGCGCCGATCCTCAACGTCCTCGACTGCCTGCCCGCCTACTTCGATCCCGCGCTCGCGCCCGTCGACTTCACGCGCTGGCTCGCGGAGTGGGTCGGCGCCGAGACCGACGGCGACGCGCCGGAGGACGCGGAGGCGGAGGCGAGGCTGCGGCACGCCGTGGCCGCCGCGGCACGCCTGCACCGGGTCCGGGGCACCCGGCACGGGCTCGCCGAAGCGGTACGGCTCGCCTTCGGCGCGGAACCGGAGATCAGCGAGAGCGGGGGCGCCGACTGGAGCGCCCGCCCGCTCGGCGCCTTCCCCGGCGAACGCCGTCCCTACCTGCACGTGACCCTCCGCCTCGCGGACCCGAAACCCACCGACACGCATCGCCTCAGCGCTCTCGTCGCGGCGGCCCGCCCCGCGCACATGCCGTACACGGTCAAGGTGACCACGGCCGAAAGGACTCCTCGGACATGACGACGACCCAGAACTGCGCCGAGTGCGGAACGCGCGCGGAGCCAGGCCAGTCGTTCTGCGACGGCTGCGGGGCTGTGCTGCGCTGGAAGGACGGGCGTGCGTCCGGTGCCTCCGGTGCCTCCGGCGGGAGTGCTTCCGGCGGGAGTGCTTCGCGTGGGGGCGCTTCCGGCGGGGCTGCCTCCGACGGTGGTGCGGCGGCCTCCGGCGAGGGTACGAGCGGCGGCGGTGCCGGGGTGCCGCGTTCGCGCGGGGTGCGGATGGACCGGCCGCGCGCGGAGGCGAGCGGTGGCACGGGTGCCCCCGGCGGTACGGGGGCGGGCGTCCCCGGTGCCGGGGAGCAGCCCCGTACCCCCACCGGCATGGTCGAGCAGGTCCCGTGGCCCACGGGGGCCGAGACACCGGGGCGCCAGATAGGCGCCGAGGAACTGGAGCCGTCCGGCGGAGCGACGGGGACCGGGGTGTGGGCCCGCGGCCAGGCGGCCGGGAGCCCGGCACCGGAGACACCGGGCGCGGAAACTCCGGCCCCGCACGCCCCGGTCGCGGACTCGCGGACCCCGGCGCCGCACACCCCCGTCGTGGGGTCGGAGGCCCCGACCCCCAGCACCCCGTTCTCCGCGGGCCCGCTGCCCTCCACCCCGGCCTACTCCACCCCGGCCCACTCCACCCCGGCCCCCTCGGGCCCGGGACCGGAGACGCACGCGCGGGCCCGCAACCTCCTCGTGCCCGTCGCCGACGAGGAGCACCCGACCCCCGTGACGCCCTCCGTCGCCCCGGTCCTGCCGGGCCGCCCCGTCGCCGACCGGCCCACGGTCCGCGCCCCGGGGCCCGAGACCGGCGCCGTGGGCGGCCCGCCCTGCCCCTGGTGCGGCACCCCGAACCGCCCCGACCGGCACTACTGCACCCGCTGCGCCATGCCGCTCGCGCGCGCCGAGGAGGAGCACGAGGCGCGGCTGCCGTGGTGGCGCCGCATTCTCGACGGCCGCCGCACCGCGGTCCCGTGGGCGGGGGAACGCCCGCGCCTGCGCCGCACCTTCGACCGGGTCCTGCGCTGGATCGTCGCCGTCGTCGTGATCGGGCTCGTGGTCTTCCTCGGCATGAAGATCCCGGCCGGGGTGCAGGCGACCCGCGACCACTTCTCGAAGCGGTCGCTCGTCACCCCGGACCACTTCGCCGCCTCGCGTTCCTTCGCCGGCCACAAGCCGGACATCGCCTTCGACGGCCTCAGCAACACGTGGTGGGGCCCCGGGGTCTCGGAATCGGGCAACGGCGAGTGGATCGAGGCCCGTTTCGACGAGCCGACGCGTCTGCTCAACCTGATCATCACCCCGGGCGTCTCCTCGAAGTCCAACCGCATCAGGGAATCGGCCCTCCCGCACCGCGTCACCGCCACGATCACCATGAAGGACGGCAAGACCAAGACCCGTGAACTCGTCCTCGACCAGGGCCCCGGCCCCCAGCCCCGCGCCTTCGCCGTCGGCGAGGTGACCAAGGTCCGCTTCACGATCGACTCGGCCTACGGGGCCAGCAAGAAGAAGCAGGTCGCGATAGCGGAGATCGAGTTCTTCGGCCCGTCCGGCGACAACTGACGGGAGCCGCCGGGGGCTACGGGCGCTGCGGGGCAGGGGCGCTGAGGGGTACGGGCGCGTGCGGCGCCCTCACCCCTCGGCGGCCACCGCGTCCCCCCGCACCCGCCCGCGTCCCCGGCCGCGTCCTCTTCCCGGCAGCAGCAGTACCGGCGTCGCCAGCATCGCGAGGCCCGCGAGGCCGAGGGCGGTGCGCGGGCCCGTCCAGGTCGCGAGCAGGCCCCACGCGGCCGTCAGCGCCGCGATCGCCGTGCTCGTGCTCACCGTCCAGGCGGCGAGGGTGCGGGCCACGAGGTGCGGCGGGGTGAGGTCGAGGCGGCGCGTCGCGAGGAGCGGGTTGAAGATGCCGCAGCACGTGATGAGCCCGAACTCGACGAGCATCACCAGCGCGAGCCCGGCGGCCCCCGGCCCCACGAACGCGAGCCCCACCGGCCAGCACACCCGCAGCACCCCCGTCACGCGCAGCATCCGCCGCACCCCGAACCGCCGCGCGAGCGGTCGCGCCACGCGCGCCCCGAGCAGCCCGCCCAGGCACGGCACGGCGAAGGCGAGCCCGTACTCCCACGGCGCGTAGCCGAGCCGCCCGAGCAGCAGCACGGCGAGCAGCGGTTCCGTCGCCATGATCAGCCCGTTGACCGCGAGGGCGTTGAGGAACAGGGGCCGCAGCGCGGGCTCGGAGAGCAAGTGCCGCCAGCCCGCGAGGAGTTCCGCGGCACGCGTCGCCTTCGCCTCCCGTACGGGCTCCGGCTCCCCGCCGCCGATCGCCCGCAGCCCGAGCGCGGACAGGAGGTAGCTCACCGCGTCCGCGAGCACCGTCGTCACCGGGCCGAGCACGCCGATCGCCGCGCCGCCGAGCGGGGGACCGAGCACGGTCGCGCTCCATGTCGTCGCCTCGAAGCGGCTGTTGGCCAGGAGCAGCCCGTCCGGCGGCACCAGCCACTTCAGGTACGCGCCGCTCGCCGCGCGGAAGGCGATGTCGGCCGCCGCCGTCACGACCGACACGAGCAGCAACTGCCCGAAGGAGAGCACCCCGAACCCGTACGCGAGCGGCACGCTCAGCAGCGCTCCGCAGCGCACGAGATCCGCCGCGACCATCACCGGACGCTTGCGCCGGAACTCCACCCACGGCCCCAGCGGCACCGCGAGCAGCGCCCCCACCGCCCGCCCGGCCGCCGCGAGCAGCGCGACCCGTCCGGGCCCCGCGTCGAGCACCAGCACCGCCAGCACGGGAAACGCCCCGAACCCGAACCCGGTCCCGTACGCGCTCACCGCGTACGCGCCCCACAGCCACCCGAACGACCGCCCCAGCCGGTCTGCCACCGCCGCACCCCTCCCTCGACCCCTGTCCCGACCTGCGGCATCCAAGCGGCCGGAGCACGCGCACGGCAAACAACCACCGGGGGAGCGGCGACAACCGGAGGTTGTGTCCGGCCGGACCGGCTGGGGGGTACGGGGCGGTCCGCGGGATGCGCCGGACCGCCCTGCCCCCGCCCGGCGGCCCCGCGCAGCCCCCGGTTGTCCCGGTAGGCTCCCGTGGGTGGATCTCGATGGGGTGCGGACCTTCGTCGCCGTCGTCGACGGCGGGCGGTTCCGGGACGCCGCGGCCGTGCTCGGGGTGACCCAGCAGGCCGTGTCCAAGAGGGTCGCCGCGCTGGAGGGGCGGCTCGGGGTGCGGCTCTTCGCGCGCGCGGCGCGGGGGGCCTCGCTGACGCCGGACGGGGCGGCGTTCCTGCCGTACGCGCGCGAGCTGCTGCGCGCCGAGACGCGCGCGCTCGACGCCGTACGGGCCGGCCGCCGCCCGCTGCGCGTCGACGTGATCGGCCGCAGGCTCGCCCCCGCCGGGCTGCTGCACGCCTTCTCCCTCGCGCACCCCGAGGTCGCGCTCGACGTCGTGACGCTCGAAGACGCCGTGCCCGCGCTGCGCGAGGGGAGCGTCGACGCGAGCTTCCGCGCCGTCCCCGTACCGCTCGCGGGACTCGCGCACGTCCGCGTCCACGACGAACCCCTCGAACTCGTCACGGGCCCCGCGCACCCCCTCGCCGCCGCGCCCGAGGTGAGTCCCGCCATGCTCGCGGGCCACCGCCTGTGGATACCGGGCATCGTCCCCGGCACCGAGTGGGCCACGTACTACGCCGATCTGGCCGCCGCCTTCGGCCTCACGATCGTCCGCTCGGGCCCGGGCGCCGAACCCCTCCTCGACACCCTCGCCCACGAGCCCGCGCTCGCGACCCTCGTCGGCGCGGGCACCCGCCTCCACTGGCCCCCGGACCTCGGCCTGCGCCGCATCCCCCTCACCGCCCCCACCCCCGTCTACCCCCACGCCCTCCTCCGCCGCCGCACCACCCCCCACCCGGACCTGAGCGTGCTGCGGGAGTGGCTGGCGGGCAGGGACCGGAGCGGGGGCGCGGGGGAGACGTGGGCGCCGGGGTGGGCGTAGCCGGGGCACGGGGTGGCGGGGCCCCGGCCGGCGGCCGGGCGTCCCCGGTTCCCCCGGCGGTCTCCTCCGTCGCCGGCCCCCGTTCCCTCACACGTCCACGGCCAGCCCGTACACCCGTGTCACCTGCTGCGGGCTGCCGTTGTCGTCCGAGAGCAGGTACAGCGGGCGCCTTCCCTTGTACGGTCCGCTCGTCCACGGCTCGCCGAGCGTCATGCCCTCGACGTTGTCGACGAGCGCGTTGCCGACCTTGCCCGGCGGTCGGGCGACCTGGCCCGGACTGCCCGCGGGGCATGCGGCGAGGTCGAGGAGCGTGGTGGCCTCCGCGAAGGACTCGGGCGGGAGGCGGAAGAGGGACTCCTTCTCCGTCACGTCCCCGGCGCCGCGCAGCTCGATCTCCACGACCTTGATGGCATTGCCCAGCCCGGCCGTGTACTGCCTTTCCAGCGCGAGCAGTTGGTGGCTGTTCACCGCCGCGAGGTCGACGAGGCCGAGGCCGTCGCTCGCCATGTACCCGTACTGCCGGTCCGGGGTGTACGTACCGCCCGGCGTGCCCCGGTAGCGCTGGATGCGCAGCAGTCCGCGCCCGCGCGTGTCCCCGTCCGAGGCGAGCTGCGCCTCCCAGCCCGCGTACAGGTAGCGGCCGTCCGGCGAGAGCGCGAGCGACTCGATGGTGCGGCCCATCTGAGCGCTGCCCTCGGGCCAGTAGCGCAGCGGCTTCGGGATCTCCAGGTCCTTGCCGACCTGGTGGCCGCTCGCGATGTCGAAGCGGCGGATGGAGGGGTCGGCCTCGGAGGAGACCAGCATCGTGCGGCCGCCCTTCTCGATCGCGAGGCCCTCGGCGTCGTACCAGGAGGGGAAGGAACCGCCGTCCGCCTTCGTCAGGGCGCGGGCCCCGCGCACCGCGACACGGAGCTTGTCCGCCGGGCCGAGGCGGATCGTGAAGTAGCGTCCCGGTTCGTTGTCGGCGACGGCGATCGCGGTACCGGGCTCGCGCGGCAGAAGCCCGAGGGCGGAAAGGCCCCGCACGGCGTCGTAGTCGTCCTCGTTCTTGTTGAGCGCGTCGGAGTGGTCGAGGAGGCTCGCGCGGGCGGAACACCGGCCCTTCGCCGCCTTCGCGGCCTCGGGGAAGAGCCGGTCCGCGCCGTCCGCCACGAGCGGCCGGAGCCCGAGGCCCGCGAGGAGCCCGAGGGCGAGGGCCGCCGCCGCGCAGGCGAGCAGGCGGCGGCGCGAGGCCCCCGGCGCGGCGGGCGCGGGTGGGGCGAGCGAGGGCAGGACGGCCCGGTTGCGGATGAAGGGCACGTCGCCGACGCCGTTCTCCGACTGGTCCTGCGGTTCCTGCGGGATCTCCGGGCGCAGGGTGGCGATCCGGTCCCGTACGGCGAGGAAAACCTCGTGCGGCGACAGCAGTTCGGGGCCCTCCGGCACGCCCTCGCGCAGCACGTCGAGGAGCGCCCCGGTGAAGACCGTGGGGTGCTCGGGGACGGGGGCGTGCGAGGGACGGTCGCGGGGCGTCGAGGCCATCACGTACGAGCCCTCGACGTCCCGCAGCGTCCTGACCGCCGCCGCGCCGCCCTGGCGGCCCGCGTCCCCCGGGGCCATCTCGGTGATGACGTGGCCGCTGTAGCAGCAGTCCAGGAGCAGCATCCGGCGCCGCGCGGCGCCCTGGTCGCGGATCGCGCGGCGCAGGTCCGCGGAGCGCACGCAGGTCTCGGGGCGGTCCTCCTCGGAGCCCGGGAGGGTCAGGTGGAGCTGGCGCTCGTGCCGGTCGTAGAGGCCGTGGCCCGCGTAGTAGACGAGCAGGGTGTCCTCGGCGCGCTCGGCGGCCGTACGGATCGGTCCGGTGAGTGCGGCGGCGTCGCGCGGGTTGCGGACGACGATCACGCGGTCGGCCGGGATGCCCCAAATCTCCGGGTCGGTGAGCGCGGCCCGCAGCCCGGTCAGGTTGTGGCGGACGCTGCGCAGGGCGTCGAGGTGCTGGTAGTCGTCCACGCCGATGAGGACGCACACGGAACGGGCGGGGTCGATACGGTCGACGGAGACGCCTTCGCCCGCGTCCTGGCTCATGGCCGCTCCCGCGAGGGGGCGACGGGGGCGGGGCCCGCCTCTTCGCCGGGTTCCTGATCCGGGCCCGGCTCGTCGGTGGGTTCTTGATCCGGGCCCGGCTCGTCGGTGGGTTCTTGATCCGGGCCCGCCTCGTCGGTGGGCTCTGCGCCGGTCGGCTCCGTCCTGGCCTCCTCCGGCTCGGCGGGGAGGCCCAAGGCCCTTCGTAACGCGGTCACTTGGTCCGTGTCGGAGCCGATCACGAGGAGCTGGGGCGGCCTGGCGCGCCGCGACTGCCGCCATGCGTCGACCGAGAGCAGCAGCGGCGGGAAGGCCATCGCGGTGTTGACGATCGCGAGGACGGCCTCCAGCCCGGGTCCCATCCGGCCCGGCTCCGCCTCCCGCACGGGAGTGAAGCGGGTCTCGCCGCGCAGCGCCCGGTCCGCGCGCAACCAGTCGTACAGCTCGCGCAGTTCCTCCTCGCCGGAGCCGTTCCCGCCCGTCCCGCCCGCCGTCTCGAACCTGAACTCGCTCACACGTCCCCCGTGCCCGCCGCGTCCGTCGTGCTTCGCCGGGGAAACGATAGACGGTGGGCGGTCCGAGCTGAACTCTCTGCGCGGGAAAGGGATTTAACCCCCCCGGGAGGGGTTCTGGGTCCTCCCACGCGGCCGTGAGGAAGCTGCCGGGCGTCCCTGCCGCGCCGAAGACGGAGAGGAGCCGGCCGGTCCCGTGCGCGTCGATGCCCGGGGGCGAGGAGCGGGACGGAGCCTCGCGCGACGCCGCCCGGTGAGAAGGGGTGCCCTTGCGCGGGAAGGGCACCCCTGTGCCCCCCGGCGTCAGCCGATCCGGACGTCCGAGGACCGCGACTCCACGGCGTCCAGCGCCGTCATCGCCGCCTTGTCGAGGACGAGGGAGCCCGCCGCCGTGTTCTCCTCCAGGTGGGCGATGCTCGCCGTGCCGGGGATGAGCAGCGTGTTCGGGTAGTGGTGCAGGAGCCAGGCGAGGCCGACCTGCGAGACCGTGGCGCCGAGGTCGTCGGCGATCCGTACCGCCGCGGCCTCCTCGGAGACCTTCGGGAGGCCGGGGTAGGAGCCGCCGAGCGGGAAGTACGGGACCCACGCGATGCCCTCGGCCGCGCACACCGCGAGCACGTCCTCGTCGTCCCTGCCGACCAGGCTGTACGCGTTCTGCACGCACACGATCCCCGCGGGGAGGGCCTGGCGCAGCACCTCGGCCGTCACGCTGCTCATGCCGATCGCGCCGATCTTGCCCTCGTCGCGCAGCGCGGTCATGACCGCGAGCTGGTCGTCGAGCGGCACGATCTGATCGCCCTCGGCGCGCAGCCCGGGGCCCGTGTCGGGGCGGCGCAGGTTCACGACGTCGAGGCGCTCGCGGCCGAGCGTGCGCAGGTTGTCCTCGACGCTCGCGCGCAGCTCCTCGGGGCGCTGCGCGAAACGGAGCGGGATCGGCCCCTCGGGCTCGGGGTCGGCGCCGACCTTGCTCACGACGACGACGTCCTCGGCGGTGCCGAACGCCTCGCGGATCATCTCGTTGACGAAGCCGAAGCCGTAGAACTGCGCGGTGTCGATGTGGTTCACGCCCAGTTCGCGGGCGCGGTGGAGCAGGGCGACGGCGGCGGCGGGGTCGTCGTGGAGCCGTTCCAGCTGCATCGCGCCGTAGCCGACCCGGGCGACGGTGTGGGTGCCGAGCGCGGCGGTGCCGCCGGGGGTGGGGGAGTGCGGGGTCATGGGTTCCTCCTGCGAGTGGGTGCGGAGAAGGCGGACGTGGGACCATGGAGTGAAGCGGAGGTCCCTCCGCTCTTATGGACGACCGTAACACTCTTACCGGAGGTGCCTCCGCTTTGGCTGCCGCTTCCTCGCCCCGTGCCTCCGCCTCCGGGGCCTCCCGCGCTCCCCGCGCCGATGCCGTGCGCAACCGCGAGAAGCTCCTCGAAGCGGCGCGGAACGCCTACGCCGTCGCCAGCGAGGGCGGCCCCGAGGCGACCCTCGAAGGCATCGCCAGGGCGGCGGGCGTCGGCATCGGCACGCTCTACCGGCACTTCCCCGACCGCGAGGCGCTCGTGGAGGCGGTGTACGCGGCCGAACTCGACGCGATCGTCGCGGCGGCGGCCGGACTCGCCGCGAGCGAGCCCCCCGAGCGGGCGCTGCGGGCCTGGTTCGGGCGGTACGGGGAGTTCGTCGCCGCCAAGCGCGGCATGGCCGGCACGCTGCGCTCCGCGTTCGACGCGGGCCGCCTCGCCCCCTCGACGACCCGCGCCCGGGTCACGGAGGCGGTCGCGGTCCTCCTCGAAGCGGGCGCGAAGGCGGGCGCCCTGCGCACGGACGTCCGCGCGGACGACGTCACCGCCCTCCTCCTCGGCGTCTTCCTCTCGGCAGGCCCCCGCGGCGAACAGACCCCCCGCCTCCTCGACCTCCTGGTGGACGCGGTGCGCGTGCGCGGGTGACGGGGCCCTGTGGCCGTTCCCGCACGGGGCGTCCTCCCGGGGCTCCGCCCCGGACCCCGCTCCTCAAACGCCGGAGGGGCTGGTTCATGTGGACCCGAGTTGCGAAGAACCAGCTCCTCCCGGAGCGGAGCCCCACAGAGGTCACGGGGACCCGTGCGCGACAATGGGCGCATGAGCCTGTTCCGCGACGACGGAGTCGTCCTCCGTACCCAGAAGCTCGGTGAAGCGGACCGGATCATCACCCTCCTCACGCGGGGGCAGGGGCGGGTGCGGGCCGTGGCGCGCGGGGTGCGGCGGACGAAGTCGAAGTTCGGGGCACGCCTGGAGCCGTTCTCCCACGTCGACGTGCAGTTCTTCGCACGCGGCAGCGAGCTGATCGGGCGCGGCCTGCCGCTGTGCACGCAGAGCGAGACCATCGCCCCGTACGGCCGCCACATCGTCACCGACTACGCCCGCTACACCGCCGGCACCGCGATGCTGGAGACCGCCGAGCGGTTCACGGCGAACGAGGGCGAGCCCGCGATACAGCAGTACCTGCTCCTCGTCGGCGGCCTGCGCACCCTCGCCGAGGGCAGCCACGCCCCCGCCCTCGTCATGGACGCCTTCCTGCTCCGCTCCCTCGCCGTCAACGGCTACGCCCCGAGCTTCGCCGACTGCGCCCGCTGCGGACTGCCCGGGCCCAACCGCTTCTTCTCCGTCTCCTCGGGGGGAGCGGTCTGCGGCGACTGCCGGGTGCCCGGTAGCGTCGTACCCTCCTCGGAGACCCTGATCCTGCTCGGCGCGCTGCTGACCGGGGACTGGGCCACCGCCGACGCCTGCGAGGCGCGGCACGCCAGGGAGGGCAGCGGGCTCGTCTCCGCCTACCTCTCCTGGCACCTGGAGCGCGGGCTGCGCTCGCTGCGCTACGTCGAGAAGCGGTAGAGCGGCGGCAGGACGGCAGCGGCGGCCCGCACGGCACCACCGTCGTTCAAGATGCGGAGACACCACACATGGCAGTACGCGGGATTCTCGGACACCAGCGCCGCGAGTACCGGACCCCCGATCCGCACCCCTCCGGCGCCGTCCCGCCGCGACTCCCGGCGGAAATGGTCCCGGGGCACGTCGCGATCGTCATGGACGGCAACGGCCGCTGGGCGAAGGAACGCGGGCTGCCCCGTACCGAGGGCCACAAGGTCGGCGAGTCGGTCGTCATGGACGCCATGAAGGGCTGCCTGGAACTCGGCGTCAAGAACATCTCGCTGTACGCCTTCTCCACCGAGAACTGGAAGCGCTCGCCCGACGAGGTCCGCTTCCTCATGGGCTTCAACCGCGAGGTCATCGCGCGGCGCCGCGACGAGATGGACGAACTCGGCATCCGCATCCGCTGGGTCGGCCGGATGCCGAAGCTGTGGAAGTCGGTCGTCAAGGAACTCCAGATCGCCCAGGAGCAGACCAAGGACAACGACGCCCTCACGCTCTACTTCTGCGTCAACTACGGCGGCCGTGCCGAGATCGCCGACGCCGCGCGCCGCGTCGCGGAGGACGTCGCCGCCGGGCGCCTGGACCCGTCCAAGGTCAGCGAGAAGACCTTCCAGAACTACCTCTACTACCCGGACATGCCGGACGTGGACCTCTTCCTGCGCCCCAGCGGCGAGCAGCGCACCTCGAACTTCCTGCTCTGGCAGTCGAGTTACGCGGAGATGGTCTACCAGGACGTGCTGTGGCCGGACTTCGACCGCCGCGACCTGTGGCGCGCCTGCGTCGAGTACGCCAAGCGTGACCGCCGCTTCGGCGGCGCCGTCCCCAACGAGCAACTGCTCGCCATGGAAGAGGGGATGCGGGGCAACGGCTGAGCCCGCACGGGCCGCCGCGGCGGTACGGGGAGGGGGCGCCGCTCCGTGTGAAGGGCGCCCCCTCCCCGTACCGCCGCGTCCCGAGTCGCCCCGTACCGCCGCGTCCGCAGTAACCCGCCGCGTCCGGCGTCAGCCCCGTACCAGCCCGAACACCGTCCCGTCCGGTGCCCGCAGGGTCGCGCGGCCCGCGCGGGCCGCCGGGGCGTCCTCGACGAGGAGCGTCGCGCCGGCCGCGAGCGCGGCGGCCACCGCCCGGTCCAGGTCGCCCGCGAGGAAGTCCGGCTGCCAGCGCGGGCGGGGCCGCTTGGCCCCCGTACGCAGCGGGGAGACGGAGAACAGCGGACGGGTGCCGCGCAGCAGGAGCGTCGCGTCGGGCGGGGCCGGGTGGGCCTTCGCGCCGAGGACGCGGGTGTGGAAGGCGAGCGCGTCGGCCGGGTCGGGGGTGTGCAGGCGGTAGCGCACCGCCTCGGTGATCCGCGCGTCCGCTCCCGGCTCCCACAGCGTGAGCCCGAGGCCCTGCCGGTCGGCGGCGAGCACGCCCCGGCCGCCTTCGAGCGGCAGCGGGCCCACCGCCACCGTGCCGCACAGCGCGCGTACGTGCTCGGCGGCGGTGCGGGCGTCGGGGACGGTGAGGCAGGGGGACCAGACGCCGGGGCCCGTACCGGTGTAGGCGCGGCCCACGACGAGGACCTGCGCGCCCTGCGCGTCGAGCCCCCGCCACAGCCCGCCGGGGCCGCCGCCGGGCTCGAAGCGGAGGCCGAGGACCTTGGCGTAGAACGCGCGGGCGCGTTCCGGGGTGGGGGACTGGAGGGCGGCCCAGGCCGCGGCGCCGCGCTGCGCCGGGCGGTGGGATCTCGCCGGGCGCGGGATCGCGTCCGTCAAGCTTTCTGTCACAAGGACCTCCGGTAAGGACCGGGATGTGTGGCCCTCGCCTACCCGGCGCCGGAGGTCCTAATCATGTGAAGAGTCCGACAGACGGGTCAACGGCCGGTTTTCTCCCCGGTGCAGCAGTCCCCGCACGTCCCGAAGACCTCCACCGTATGGGCGACCTCCACGAAGCCGTGCTGGGCCGCGACCGTCGCCGCCCACTCCTCGACCGCCGCGCCCTCGACCTCCACGGCCTTGCCGCAGCTGCGGCACACGAGGTGGTGGTGGTGCTGCTCCGTGGCGCATCTGCGGTAGACCGCCTCGCCCTCCGCGTTGCGCAGCACGTCGACCTCGCCCGCGTCGGCGAGGGACTGGAGCGTGCGGTAGACCGTGGTGAGGCCGACCGAGTCGCCCCGGTGCTTGAGCATGTCGTGCAGGTCCTGGGCGCTGCGGAACTCCTCGACCTCGGAGAGGGCCGAGGCCACGGCGGCGCGTTGCCGGGTCGAACGCCCCCGTACCGGGGGTCCAGCGGTGGTCACCGGTTGCCTCCTCACGTCTGCTGGCTGGTCATTGTGCCAGGTGCGGCGGTGCCCGGGCCGCCGCCGACGTCCGCGACGGGCTCTTCCGACCGTACGTCCGTGCCCGCTTCCAACGGGCATCCGGCCGGGTCGGCCGCTGCCTTCGCCCTCGCCTGGCGGCGCGCCAGCGGTGCCGCGAGGAGCGAGAGCGCGACGAAGACGCCGATCGCGAGCAGCACGATCGTGCCGCCGGGCGGCAGGTCCTGGTAGTACGAGAGCGTCGTGCCGCCGAGCGTCGTGACGACGCCGATCGCGACCGCGCCCGCGAAGGTGAACGCGAAGCTGCGGGTGAGCTGTTGCGCCGCCGCGACCGGGATCACCATGAGCGCGCTCACCAGGAGCAGCCCCACGATCCGCATGGCGACGGTGACGGTCGCCGCCGCGGTGACCGCGACGAGCAGGTTGAGCAGCCGCACGGGCAGCCCGGTCACGCGCGCGTACTCCTCGTCCTGGCTCACCGCGAAGAGGTGGCGCCGCAGCCCCACCGTGACGAGCACGACGAAGCCCGCGAGCACGCACACCGCGACGACGTCGCTCGGCGAGACCGTCGAGAGCGAGCCGAACAGGTACGAGGTGAGGTTGGCGTTCGAGCCGGCCGGGGCGAGGTTCGTCAGCACGACGCCGCCCGCCATGCCCCCGTAGAAGAGCATCGCGAGCGCCACGTCGCCGCGCGTGCGCCCGTACCAGCGGATGAGTTCCATCACGATCGCGCCGCCGACCGAGACGGCCGCCGCCGTCCACAGCGGCGAGGCCGAGAGCAGGAAGCCGAGGCCGACGCCGGTGAGCGCCACGTGCCCGATGCCGTCGCCCATGAGGGCCTGGCGGCGCTGCACGAGGTAGATGCCGATGGCGGGCGCGGTGATGCCGACGAGTACGGCCGCGAGCAGCGCGCGCTGCATGAGGGCGGACTGGAGCATGTCCATGGGTTCGCTGTGCCTTCCTCGCCGCTCAGCCGAGCAGCCCGCTGCGGACCGGTTCGGCCGCGCCGGAGTGGGGGTGGACGTGGTCGTGGCCGGGCAGCGCGTGCTGGCCGACCGCACGCGGCGGCGGGCCGTCGTGCCGTACGCAGCCGTCGCGCAGGACGATCGCGCGGTCGATGAGCGGTTCGAGCGGCCCGAGTTCGTGCAGCACGAGGAGCACGGTCGTGCCGCGCTCGACCTGCGCCGCGAGGGTGCGGGCCAGGACCTGCTGGCTCTCCAGGTCCACGCCGGCCATCGGCTCGTCCATGACGAGCAGTTCGGGCTCCGAGGCGAGCGCGCGGGCGATCAGTACGCGCTGGTGCTGGCCGCCGGAGAGCGCCTCGACCGGGTCCTTCGCGCGGTCCGCCATCCCCACCTCTTCGAGCGCCGCGCGTATCGCCGCGCGGTCCGCGCGCCCCAGGAACCCGAGCCTCGCGCGCGAGAGCCGCCCCGAGGCGACGACCTCGGAGACGGTCGCGGGGACCCCTCCGGCGGCGGTCGTGCGCTGCGGTACGTAGCCGACGCGCGCCCAGTCGCGGAAGCGCCGCAGCGGGGAGCCGAACAGCTCGACGCCGCCCGCGGTGACCGGGACCTGCCCGATCGCGACGCGCACGGCCGTCGACTTGCCCGAGCCGTTGGCGCCGAGCAGCGTCACGACCTCGCCGCGCCGCACCCGCACGTCGATCCCGTGCAGGACGGGGCGCGCGCCGAGCCGCGCGGAGACCTCGCGCAGCGCGAGCACGGTCTCCCGGCCGTCGTCGGGCTCCCTGCCGTCGGCCGCGTCGTCGGCCGCGCCGGAGCGGGGTTCGGGGATCATGAGCGCGCCTCCTGGGGCGGGGTGAGGGTGCGGTGGGGCGGGGCTGCGGGGCGTGGCGGGCACCGGAGCGGCGGGGACGGGGCGTACGGGGGCCGCGTACGGGGAGGCCGCTCCCGCGCCGTTCGGCCGCTCAGGACGCCCCCAGTGCCTTCTGGAGCGCCGTGAGGTTCGCGTGCATGACCTCGATGTAGTCGTCGCCGCGCGACTTGTCCGTGATGCCCTCCAGCGGGTCGAGCACATCGGTGCGCAGGCCCGAGTCGCCCGCGACGGTCTTGGCGGTGCGGTCGGAGACGAGCGTCTCGTAGAAGACGGTCGTGACGTGGTCGGCCTTCGCGATCTCGCGCAGGTCCTTCATCCGGGCGAGGCTCGGCTCGCTCTCCGGGTTGAGGCCCGCGATGGCCTCCTCGGTGAGGCCGTAGCGCTCGGCGAGGTAGCCGAAGGCGGCGTGCGTCGTGAGGAAGACCTTCGTCTTGGTGTTCCTGAGGCCCTCGCGGTAGTCGGCGTCGAGCGCGCCGAGCTTGCCGACGAGGGTCTTCGTGTTCTTCGCGTACGTGTCCGCGTGGTCGGGGTCGGCCTTCTCCAGCTCCTTGCCGACGCCCTTCGCGAGCTGCGCGTAGCGGACCGGGTCGAGCCACACGTGGGGGTCCTCGCCCGCCTCGCCGCCGTGGTCGTGGTCGTGGTCGTCGGCGTGCCCGCCGACCTCCGTGCCGTGCTTCTCCAGGGTCGTGAGCGAGGCCGCGTCCAGCTTGTGCTTCACGGCGGACTGCGCGGCCACGTCGTCCACGGAGGGCTGGAGGCCCTTGAGGTAGAGGAGGACGCCCGAGTCCTCGATCGCGACGGTCTGCTTGGCGCTGATCTCCAGGTCGTGCGGCTCCTGCCCCGGCTTCGTCAGGGTGTCCACGTGCACGTGGCCGCCGCCGATCTCCTCGGCGAGGTACGTGAGCGGGTAGAACGCGGACGTGACCTTGAGCTTCCCGTCCTCGTCCGTCCCGGAGGCGCTGGAGGAGCAAGCGGCGAGGGCGCCCGCGCCGAGGAGGGCGGCGAGGGCGCCGGCGGCGGCGCGGAGGGATATGTGGGGGCGGCGGCGGGAGCTGGACTTCATGACAGTCATTTTCAACAAAACTGGAAACGATTGTCAATTACGAAAGCAGTGCGCACCCGGACGCGCTCCGTGACCGAGGCCGGTGAGGCGCCCGCCGGTGCGGCGAGCCCCGGCCCGGAACCGCCCGCCGGGGAACCGATTTGATCCGGGGTACGGGGCCGCCGGTAACCTGAGGTATTCGCTGGGCAGTGGCGGGCTCGCCGGGCCCAGAAGACCGCTTCGTCGTCGTAATGAAGAGAGCACCGTGGCCGCCGACAAGATCGACACCATCGTCAGCCTGAGCAAGCGCCGTGGCTTCGTCTACCCGAGCAGCGAGATCTACGGCGGTCAGCGCGCCGCCTGGGACTACGGGCCCCTCGGCGTCGAGCTGAAGGAGAACATCAAGCGCAACTGGTGGCGCTACATGGTCACCTCGCGCGACGACGTGGTCGGCCTCGACTCCTCCGTCATCCTCGCGACCGAGGTCTGGGTGGCCTCGGGCCACGTCGCGACCTTCAGCGACCCGCTCACCGAGTGCACCTCCTGCCACAAGCGCTACCGCGCCGACCACCTGGAGGAGGCGTACGAGGAGAAGCACGGCCACCTCCCGCCCGGCGGCCTCGCCGACCTCAACTGCCCCAACTGCGGCAACAAGGGCACCTTCACCGAGCCCAAGCAGTTCTCCGGCCTGCTGGAGACGCACCTCGGCCCCACCCAGGACACCGGCTCGGTCGCGTACCTGCGCCCCGAGACCGCGCAGGGCATCTTCACCAACTTCGCCCAGGTCAAGCTGACCTCGCGCCGCAAGCCGCCCTTCGGCATCGCGCAGATGGGCAAGTCCTTCCGCAACGAGATCACGCCCGGCAACTTCATCTTCCGCACCCGCGAGTTCGAGCAGATGGAGATGGAGTTCTTCGTCAAGCCGGGCGAGGACGAGAAGTGGCAGGAGTACTGGATGGAGCAGCGCTGGAACTGGTACACGGGCCTCGGCCTGCGCGAGGAGAACATGCGCTGGTTCGAGCACCCGAAGGAGAAGCTCTCCCACTACTCCAAGCGCACCGCCGACATCGAGTACCGCTTCCAGTTCGGCGGCTCCGAGTGGGGTGAGCTGGAGGGCGTCGCCAACCGCACCGACTACGACCTCTCCGCGCACGCGAAGGCGAGCGGCCAGGACCTCTCCTACCGCGACCAGGAGGCCGGCGAGAACTGGACGCCGTACGTCATCGAGCCCGCGGCCGGTGTCGGCCGCACGATGCTCGCCTTCATGCTCGACGCGTACGCCGAGGACGAGGCGCCCAACGCCAAGGGCAAGCTGGAGAAGCGCGTCGTGATGCGCCTCGACCCGCGCCTCGCCCCCGTCAAGGCCGCGGTGCTCCCGCTCTCGCGCAACCCCGAGCTGTCGCCGAAGGCCAAGAGCCTCGCCGCCGCGCTCCGTCAGCACTGGAACATCGACTTCGACGACGCGGGCGCCATCGGCCGCCGCTACCGCCGCCAGGACGAGATCGGCACGCCGTTCTGCGTCACCGTCGACTTCGACACGCTCGACGACAACGCGATCACCGTGCGCGAGCGCGACACGATGAAGCAGGAGCGGGTCTCGCTCGACCAGATCGAGGGCTACCTCTCGGCGCGCCTCATCGGCTGCTGAACCGCCGCGGTCCGGGCCGCGCCTCTCTCGTACGTACGGGAACGGCGCGGCCCGCCGTCGTTCGTACGCCTCCCGAAAGGCAGCCCGTGCCCGCCGACTCCCCGCCCCTCACCCCCGACTGCGGCTCCTGCGCCGGGCTGTGCTGCGTCGCGCTGCCCTTCGCGAAGTCCGCCGACTTCGCCGCGAGCAAACCGGCCGGGACCCCGTGCGCGCACCTGGCCGACGACTTCCGCTGCGCGATCCACGAGCGCCTGCGCCCCTCGGGCTGGAGCGGCTGCACGGTCTTCGACTGCCACGGCGCCGGCCAGCACCTCACCCAGCACACCTTCGGCGGTCGCGACTGGCGCTCCGAACCCGCCCTGCGCGCCCCCATGTTCCGCGCCTTCCCCGTCCTCCTCCACCTCCACGAACTCCTCCGCTACCTCACGGAGGCGGCCGAGCGGGCACCGCGACGGCTGTACGAGGACACGGAGGCGGCCCGCGCCCGGGTGGCAGCCCTCACGGCGTACGACCCCGACGCGCTCGCCGCCGTCGACGTGTCGGCCGAACGCGCCCGCGCCAACCCGGTCCTGACCCGCGTGAGCAAGGCCGTCCGCGCCACCCTCCCCGGCCCCCGCCCCGACCGCCGGGGCGCCGACCTCCTTGGCGCCCGCCTTCGCGACGCGGACCTCCGCGCCGCCAACCTCCGCGGCGCCCTCCTGATCGGCACGGACCTCCGCGGCGCCGACCTGCGCGGAGCGGACGTGACGGGGGCGGACTTCCGGGGGGCGGACCTGAGGGGGGCGGATGTGCGGGGGGTGCTGTTCCTGCTGCCGGGGCAGTTGAGGGCGGCGAGGACGGACCGGCCCTGAGCCCTCAGCCGGTTTTGTGCCCCGCCCGCAGGAGCAGCAGCTCTTCCCCGGCCCGAAACCGCCCCCAGCCGCCGCCCTCCCAGCCCAGGACGACGAACAACCCCCCGAGGGCGCCGATCCCGGTCCGCACGACCACGACGGTCCGCCAGCGCCCCACGTGCCGCACCTGATCGCCGACGGCGACGAGGGCGGCGACTTTGACGAGGGGGGCGCCCGGTTCAAAGGAAGCGGCGCGGGAGCATGGGTCGACGCCGGGCCGGTCGTTGGCTTCCATGAACGACACGGTAGGGAAGCGGAACTGAGGCGGCGTAGCCTGTTTTCTTGACTTTTCTCGGGCATTGACTTGCTTAGCTCGTTTTTTCGCGTGAAAGTGGGCGGAGTCCGTGGTGAGGCCATCACCGCTGGGCAAGGCTGAGGCTGTCAGCTTCGGCGAAAGGATCTGTGATGGCCCGACGACTGCGATTCAACGGGACGGGGAGCGGCGGTGGTTCCTGCCCGGCCGTACACGAGGACCTTGACACGGGTGAGGTCATCGTGCACGGGCCGCGTCTCACCGACCCGGAAGCCTTGGCGCAACTCCAGCACATCGACGAGGACGAAGTCCCCATCGTGATGCCCCGCAACACGCTGATCGACTTCGGCCCGAAGGACCGCGACGCCGAACCACGCATCCTCGACCCGGAGACGTTCGCGGGGATGTTCCAGAACTTCCGGCACAGCGCCTGGCACCTGGAGATGCGCCGGGGGTACGCGGTCGACCGGAAGGAGAGTACATACGCTCAGTTCCTGCGGGGTGAGACACCCACGTGGAACATGGACTCCTCCTGGTCCCGCACGATCAGCGCCAAGACCCGTGACGGTGTTTACGTCGGACGCGTCCGCGTCGTGGACAACCCGCCGACCGAGGGGCAGCGCTACCTTCTCGCACACGCGGAACACAACGCCGCGCTGGGCGAGGAAGTGCGCAACATGTGGTGTGGGGACGCCGAACGCGTCAACCTTCCGGACGAGGACTTCTGGATCTTCGACTCGCACATCGTTGTCTTGTGCCTGTTCGACGACGACGATGTCCTGACGGGAGCCGAGCTGATCACCGAACCGGCCCGCGTCAACCAGTACAACCGCATCAGGGACGTGGCCCAGCACTACGCCACGCCGTTCAGGAAGTTCGTGGCGGAGCTGGCCGCGAAGGAGGAGTAGCGCAGGGATGTGCCGGTGAGCACCGACTACCAGCAGGCCCGCGAAGCGCTCGGGATACGGCTTCGGGAGCTTCGTCTGTCCTGCCCTGACGGCCGGCTCACCGGCACCGCGCTGGCCCTCAGGCTCGGGTGGCCCAATTCGAAGGTCTCCAAGCTGGAGCTGGGGAAGCAGACGGCGACACCGGAGGATCTGCACGCGTGGGCGCAGGCGTGCGGGCAGGCCGAGGCTGCTGACGAACTCCGGTCCCGGCTGGCCGGGTTCGAGTCGCACATCCGCTCGTGGCGGAGGCAGCTGACCGCAGGACACAAGGCGGTGCAGGACGCCGCCACGGTCGAGCACGAGCGGACCAGGGTCCTCACCATGTGGGAAAACTGCCTCATCCCCGGAATGCTTCAGATCCCCGAATACGCCCGCCATGTCTTCACCAGGCATGCCGACCTCATGCGGTCGCCGCGTGATACCGAGGACGCCGTACGCGCCCGCATCCAGCGCCAGGAGGGTCTGTACCGGCCCGGCAGGAAGTACCGGATCATGATGTGGGAGGGCGCACTGCGTTCCTTGGTGTGCCCGCCGCCCGTATTCGCGGCTCAGCTTCACCACCTTGGCGGCGTCATCGGCCTGGACACCGTGGACCTTGGCATCGTTCCGTTCAGTGCCCCACTGCGGATCTGGCCCGGTAACAGTTTCTGGGTCTACGACGATCGCCTTGCCATCGTCGAGGACTGGCACGCCGAACTCTGGCTCGACGACGCCGATACCGTCGCGCTCTACCTGCGCACCTGGCAGACCCTCCGCGAGTCCGCCGTTTTCGGCCCCGAGGCCCACCGCCTCATCCACGCCGCCCGCCGCGCGCTCGACGCGGGGTGACGGCACCGGCACCGGCTTCCGCTCGGCCGCGCTCCCGCACTTCGGGGACGGCGGTACCGCGCGACGCGCCCGCCGCCACGCCGTCCCGCAGGAACGGCTCGCCTCCCCCCGGGCAGGCGGCGCGCCTCAGCTCGTGATGACGGGCTCCATGCCCGCCGCCGCGTCCGCTGGGACACGGATCGCCCGGTGTGCGCACGCCCGATCCGCCGGGGCCGTCGCGGTTTCCAGGGCCTGGTAGTAGGCCGAGGGGCGTGTGGCGAAGTCGGCGCCTGCGGCGAGGAACTCGGGGTCGGGGTCGGCTCCGCGCAGGAGGTCGACGGAGGTCTGGGCGAAGGTGTGGGCGAGAGCCCCCCGCTCGGCCTGGGCGAGGGTGCGGCGGACGTTCCGGATGGCGGCTGTCCTGGCCTGCCGGTCCGCCGCGCCGTCCGATCCCTCGGCGAGGGCCAGGACTTCCGGGGCGAGCAGCTTCGCCGTCTCGGCGGCCCGGCCGGTCGCCTCGGCCGCTCGGGGCCCGGCCCCGACGAGGACTTCCAGGGCGGCGAGCAGGGCGCCCTCCTGTGCTCCGGGCTGCTCGGCGTCCAGCCGTACGAGTGCTGCGTCGCAGGCCCCCGCCGTGAGCGCGGCGACTGCGCGGAGCACGTCGGCGCTCGCGTCCCTGCCGAGACCGGCGAGCCTGCCGGGGGACTGTGCGGCCGCCTCACGCACCTCGTCCGCCGAGGCGAGGCCCGCGGCTTCCAGCGCCTCGCCGTGCGGAAGGTTCTTGGCGGGGACGCGGGCCAGCACAGCCCGTACCCGTTCCTCGTGGAGCGGCCGCCAGGCCGTGACGACGGCTGCCGTGGCTCGCCGGTGGTCGCCGAGGAGCCGGGCGGCGGCCTCGCCGAGGTCGTGGGCCCTGCGCAGCGCCGAGCGGCTGAGCCGTACCGTGCCGTCGCGGGCCAGGAGCACCGCGCTCCAGACAAGCCCTCCGAGCATGAGGGGGAGCGCGAGGAGGATCAGGGTGTCGCTCGCCCTGACGAGGGGACCCTGCTCCAGCGGGTCGTCGGCGGGGATCAGCCCGCCCTTGTGCTCGCCCAGTGCGTAGGCCCAGCCGTAGTCCGTGCCCGTCGGGTAGTACTCGTCGTCGCCAGGGTGCGGTTTGAGTACCGCGTCGCGCTCGGCGTCGCACTGGTAGTGGCCGGAGTGCTGCTTCTTGGTGAAGGGGTCCGTCCAGCGGACGTCGCAGGCCCCGTCCTTGGCTTCCTTGTCGACGGTCAGCTCGACCTGAACGGAGGGGGACTCGTCCGGCGCCACGGTGTACAACACGCCGGACACCGCGAACAGCGCCACCCCCAGCACCAGCACCCACCGTGCCGCGAGCCGTCCACTCAACCCGACCACCCCTTTCACATCTTCCCCACAGCATCCCCTACGTGTAGGAGCCAAGGAAGGGCGGTCCCCGGCAGCGCCGCGAAGGGACGCGCTGTCGGGGTCCGGCAGCCACGCGGGCGGGGCCCGCCCTCCCGAAGGAGAGCGGGCCCCGCCGCTTGGTGCTTCCGAGCGCTCAGGGAACGATGTTGATCTTGAAGGTCGACGTCGTGTTCCTGATGTCCTGCGCGTTGCCCGAGAGCTTGAGGTTCTTGAAGGTCGCCTCGCCCACCGCCGGGCCCTGGCCCGGTTCGGGGAGTTCGTTGGCCCAGATGCCCCAGCCGGACTTCGCGTCGAACGCGTCGCCGCTCTTCTTGGAGTTGGTGATGGAGATGTCGGTGAAGATCGTGTCCTTGACCGGGAACTGCGGCTGGCCGCCCACGTAGTTGGTCTGGAACATCACGCCGCCGTACGTCGAGTCGTTGATGTCGACGTTGTTGACGCGGATGCCCTGGAAGACCTTCGACGCGGAGAACATCCAGATCGCCGGGAAGACCTGCGAGCCCCAGAAGTGGCCACCGGTGCGTTCCAGTGTCACGTTCTCGACGGTCGTCGGATCGGTCCCGAAGCCGTTCATCGGGTAGCCGAAGTCGAGCGAGGAGATCGTGATGCCGGAGTACACGAGGGTGTCCGCGATCCGGATGTTGCGGAAGGTGTTGCTGTAGCCGCCGTAGACCGCGAGGCCCGCCGCACGCCAGGTGAGCGTGGAGGTCAGGTTCTCGAAGACGTTGTTCTTCTCGTCGGCGCCGCCCGCGTCGATCGCCGAGAACAGCGCGAAGCTGTCGTCGCCGGTGGCCCGCGCGTCGTTGTTGACGACGTGGTTGTCCGTCGATCCGTTGGTCATGTTGATGCCGTCGGCGAACATGTCGCGGATGCGGGAGTTCTTGATCGTCATGTTGTCGGTGTTCGCGCCCCAGTAGAGGCACACCATGTGCTCGACCCAGATGTTGTCGATGGTGATGTCCGAGACGTTCGAGAAGTCGAACACCTTGCCCGGACCGTCGATGCGGGACGTGTAGTTGCCGAAGTAGGCGAAGCCCGCGAACGAGGAGCCCTTGGCGCTCGCCTCGGCGCGGAAGCCGATGTCGGTGTTGTCCTGCGAGGAGGGCGCGTGGAAGCGGGTGAACCAGGGCCCGGCGCCGACGACCTTGACCGCCTTGCCATAGACCTGGAACTTGCTCGACGTCTCGTAGTCACCGGCCGGCAGGTAGACACCGACGAGCTTGCCCGTCGTGTCCATGCGGACCTTGTCCAGGGCGTTCTGCACGTCCTGGTGCGAGAAACCGGCGGGGACGGTGTACGCGGCCGGGTCCGGGTTGGCGGCGGCGGTCGCCAGCTCGGTGTTGACGAAGTCGATCGCGTACGTCGAGGAGTTGGCCGCGTCCTTCTGGAGGCGGATCTTCGCACCGGCCGGCACGGTCTTGCCGAGCTGGAGGTTCGCCTCGTCGTAGATGTGGCGCGGGGCGCCGGAGCCCGCGTCGTTGCCGGGCGCCGTCTCGTTGCCGTACAGCCACGCGTACTTCGACGTGAGGTCGATGGCCTTGAGGAACTGGCCGTCCACGTACACGTTCAGCGTGGTGTTGGTGCCGTCCGGGATCGAGAAGCGGGTGACCAGGGTGTTGGTCGCGGCCCGGGTCGTCCACTCGACGTACTGGCCGGTGCTGGAGAGGGTCACGGCCTTGCGCCCGCTCGCTTCGCCCGCGATGTCGCCGACGGTGCGGTTGGGCCCGACCACCTTGGCGCCGCCGCCGACGGTGCCGTCCTCGGCCTCGTACATGTCGTACGGCATGTTCGCGCCGCGCCCGATGAAGAGCGCCTGCTCGGTGGTGTTGTTGTCGCGCTTGACCGGGAGTTCGTTGGCGTCGGCCGCGATGACGGTCTTGACGGTGAACTTGCCGTTGGCGGCGGTCCAGGAGCCGAGGTTCACGGCGGAGGTCGTGGCCCCGGCGGCGATCGCGCCGTTGTAGGCGCCGGTCAGCGTCTTGACGGTGTTGCCCGAGGCGTCCTGGATCGTCAGCGTCACGTTGTGGGCGCCGGAGGCCGCGGCCTGGGTGCCCTGGTTCTTGATCGCGACGCTGAAGTTGACGTTCTGCCCGGCGGTGGCGCTGCTGGGCGACCAGGAGACCGGGGAGGCGAGGAGGTCGGAGCTGGAGACCGGCTTGACCACGAGCGCGTCGGAACGGGTGAAGGTGTTGTTCGACTCGTTCTGCTCGACGACCTTGTTCGACGGGTCGACCTCGGCGCTCAGCGGGTAGCTGCCCGCGTCACGCGCGCCGATGCTCGCGGTGACCGTCTTCGACTCGCCGGCCGCGAGCGCGGGGACGTCGGCGGTGCCCGCCTTGGTGCCGCCGAGCGAGAAGTTGAGGTCCGTCGCCTTGGCGGCCTTCGTGCCGCTGTTGGTGACGGTCGCGCTCAGGCTGATCGCGTCCGACTCGACCGGCGCGGCGGGCGAGTTGGTGATCCCGGTGACCTTGAGGTCGGGGTTGGCCGCCGGGGAGCCGATGACCTGGAACTCGGCGACCTGCGCGCCCGGGGCGCCCGTGTTCTTGGTGAACTTGAGCTGGACGTCGGCGGCGGAGCCGGTCACCGGGATGGTGACGGTGTTCCCGCTGCCCGGGTCGAAGGTGTAGTCCTTCGCGGCGGCGAGGCTCGTGAAGGCGGAGGAGTCCTGGTCGCGGCCGAGCACCTGGATGTTCTGGGTGCGCGAGGCCCAGGCGGAGTCGGGGCTGAGCTTCACGACGACCTGGTTCACGTCGGCGTTCGCGCCGAGCTTCGTCGTCAGCGTCGCCGGGTACGAGCCGCCCGCGCTCTCCCAGTAGGTGCTGGTGAGCCCGTCGTTGGCGTTCGCCGCGACGAAGGTGAAGGTGTCCGACGAGGACGTGATCGGCTTGCCCTGGGCGAGGTTGGAGCCCGGCCCGCTCGTGGAGCCGGGGCGCGTGACGCTGTTGCTGGCCGTCGAGACGTTGCCCGCCGCGTCCTTCGCCTTGACGTAGTACGTGACGGTCGCGGCGGCCGAGGGCGTGTCGGTGTACGTGAGGACGTCCCCGGCGACGGACTTCACGAGCTTGTCGTTGGCGTAGACGTCGTACCCGGTGACCTTGACGTTGTCGCTCGCGGCCTGCCAGGTGAGCTTCACGTCCGCGCCGGACTGCGTCCAGGCGAGGTTGCCCGGGGCGGTCGGGGCCTGCGTGTCGCCGCCCTGGCCCTTGCGCGTGACGCTGTTGCTGTTCGACGAGACGTTCCCGGCCGCGTCCTTGGCGCGCACGTAGTACGTGACGTCCGTCGAGGCGGGCTGGTTGTCGGTGTACGTCAGGACGTTGCCCGCCACGCTCGCGCGGAGCTGGCCGTTGGCGTAGATGTCGTAGCCGGTGACCCCGGTGTCGTCGCTCGCGGCCTTCCAGTCGAGCTTGATCTGCCCGGAGGCGGGCTCGGTGTAGGCGAGGCCGGAGGGGGCGCTCGGCGCCTGCGTGTCGCCGGTCGCGGGACCGTAGACCTCGACCTCGGAGAACTGCCCTGCGGGCCAGCCGGTGTTGGCGGTGACGAGGACCCGTACGTACCGCGTCGTGGTCGTGTCGAAGGAGATGTCCGTCGACTGGTCGTTGTTCGCGTCGAAGGTGTACGCCTTCGAGGCGGACAGGTCCGTGAAGTTCTGGTTGTCCGTCGAGCCCTGGATCTTCAGCGTCTGCTGGCGGCTCGGCCAGCCGCTCGGCAGCCGCAGGGTCACCTGGTTGACCTTGACGGAGGAGCCGAGGTCGACCTGCACCCACTGCGGGAAGGAGTTGTTCTTGCTCTCCCAGTAGGTGTTCCTGTTGCCGTCCCCGGCGTTGGACGCGCCGTAGACGTCGGAGTGGCCCGACTCGCTGAAGGTCTTGCCCTGGGCGAGGTTGGGGCTCGCGGCGGCGGTCGTGAGGACCTGCATCTCGGCGAGCTGCCCGGTGCCCGTCACCGAGTTGGCGGTGAAGTCGGCGCGGACGTACCGGGCGAGCGTCGCGGGCACGGAGACCTTGACGGTGTTCCCGTTGGCCGGGCCGAAGGTGTACTGCGCCGAGGTCTTGAGCGTCGCCCAGCTCGTGCCGTCCGCGCTGCCCTGGAGGGCGAGCGTCTGCTTGCGGCTCTCCCACCCTGCGGGGAGTTTCAGGACGACCTGCTTGACGCGCTTGGCCTTGCCGAGGTCGGTCTGCACCCACTGCGCCGACTTCTTGCCGGCCTGCCAGTAGGTCGACGCGTCGCCGTCGGTCACGGCGGCGGCGGAGTGCTTGCCGAAGGTGCTGCCTGCCGTGGTCGTGGCGTCGGCGGCGGCGTCGGGTCCTCCGGCCGCCTGGGCGCCGAGGGCCGGCAGCCCGAGCACCATGACGCCGGAGGCGAGCACGGCGGCGGCCGTGCGGCGTCTCCAGCGCCTGGACGCGGATCTTGACATCGCGGGGTCCCTCTCTGCGGGGGCCTCGCACGCGGGGGCGCGCGAGGGCGGCTCATGGAACAGGGGCAGAGCGGTGGCCCCGTCCGGCGCGGGCGGCGGGGAGGCCGCCTGGACCGTACGAGGCCGGGCCGCCGGGCCCGGGGGAGGGCATGGCGGCCCGAGCGGGCTGAACTCGTGTTCTTGCGCTCGATTATTGGAATATTGCAGAGAGTTGTAAGACGGTCTACGGGTCGGACCGAGAAATTTGCCCTGACCAGCCGTCAAGAGAACTGCCGGGCACGGGAGTCGGGAGGCGCTGTAATGCCCTCGGACCGTTCTTTTGTCCATGGTATTGACAAATTCACGCCGCGCTGGCGACGATGCCGAAGCTGTTAATTCCGCGTGAAACCCCTGCGGATGCAAGGCAGTTGATGCACAGCAAGCGCGACCGGCGCGCGCCTTGCCTGACGACCCCCACTTCGGTCAGGAAGGACTCCTCCTCCATGTCACGCTCACCCCACTCCCGCTCCGGGCCCCGCAGACGCGGGCTCCGCGTGCTCACCACTCTCGCGCTGCTGCTCGCCCCCACCGCGGCGCTCGGCACGGCGACGAGCGCGGGCGCCGCGGCCCAGGACATTCCCGCGGGCGACTACCAGCAGGTCGAACTCGCGCGCGGAGCCGCCGAGATCGGTGGCGAGGGCATGTCGCTCTCGGTCCTGCCGGACAGGTCCGTCGTGCACACCTCGCGCGACGGCACGGTCCGCATCACCGACGCGAACGGCACCACGAAGCAGGCGGCCAAGCTCGACGTGTACGACCACGACGAGGAAGGGCTCCAAGGCGTCGCAGCCGACCCGGACTTCGCGCAGAACCGGTGGATCTACCTCTACTACTCGCCGAAGCTCGACACCCCCGCGGGCGACGCCCCGACGACGGGCTCCCAGGCCGACTTCGACAAGTTCAAGGGCCACCTGAACCTCTCGCGCTTCACCCTCAAGGCGGACAACACCCTCGACACGGCGAGCGAGAAGGTCGTCCTGGAGGTCGACAACGACCGCGGCCAGTGCTGCCACGTCGGCGGCGACCTCGCCTTCGACAGCAAGGGCAACCTGCTCCTGACGACCGGGGACGACACCAACCCCTTCGAGTCCTCCGGCTACAGCCCGCGCGACGAACGCACCGACCGCAACCCGCAGTTCGACGCCCAGCGGTCGGCCGGCAACACCAACGACCTGCGCGGCAAGCTGCTCCGCATCACCCCGCAGGACGACGGCACGTACACGATCCCGGACGGCAACCTCTTCCCGCCCGGGACCGACAAGACGCGCCCCGAGATCTACGGCATGGGCTTCCGCAACCCGTTCCGGATGAGCGTCGACAAGGCGACCGACACCGTCTGGCTCGGCGACTACGGCCCCGACGCGGGCGTCACCGACCCGAACCGGGGACCGGGCGGCCAGGTCGAGTTCAACCGCATCACCAAGGCGGGCAACTTCGGCTGGCCCTACTGCACGGGCACCAACACCGAGACCGAGTCGTACAACGCGTACACCTTCCCCGACGGCCCCTCGGGCGCCAAGTCGGACTGCGCGAACGGCCCCACGAACACCTCCCCGCACAACACCGGCCTCGACAAGCTCCCCGCCCCGCAGGCCGCCTGGATCAAGTACGGCGGTGACGCGGGCTCCCCGCCCGAGTTCGGCACCGGCTCCGAGTCCCCGATGGGCGGCCCCGTCTACCGGTACGACGCCGACCTCGACTCGGCGGTGAAGTTCCCCGAGAGCCTCGACGGGCGCTTCTTCGCCGGGGAGTACGGCCGCAAGTGGATCAAGGCCATCGAGGTCAAGGGCGACGGCTCGCCCGGCGCCATCGAGGACTTCCCGTGGAGCGGCACGCAGGTCATGGACATGGAGTTCGGCCCCGACGGCGCGCTCTACGTCCTCGACTACGGCACCGGCGGCGACAACCAGGCGCTCTACCGCGTCGAGTACCTGGCCGGGAGCAACCGCAGCCCCGTCGCCAAGGTGGGCGCCGACAAGACCTCCGGCGCCCTCCCGCTCGCGGTCACGTTCTCCTCGGAGGGCAGCAGCGACCCCGAGGGCGGCGCGATCACGTACCAGTGGGACTTCGGTGACGGCGCCACCTCGACGGACGCCAACCCCAGCCACACCTACACCGAAGCCGGTACGTACTCACCCACCCTCACCGTGACCGACCCCGAGGGCCTGACCGGCACCGCGAGCACCGTGATCACGGCGGGCAACACCGCCCCGACCGTCGACCTGAGCGCCCCGGCGGACGGCCAGTTGTTCTCCTTCGGCGACACCGTGCCCTTCACCGTCACCGGCTCGGACCCCGAGGACGGCCCGCTCGACTGCGCCAAGGTCAAGGTCACGTACTCGCTCGGCCACGACAGCCACACCCACTCCATCACCTCCAAGAACGGCTGCTCGGGCGAGATCAACGTGCCCACCGACGGCGAGCACGACGCGGCGGCGAACCTCTTCGGGGTCTTCGACGCCGAGTACACCGACAGCGCGGGCCTCACGACGCACAGCGTCCGCAAGCTCCAGCCCCGCCACCGCCAGGCCGAGCACTACAGCGACATGTCCGGCATCGAGAAGGCGAGCCACGGCACCGCCGAGGGCGGCGCCACGGTCGGCTTCACCGACGACGGCGACTGGATCGCCTTCACCCCGTACGAGCTGTCCACCGCCAAGACCCTGACGGCGCGTGTCTCCTCGGCGGGTCCGGGCGGCAGCCTGGAGGTACGGGCCGGGTCGGCGACCGGCACCCTGCTCGGCACGGCGGACGTGAGCCCGACCGGCGACTGGGAGACCTTCGTGGACGCGAAGGCGGACCTCGCGGACGCCCCCGCCGGGACGACGGAGCTGTACCTCGTCTTCACCGGGCCCACCGGGCAGGGCAACCTGTTCGACCTCGACTCCTTCACCCTCGGGGAGTGAACGCGATGCGCAAGCACACCGGCAGGCTCGCGGCCCTCGCCGCGCTCGCCCTGGGCGGCGCCCTCCTGACGGGGCCCGTCGCGCAGGCCGGCGCGGCCGAACCGTACGACGTCCTCGTCTTCTCCAAGACCGCCGGGTTCCGGCACGACTCGATCCCCACGGGGATCGCGACCTTCCAGGAACTCGGCGGCGAGCACGGCTTCACCGTCACGGCCACCGAGGACGCGAGCGCCTTCACCCCGGAGAACCTCGCCGGGTACGAGGCCGTCGTCTTCCTCAGCACCACCGGGGACGTGCTCGACGACACGCAACAGGACGCCCTCCAGGCGTACGTGGACGACGGCGGCGGCTTCATGGGCGTGCACGCCGCCGCCGATACCGAGTACGACTGGCCCTACTACCAGCAGCTCGTCGGCGCGTGGTTCAAGAGCCACCCCGCCATCCAGGACGCCGTGGTCGAGACCGAGGACCACGAGCACCCGGCCACCGCCCACTTCGGCCCGACCTGGCTGCACAACGACGAGCTGTACAACTACCGCACCGACCCGCGCGGTCAGGTCCACGTCCTCCAGACCCTCGACGAGTCCAGCTACACGGGCGGCGAGATGGGCGACGACCACCCGATCACGTGGTGCCACCCGCAGGAGACGGGACGCTCCTTCTACACCGGGCTCGGCCACACCAACGAGTCCTACGCCGACCCGGACTTCCGTCAACTGCTGCTCGGCGGACTGGAGTACGCGGCCGGGCAGAAGGACGCCGACTGCACCCCGGAGGGCATCCCCGGCGGCACGCCCGTCGAGGCCGAGTCCTTCACGGACGGGCAGGGCGTCCAGCCCGCCGGGCACGGCGCCGCGAGCGGCGGCCAGACGCTCGGCTACATCGAGGACGGCGACTGGGCGGGCTACGCGCACGTCCCGGTCGACGGCGCGGCCACCTTCACCGCGCGGGTCTCCTCGGCGGGAGCGGGCGGCACGATCCACGTGCGCGCGGGCTCCGCGACGGGCCAGGAACTCGGCACGGTGGACGTCCCGAACACGGGCGGCTGGGAGAACTTCCAGTCGGTGACCACGCCCCTCACGGCAGGCGCCACCGGCCCGCTCCACCTGAGCTTCACGGGCGGCGCGGGCTCCCTCTTCGACATCGACAGCTTCACGCTGACGGCGGCGGGGGAGGGGGACTGAGCGCCGGGTGAACGGCAGGGGCGGGCGGTCCGGGGCCACCGGGGCCGCCCGCCTCCGGTACGCGCGCGGAACGCTCAGCGGGGCCCGCTCCGTCTCAGCGCAGCGCCGATTCCCCCGTCAGCGCCTGGCCGATCATCAGCGTGTGCATCTCCGCGGTGCCCTCGTAGGTGAGGACCGATTCGAGGTTCGCCATGTGGCGCATGACCGGGTACTCGAACGAGACGCCGTTCGCGCCGAGGATCGTGCGACTCGTACGGGCGATCTCCAGCGCCTTGTTGACGTTGTTGAGCTTGCCGAGGCTCACCTGCTCGGGGCGCAGGCCCACCGCGTCCTTGCGGCGGCCGAGGTGCAGCGCGAGCAGCGTGCCGTTGGTCAGCTCGACCGCCATCGAGGCGAGCTTCGCCTGCGTGAGCTGGAAGCCCGCGAGCGGCTTCCCGAACTGCTCGCGCTCCTTCGCGTACGACAGGGCGGTACGGAAGCAGCTGCGCGCGGCCCCCAGGGCGCCCCAGAGAATCCCGTACCGCGCCTCGTTGAGGCACGACAACGGGCCGCGCAGCCCGGTGACTTCGGGGAGCACCGCGTCGGCGGGCAGCCGCACCCCGTCCAGCAGCAGCTCACTCGTCACCGAGGCGCGCAGCGAGCCCTTGTGCTTGATGGGCGGGGCCGAGAAACCGGGCGTGTCCGTGGGCACGACGAAGCCGCGCACCCCGTCCTCCGTCCGCGCCCACACGACGGCGACCGAGGCGACCGAACCGTTGGTGATCCACATCTTGCGCCCGTCCAGCACCCAGTCGGAGCCGTCGCGCCGCGCCCGCGTGCGCATCCCGCCCGGGTCGGAGCCGTGGTCGGGCTCGGTGAGCCCGAAGCAGCCGATCGCCTCGCCCGTCGCCATGCGCGGCAGCCACTGACGCTTCTGCTCCTCGCTCCCGAAGCGGTGGATCGCGTACATCGCGAGCGAGCCCTGCACGCTCACGAGCGAGCGCAGCCCCGAGTCCGTCGCCTCCAGCTCCAGGCACGCGAGGCCGTACTCGACCGCGCTCGTCCCGGCACAGCCGTAACCCTCCAGGTGCATCCCGAGCAGCCCCAAGGACCCCAGTTCCCTGGCGAGTTCCCGCACGGCCGGCAGCTCGCCGCTCTCGTACCACCCGGCGATGCACGGCTCCACGGAGGCGTCGCACAACCGCCGTACCGCCTGGCGCACCGCCTTCTCCTCGGGGCTCAGCAGATCGTCGATCCCGGCGAGGTCCAGCGGGTCGGGCTTCGGAGCGGTCTTCCTGCTCATGCGTCGTCCTCCTGATCCGGATTACGTGCGTCCGCCACCCATCCTCGCGCGCCGGGGCGCCGCGGGGGAGCCCCCGGAAACGTGGTGCGCGGCACGCTCCGGGTCGGCTACCGTCTTCCCCATGTTCTCCATGACGCCGATCTACGAGTGAGCGCGCGCGGGTAGCGCCCGCCCCCCACCCCACCTTCCACACGATCGGAGTTCAGTCATGGCCAAGAGCCGTAACAATCTGCTGGGCGTAGGCGGCCAGCGCGGTCACCTGCCGAAGAACGGCGGCCCGGGTTCGGGCGGCCCGCACGGTTCGGGCGACCGCCAGGCGGCCGAGACCCGCAAGCAGGAACTGGCCCGCCGCATGCGCGAGCGGCTGACGGGGACGGAGCAGGAGACCTCTCCGGACGCCGCCACCGGGACGGGCGCGGACGCCACGGAGCCGGCTGCTGATGCCGCGAAGGCCGGTACGGAGCAGGGCGCCGGGGAGCCGCGCGCCTGACCCCGCCCGCCCCACGCACGACGTGACGAGGCGCCCCGCACACCGCGCGGGGCGCCTCGCCTCGTCGTGACCCCCCGCGTTCAGTCCAGTTGGCGCGGCAGTCGTAGGCTCGCCGCCGCCATCACCACGATCAGGCCCAGTTGGGCGAGGAGCGTCACGCCGAAGGCGTCGCCCGTGCCGAGGTCCGGGCTCAGGGAGAGGAAGAGGGTACCGAGGGTCGCGACGCCCAGCGACATGAAGGTCTGCTGCGCCGTCGTCATCACCCCGCCGCCGACCCCGGCCCGCTCCGCGGGAACGTCCGTGAGGATCGACCGGAGCAGGACCGGGAGCTGGAGCGACTGGCCGAAGCCGCCGAGGATCATCCCCGGCGCGAGCCGCCACACGTCGAGGTCCGGCCAGCCGCCGAACACCGTCACCACGAGGACCGCGAGCCCCGTGCCCTGGATCAGCGCCCCCGCCGTCACGACCCGGCCGCCCCAGCGCCGCACCAGGCGCGGCCCGGCGAGCGCCCCCGCGAAGAAGGCCACCGCCATCGGCGCCACGGCCACGCCCGCCGCGACCGGCGACAGGCGCAGCCCCTCCTGGAGGGCGATCGCCACGACGAACATGAAGCCGCCGAAACCGACGCAGAAGGGCAGGAGCAGCGGCAGCCCGTGCCGCATCGACGGCAGCCGCAGCAGGCTCGGCGGGACGAGCGGCACCCCGCCCCGCGTCTCCTTGAACCGCTCCACGGCCACGAACGCCGCGAGCGCGAAGGGGAAGACGCCGAGCAGCAGCCACGTCCACAGCGGCCAGCCCGCCGCCCTGCCCTCGGTGAGCGGCAGCAGGAGCGCCACGAGGCTCAGCGCGAGCAGGCCCGTACCCGCTCCGTCGACCGGCGCGGGGGTCGTCGAGCGCGTCTCGGGCAGCGCGCGTCCCGCGCACACCAGACCGATGACGACGACCGGCACGTTGACGAGGAAGACGGTCCGCCAGCCGAGCCCCGCCACGTCCGCCGTGACGAGGACGCCGCCGAGGATCTGGCCCGCGACCATCGACAGGCCCGCCGTCGCCCCGTACAGGCTCATCGCACGCGCCCGGCGCGCTCCCGTCGTCGTCGCCTGGATCGTCGCGAGCACCTGCGGCAGCATGAGCGCCGCCGCGGCGCCCTGCGCGATCCGCGCGGCGACGAGCGTGCCCGCGCCGGGGGCGAGCCCGCACAGCAGCGAGGTGACGCCGAAGGCCGCCATGCCCCACAGGAAGAGCCTGCGGCGCCCGAAGAGGTCGCCGAGCCGCCCGCCGAGGACGAGCAGCACCGCGTACGCGACGCCGTAGCCCGCGACGACGAGTTCGAGCATCGCCTCGCTCGCGCCCAGGTCGCGGCCCATGTCCGGCAGGGCGACGTTGACGATGAAGAAGTCCACGAGCGGGAGCGCGGCGCCGAGCAGCACGGAGAAGAGGCCGAAGGCGCCGAGCACCGCGCCGTGCGCGTGGAGGCGGGGGCCTCCGGGGTCCGCGGCGGAGGGGGAGAGGGGACCGGTTCGGGGGGCGGGGGTCACGGTGGGTGTCACGCTGTCTGTCACGCCCTCCACCCTGCGGGCGCTCCCAGACGGGTACCAGAGCCTCCCTATACGGGTACTGGGCGCACCAGGCTGGCAGTACGGGGGCCCTGGCACGGCAGCCCCGGCTGCGGCACCCTTGCGGTATGCGGACGGTCGAGGCAACGAGCACCAGGACGAACACGGGCCGCGCGGCCGTGACGGACGACGCCGGGCGGAGTCCCGGCGGCGGGCTGAGCGACGCCGCCGGGCGGGACACCGCCGCCGAGCGGCGCCGCGAACTCGCCGCCTTCCTGCGCAGCCGCCGCGAGCGGATCACCCCCGAGCAGGTCGGCCTCGCGCGCGGCCCGAGGCGCCGTACCCCCGGGCTGCGCCGCGAGGAGGTCGCGGCCCTCGCCGCCGTCGGCGTCACCTGGTACACGTGGCTGGAGCAGGCCCGCGACATCCAGGTCTCGGCGCAGGTGCTCGACGCGATCGCCCGCGCCCTCCTCCTCGACCCGCACGAGCGCCGCCACGTCTTCGGCCTCGCCCACGCCACCGACCCCGCCCCCGGCACCCGCTGCCCGGTCATCACCGACGCGGTCCGCGCCATGCTCGACCAGCTCGAACCCCTCGCCGCCTGCGTGCAGAACAGCCGGTACGACATCCTCGCCCACAACCGCGTCTACGGGCTCATGCTGTGCGACCTCGAAGCGGTCGCCCCCGAGGACCGCAACTGCATGGTCCTGTCCTGCGTGAACGAGGAGTGGCGCGACTCCTTCACCGACGGCGAGGGCTCCCTGCGCGTCATGGCCGCCAAGTTCCGCTCCACGATGGCCGACCACCTCGACGAGCCCGCCTACCGTGCCCTGCACGCCCGCCTCATGCGGAACCCGCAGTTCCGCGCGCACTGGGAGCGGCAGGAGATCGTCGACTCCGCCTCGCGCACCAAGCACTTCCGCAACCGGCGCGTCGGCCTGCTCACCGTCGTCCACACCGACCTGTGGCTCGGCCCCTCGCACGGCCCCCGCCTCGTCACGTACACCCCGGCGGACGCGGAGACGCGGCGGCGCATGGAGCGGCTGCGGGAGATGGCGCTGGAGCGGGAGGCGGAACGTGAGGCGGCGCGGGAGGCGGGAGGGGGGACGGGGGACGCGGAGGTGTGCGCGGCGTGAGGTGCGCGGGGGCGCGCGTGGCGTGAGGGGTGCGGAGGCGCCCCCGGCGTGACGCGGACGGCGACGCGCGCGGCGTTTCGCCCGCTTTCGCCCGTTCCGCTCGCCACACTGTGCCGGGTGAACGCGTCACGTCAGGGCGGGGACGAGGAATCCGGTCTCCCGCGCCCGTCCGAGCTTCTGCCGCCCCTCGACCCCGAACAGCTCGACGTGCTCGCCGAGCTGGGCCGGCGCTGGCCGCGCCTGGCCCCGTACCGCGCGCGGACGTACGAAGCGCTCCCCGTCGACCCCGACCTCGGCGAGTTCCGGCGCGCCGAGGTGGGCCGGGGCCCCTTCGGCCGCCTCGCCCCGATCGGCCCCCTCGCCCCGCCCCCGAGCGGGGACGGCGAGGAGACGAGTACCGACGAGAGCCCCGAGGCCGGTCCCGGCGGGGCCGCCGCCCCGCACCACCGCGTCCGCAGGCTCCTCCTCGGCGCGCCCCTGCGCAGCACCACGCTCGCCCACGAGAGCATGCGCAAGCTCGTCGCGCTGCCGGTGCTCGCCGCCGACGCGCTCTCCTCGGTCGCCTACGGGCCGGAGGCGCTGCTCACCGTCCTCGTGCTCGCGGGCACGGCCGGGCTCGACTGGGCGCTGCCGATCGCGGCGACGATCGCGTTCCTCATGCTCGCCGTCGGGCTGTCGTACCGGCAGACGATCCGCGCGTACCCGCACGGCGGGGGCTCCTACATCGTCGCGAGCGACAACCTCGGGCGGATGCCGGGGCTGCTCGCCGCCGGAGGGCTCCTCATCGACTACGTGCTGACCGTCGCCGTCTCCATCTCGGCCGGGGTCGCCGCCGTCACCTCCGCGCTGCCCGCGCTGCGCCCCGCGATCGTGCCGCTCGGGCTCGCCGCCGTCGCGCTGCTCCTGCTCGGCAATCTGCGCGGCGTCCGGCAGGCCGGGATGATCTTTGCGGCGCCGACGTACGCCTTCCTGATCGCCGTCGTCGCGCTCGTCGTCTCCACGCTCACCGACGCGGCGCACCGCGATTTCGTGCCCGTGCCGCCCACGCTCCCGCACGCCACCGAGGGCGTCGGCGTCCTCCTCGTCATGCGGGCCTTCGCCTCCGGTTCGACGGCGATGACCGGGATCGAGGCCATCTCCAACGCCGTCCCCGCCTTCCGCCCCGTGCGCTGGCGCAACGCGCGCACGACCCTCACCTGGATGGTCGGGCTGCTCATCGCGCTCTTCGCGGGCGTCGTCGCGAGCGCGCACTTCAGCGGCGTCGTGCCGGGCGGCGACCAGACGGTCCTGTCGCACATGGCGCGGCTGACCTTCGGTCCCGGCTTCCTCTACGGGTACACGCAGGCCGCGACGGCCGCCGTGCTGCTGCTGGCCGCGAACACCGCGTACAACGACTGCCCGCGCGTCCTGCACCTGCTCGCGCGCGACGACCATGCCCCGCACATCTTCCAGCGCCAGGGCGACCGGCTCGCCTTCAACAACGGCATCACCGCGCTCTCGGCGACCGCCGCGCTCGTCTTCCTCGCCTTCGGCGGCGAGACCTCCGCGCTCATCCCGCTCTACGCGGTCGGCGTCTTCCTCGCCTTCACGCTCTCGCAGGCGGGCATGGTCGCGCACTGGCACCGCCGCCGCACCGAGCCGCACCGCCGCAAGAACCTGCTCTTCAACGCGACGGGCTGCGTGCTCTCCGGGCTCGTCCTCGTGACGGCGGCGCTCACGAAGTTCCTCGAAGGCGCCTGGGTCGCGCTCCTCGCCATCGCGGTCTTCGTCGTGCTCGCCTCGCGGGTACGCGGGCACTACGCGACGGTCCGCGCGGCGCTGCGCCTGCGCCCGGGCGCGGTGACGCACGTGGACGCGCGGCTGCCGGTGACGGGCGCGGCGGGGGAGGAGGCCGGCGGGGCGGGGGCGGTACGCGATGAGGGGCCCGCCTGCCGGGGCGAGGAGGAGGAGACGCCGCAGCAGGTACGGCACCTCACCGTCGTCGCCCTCGCCGTGCTCGACCTCTCGGGCCTGCGCGCCCTCGCCTACGCGGCCTCGCTCGGGCAGCCGCTCCTCGCCCTCCACATCAGCCCCGGCGAGGACGAGGCCGACCGCTTCCGCGCGTACTGGGACCGCTGGGGCGACCACGTCCCGCTGCACGTCGTGCTCTCCCCGTACCGCGCCCTGATCGCCCCGCTCGTCCACTACATCGCGACGCTGCACGCCCAGCGCCCCGATCTCACGATCACGGTCGTCCTCCCCGAGATCGTCCCCCGCCACCCCCACCACCGCCTCCTGCACAGCCACGACGCGGCCCGGCTGCGCCGCGCGCTGCGGCCGTTGCCGAAGATCGTGATCACGGAGGTGCCGTTCCACGTGCCGTGAGGCTCAGTCGCAGGTCACGTCCCGGGCCGGGCGCTCACCCGTCACCAGGAACCTCGTCACCGCCTCGTTCCCGCACGCGTTGCCCGCGCCCAGGTACGAGCCGTGCCCCCCGCTGTTTACGGACACGAGCCGCGCCTTGCGCCCCAGCGCCGCGCGCATGCGCAAGGCGTCGGTGTACGGGGTCGCCGGGTCGCGGAGGTTCTGCACCATGAGGATGTTCGACGGGCCCTCGTCCGTGATCCGCGTCGGCGGCTCGGCGGGCTCGTCCTTCCAGTACGAGCAGGGGGTGATGTTCACGGGCATGCCCCCGGTGAGCGGGTGCCGCGCGCGGTCCTTCGCGACGGCCCGCGCGTGGTCCGCGACCGAGCCGGGCCAGTCGACGTCGTTGCAGATCACGCCGATCGTGATGGCCGCGTCCTGCTGCGACATGGGCTGCGCGAGCGCGGCGGGGAGCACGAGCGGTTCCCCCGCCGTGTCGTCGGCGGCCCGTACGAGCGCGGCGAACTGCGGGAAGGCGGCGTCGTCGTAGAGCGCGGTCTGGAGCGCCTGGAGGAGCATGCCGCCGGTGAGGGGGAGGTCCGGGGTCGTGGTGGCGCGCGGGTGCGCGTCGAGCTGTGCGGCGAGGGCGAGTACGCGCGTACGGACCTGAGCGGGCCGCTCGGCGAGCCGTTCCGCTCCGCGTGCCGGGTCCGCCGCCCAGGCGGCGAAGTCGGGGAAGCGGTCCTCGGCGCCGCGCGCCATGTTCGCGAGCCAGCCGCGCTCGACGCGCGCGGGGTCCGGGTCGCCGCTGCTGTCGAGGACGACGCGCGCGGTGCGCTCGGGGTGGAGCTGCGCGTAGACGGCGGCCACGTAGGTGCCGTAGGACGTCGCCCACACCGAGAGTTTCCCGGTGCCGAGCGCGGTCCGGAAGCGGTCGAGGTCGCGGACCTCGTTGGCGGTCGTGAAGCTCGCGAGCGTCGCGCCGCCGTTCGTGCCGCAGGCTTCGGCGGTACGGCGCGAGCGCGCGACGTTCTCCGCGATGTCGCCCCCGGCGCCCGGCCAGGACCGGAGCGTCGCGAGCCGCCGGTCCGCCTCGGGCAGTTCACAACTGGCCGTCGTGCTCCCGCCGACCCCGCGCGGGTCGAAGCTCACGAGGTCGTACCGCCCGCCGGTCGCGGCCATGAGCGCGGGCCCCTTGCTCCCGAGCCGCTGCACCCCGGAGCTCCCGGGCCCGCCGGGGATCACGGCGAGCGTCCCGCGGCTCTCCCCCTCGGCGCGGATGCGGCTGACGGCGAGGCGGACGGTGGGGCCGTGCGGGCGGGAGTAGTCGAGCGGAACGACGAGCGTGGCGCACTCCTGCCGGGCGATCCCGCAGGGCGCCCAGTCGAGGGCGGGGGAGGAGGGGGAGGAGGCGTGGGCGGCGGCGGGGAGGGCGAGGGCGGTGGCGGCCGTCGCGAGGACCAGCGCCGTCGCGCGGCGGTGCGTACGGGGCTTCGCGGTGTGTGTCTTCGTCATGGCCTTGAGCCTGCCGTGTCCGCAGGGTCGCGCCCATGCGGCGAACGGGCCTCCCAGTGGTGGGGAAGTCCCCCTGTGCACAGGGAGGTTGGCCCGTGCGATGGGAGGCCGTCCCGTGCGATGGGAGGCCGGCCCGTACTCCGCCGTCTCGGCTCAGCCGACCGGCGCGCTTGTCTTCGGCGCCGTCGCTTCCTCCAGCCGCGCCGCCGCCCGCACCGCGCTCCTCTGCGCCCGCCGTCCCGAGGACACGAGGCCCAGCACCAGCACGGCGACCCCGCACCCCGTGAGGACCCACCACGCCGGTCGCGCCGCGTCCGTGAAGGTCGCCTCGTACCGCTGCGGGGTGATGCCCGAGGCGAGGATCGCGCCGAGGAGCGCGACGCCGAGCGCCGAGCCCGTCTGGCGGCTCGTGGACGCGACGGCGGCGGCGACCCCGGCCTGCGAGCGGGGCATGCCGGAGACGGCCGTGTTGGTGATGGGCGCGTTGACGAAGCCGAAGCCGAGGCCGAAGAGGACGAAGGCGACGACGAGGGTCACGGTGTGGGTCTGCCCGTCGAAGGCCGCGAAGAGGACACCGCTCGCGGTCATCCCCAGCCCCGCGATGAGCAGCGGCACCCGGGTGCCGCGCGAGCCGACGAGCCGCCCGGACAGCGGCGCGCACACGAAGGTCACGACGGCCATCGGGAGCATCCACAGCCCGGCGTGCAGCGCGCTGTAGTGGCGGACGTTCTGGAGGTAGAGCGTGGAGAGGAAGAGGAAGCCGCCGAGCCCCGCGAAGCCGCACACCGCGATGCCGGTCGCACCGCTGAACGGCAGGCTGCGGAAGAAGCGCGGGTCGATGAGCGGTTCGCTCCTGCGCAGCTCGTACCGGACGAGCAGCACGAGCGCGACGACGAAGAGCGCCGCGCAGCCGAGTACGAGCGGCGAGGTGAGGCCCGCGTCGGGGGCCTCGATGATGCCGAACGTCAGCGCGGCGAGGAGCACGATGACGAGGACCTGGCCGATGGGGTCGGGGCGGCGCCCGTGCGGGGCGCGCGACTCGGGCACGTACAGCGTCAGGAGGATGAGCGCGGCGATGCCGACCGGGAGGTTGAGCCAGAAGATCGAGCGCCAGCCCACGGAGTCGACGAGCAGCCCGCCGACGAGCGGCCCGGCCGCCATCGACAGGCCCACGACGCCGCCCCACACACCGATCGCGCGGGCGCGCTCACGCGGGTCCGTGAAGGTGTTCGTGATGATCGACATCGCGACCGGGTTGAGCATCGAGCCGCCGACCGCCTGCACCATGCGGAAGACGACGAGCAGCCCCAGGTTCGGGGCGACCGAGCAGAGCGCCGAGCCGACCGTGAAGACGATCAGACCGATACGGAAGACGCGACGGCGGCCCACCCGGTCCGCCGTCGAGCCGGAGAGCATGAGCAGCGAGGCGATGACGAGCGTGTACGCGTCGATCGTCCACTGGAGCCCCGAGACGCTCGCGTCGAACTCTTTTTGCAGGTCGGGGAGGGCGACGTTGAGGACGGTGTTGTCCAACGACACGATGAAAAGGCTCATGCAGCAGATGGCGAGGACGGCCATGCGCCGCCGGTGACTCAGCTCGGGCATGAGCAGTATCGTAAGTCATTAGTACGCTTTACTAACTAATGACCGGGCCTGTGGACAACCGGCTTGGTCTCGCGCGGCGGTACGTGACAATGGAGGCATGTCCTCCGCAGTCCCCCTCGCCACCGCGCCCGCCGCATCCGCCGCGCCCACCGGACCCGCCGCGCCCCCCGCCCCGGCGGGCGCGCCCCTGACCATCGGCCCGCACCCGGTCACCCCACCGGTCGTGCTCGCCCCCATGGCCGGGATCACCAACGCGCCCTTCCGCACCCTGTGCCGGGAGTTCAGCGGTGGCAAGGGCCTCTTCGTGAGCGAGATGATCACGACCCGCGCCCTCGTCGAGCGCAACGAGAAGACGATGCGGCTCGTCCAGTTCGGCCCCACCGAGACGCCCCGCTCGATCCAGCTCTACGGCGTCGACCCGGTCACGGTCGGCAAGGCGGCCCGCATGATCCGTGACGAGGACCTCGCCGACCACATCGACCTCAACTTCGGCTGCCCCGTGCCGAAGGTCACACGCAAGGGCGGCGGCTCGGCCCTCCCGTACAAGCGGCACCTGCTGCGCGCGATCCTGCGCGAGGCCGTCGCGGGCGCCGACGGGCTCCCGGTCACGATGAAGATGCGCAAGGGCATCGACGACGACCACCTCACCGCGCTCGACGCGGGCCGCATCGCCGTCGACGAGGGCATCACCGCGATCGCCCTGCACGGCCGCACCACGGCCCAGCACTACGGCGGCACCGCCGACTGGGACGCGATCGCGCGCCTCAAGGAGCACGTCCCCGAACTGCCCGTGCTCGGCAACGGCGACATCTGGACCGCCGAGGACGCCCTGCGCATGGTCCGCGAGACCGGCTGCGACGGCGTCGTCGTCGGACGCGGCTGCCTCGGCCGCCCCTGGCTCTTCGCCGACCTGGTCGCCGCCTTCGAGGGCGCCCCCCGCCCGACCCCGCCCGGCCTGCGCGAGGTCGCCGCCGTCATGCTGCGCCACGCGACCCTCCTCGGCGAGTGGCTGGAGGACGAGGAGCGCGGCGTGATCGACTTCCGCAAGCACGTCGCCTGGTACCTCAAGGGCTTCTCGGCCGGCTCCGAGAAGCGCCGCGCCCTCGCCACCATCTCGACCCTCGCCCAGCTGGAGGAGGGCCTGCACGGCCTCGACCTCGACCAGCCCTGGCCCGTGGCGGCCGAGGGGCCGCGCGGGCGCACCTCGGGCAACAACAGGGTCGCCCTCCCCGACGGCTGGCTCGACGACCCCTGGGACTGCGCCGCCCTCGGCGAGGACGCCGAATCGGAGACCTCGGGGGGCTGAGACCCCGGGGGGCGGGTCCGCGGGGACGGCCGGGTGCGAGGAGTCGCCGCAGGGGCGTGGCGTCTGCCCGGACAGATGCGATCATGAGGTGACGCGAGATCAACGCGATTTCGCCGAACCCCAGTTGCAGAGGAAGGCACGCCGATGAGTTCTCCCCTCGACGACCGTATGCAGCGCCTTGAGCAGGAACTCAACACGAGCGTGCCGCACTCCGCACGCATGTGGAACTACTGGCTCGGTGGCAAGGACAACTACGAGGCGGACCGCAAGCTCGGCCAGTACATGGCCGAGACGTACCCGCAGATCAGGGACATAGCCCGGGCCTCGCGCGCCTTCCAGGCCCGGGCCGTCCGCCACCTCGCGGCCGAGGCCGGCATCCGCCAGTTCCTCGACCTCGGCACGGGCCTGCCCACCGCCAACGCGACGCACGAGGTCGCCCAGTCCGTCGCGCCCACCGCGCGGATCGTCTACGTCGACCACGACCCGATCGTCCTCGCCCACGCCCGCGCCCTGCTCACGAGCGGCCCCGAGGGCGCGACCGACTACGTGCACGGCGACCTCGCCGACGCCCCCACCGTGCTCGCCGAGGCCGCGAAGACCCTGGACCTCACGCAGCCCGTCGCCGTCCTCATCCTCTCCACCCTCGGCCACGTCCCCGACAGCGAGGCCGCCCACGCCCTGCTCCGCTCCTACCTCGACGCGCTCCCCTCGGGCAGCTACCTCGTCCAGTGCGACACCATCGAGACCCCCGAGTCCAAGGCGGCGTCCGACGACTACGAGGAGGGCGGCGCGATGGCCTACCGCTCCCGGCCGCGCGAGGAGATGGAGCGCTTCACCGAGGGCCTGGAGGTCCTGGAGCCCGGCTTCGGCTCCATCGACCTGTGGAAGCCGGAGGCGCCGCTCGACCGCGAGCCCATCGAGCAGTGGGGCTTCGTGGCCCGCAAGCCCTGAGGGCACACCCCCTAGGGAACGGCCGTCGTCGGCGGTACGTGGCACGCTGGCCGCATGACCACTTCACCGCGCACGGGGGACGGCGGGGCCGAGGCGCGCAGACTGCGCGACCTCGCCGTCCTGCGGCGCGTACGGGACCGCATCGACCGCGAGTACGCGAGCCCGCTCGACGTCGAGGCCCTGGCGCGCGGCGCGCACATGTCGGCCGGGCACCTGAGCCGGCAGTTCCGCCTCGCGTACGGGGAGCCCCCGTACGCGTACCTCATGACGCGCCGCGTCGAGCGCGCGATGGCGCTCCTGCGGCGCGGCGACCTCGGTGTCACCGAGGTGTGCTTCGCGGTCGGCTGCGCCTCGCTCGGCACCTTCAGCACCCGGTTCACCGAACTGGTCGGGATGCCGCCGAGCGTCTACCGGGAACGGGCCGCGCGGGCCGCCGGGGCGGCGGGGGAGGAGGCGGCCGGGGGGCCGGGGCGGGAGACGGCCCCCGGCGCGGCGCCGGGCGCGGCGCCGGGCGTGCCCGCCTGCCTCGCCAAACAGGTCACCCGACCGGTCAGGATTCGAGAAGCGCCCGGCCCCGGCCCCGCATAGCGTCGGGGGCATGGATCTCACTCTGCACACCACCGTCCTCCCGCACACCGACCCGGAGGCGTCCCTCCGCTTCTACCGCGACATCCTCGGCTTCGAGGTGCGCACCGACGTCGGCCAGGGCACGATGCGCTGGCTCACGGTCGGCCCGAAGGGCCAGGACAGCATCTCCCTCCTCCTCGCCCCGCCCGCCCTCGACCCCGGCATCACGGAGGAGGAACGCCGCACGGTCACCGAGATGATGGCGAAGGGCACCTACGGCTGGATTCTCCTCGCCTCGAAGGACCTCGACGACACCTTCGCCACGCTCTCGCAGGCGGGCGCCGAGGTGGTCCAGGAACCGGTCGAGCAGCCCTACGGCATCCGCGACTGCGCCTTCCGCGACCCGGCGGGCAACCTGATCCGCATCCAGGAGGTGAGCTGAGGCGGGGGGCCGCCGCCCTCAGCGCCCCGAGCCCCCCTTCAGCTCCGCCTCGATGAGGTCGGCCGCCCGCGACGTCCCGCCCTCCGTCAGGGCGTCCTCGCGAAGGCGCGCCGAACGCCGGGCCACCTCGGGGTCGCCGACCAGGTCGAGCAGCGCCGCGCGCAGTCGCTCCGGCGTCGCGTCCGCCGTGTCGACGCGGTGGGCGATGCCCAGCTCGACGAGGCGGTCCGCGTTCGCGAACTGGTCGACGGCCTGCGGGACAGCGATCATCGGGACGCCCGCGAGCAGCGCCTCGCCGCAGCCACCCATGCCCGCGTGGGTCACGAAGGCGTCGGCGGCGGCGAGGACCGCGCGCTGCGGAACCCAGGAACTGACCTCGAAGTGGTCCGGTACGGGGCCGAGTTCGGCCGGGTCGACGTACTTGCCGATCTGGAGGACCACGTGCCAGCCGGACAGCTCGCCGAAGGCCTCGATACAAGCGCGGTAGAAGGCGGGCTGCCGCGTGTAGGCCGAGCCGAGCGAGACGAGCAGCACGCGCTCCGCGTCGGCGGGACGCGCCCACGTCTCCTCGGAGGCGTCGAAGCACGGCCCGACGAAGGTCACCACGTCCGTGTTCACACGGTCCGCGTGCGGCTGCATGGCGCGCGGCACGAGTGCGAGCGAGCGCGCGGGCGGGCCCATGAACGTATCGACGTCCCGCGTCGTCGCCCCGCACTCCGCGAGCCACGCGGCGAAGCGTTCCTGGTACGCGTCCGCGCCGGGCAACGCCTTGATCTGGGCGCCGACTTCCTCCGCGTACCCCTCCCACCCGACGAACGCGGGCGAGAGCTGCACGAGCGGCCTGCCCTGCGCCTCGGCGAGCGCGCGGGCGTGGTAGGCGCCGATGTCGTAGAGGTACAGGTCGGCCGGGTCGCGGTCGTAGGCGGCCCGGAGCTGCGGGAGCGACTGGACGCCGTCGTCCAGGAAGAGGCCCATGGCCCCGATGGGGTCCTCGGGCCACTCGTTGTCCACGTGCGGCAACACCGAGGTGACGGGGACGAGTTCGGCGCCGGTCGGCTCGACGAGGTGGGCGACGGAGGGAGCCGTCGCGTACGTCACGCGGTGGCCGCGGGCGACCAGCTCGCGCACCACGTCCAGGCTCGGCCGCATGTGGCTCACGAGCGGGGCGCACACCATGGCGATGTGGGTAGGGGCAAGTGGCATGGGAACACACTCGTTTCAGGTCTACGGGTCTACAGGGGCAGCGCGTGCCGACGCACCGGCGCGCGGGGCCGGGCGGCACGTGGCGGGGGAGGGGGCCGGAGGGGGCCCGCTCGCGTCAGCCGTAGATCTGGCGGAAGGACATGGGGGCGACCCTAGGGCCTCGGAGGCGTGACCGCACGTCCTTTTTCACGCCGTACGCCCGAGCCCCCACGTCCGCCCCCCGCCCCGCACCCCTCCCCGCCCCCCGCGCCCCCTACCCCCCGCTCACCGCCGTCAGCAGCGCCAGCGGTGTCGCCGCCGACCGCGACTCGCGCACGCACGCGTACGGGGCCGCCACCGGCAGCGGGTGCCGGGCCCGCTCGTACCCGGCCAGGACCTCCGGGAGGCGGTGCTCCTCGTGCGCCGCGGCCTCGGTGAGGCCGTGGGCGACGCGCAGGGCCTCGTCGTGGAGGCCGTAGCGGGCGAGGCCGAGGGCGAGGAGGGCGTTGTCGTGCGGCCAGACCGCGCCGCGGTGGTAGGCGAGCGGGTGGTACGCGGGCTGACCGGCCGCGAGGGTCCGTACGCCCCAGCCCGAGAAGAAGTCGGGCGCGAGGAGACGGCGGCCCACCGCCTCGCCCCTCTCCTTGTCGAGCAGCCCCGACCACAGCAGGTGTCCCGCGTCCGAGGCGAGCGCGTCGAGCCTGCGCCCGTCCTCGTCGAGCGCCAGCGCGGGGTAGGAGTGCTCCGGCATCCAGAAATCGCGCTGGAAACGGTCGCGCAGGTCGGTCGCCGCCTGGTCGAGCAGGTCCGCGTACACCGGGTCGTCCCACACCTGCCGGGAGAGCCGCGCGGTGCGGCGCAGCGCGTCGTACGCGTACCCCTGCGCGCCCGCCGTCAGGACCGGGCCGCTCGGGCGCGTCCCGTCGGCCGCGCAGATCGCGCCCGGCGTGTCACGCCAGTTCTGGTGCGCGAGCCCGCCCTCGTCCGCGCGGTGCACGAGGTAGCCGCGCGAGGTGAGCCCGCCGTGGTCGAGCATCCAGGTCACGGCGGCGCGCGCGTGCTTCTCCAGGCGCCGCGCCGGGGCCTTGTCCCCGGTCCGCTCGGTGTACGCGCCGAGCAGGACGAGGAAGAGCGGCGTCGCGTCGACCGAGCCGTAGTAGCGGCCGAAGGGCACCTGCCCGAAGTGCGCGAGTTCCCCGTGCCGCACCTCGTGCACGATCTTCCCCGGCTGCGCGACGCGCGCCGCGGTCTCCTCGGTGGCCTGCGCGGCGGCGAGCGCGGCGAGCGTCGCCGCGGCCGGTTCGGGCCGGTACGGGAGGAGGAAGAGCGAGGTGAAGAGCGCGTCACGGCCCAGCAGCGTCTGGAACCACGGCGCTCCGGCGGCCGGGACCCGCAGCGGCTCCCCGTCAGGGCCCGCCGCCGGGACCCGCAGCGCCGCGAGATCGGCGAGCCCCCGCGCGCACGCCGCGCCCAGCTCGGGCCAGCCCGCCGTGAGCGCCACGCCCTCGGCGTAGTCCGCCGCCTCCTCGGCGAGCAGCCGCGCCGCCTCCCGCGGCGAATCCGGCACGACGGGCGGGACGAGATCGCCGTTGCCCAAGGCCCGTACGCGCAAGGTCACTTCGGCGCTGCCGCCCGGCTCGCAGTCGAGCTGCCACACGAGCCGCCGCGCCCCCGTGCCCGTCTCCTCGACGGCGTCCGGGGCCGGGTCGGCGGTCACGGCGGTACGGGCCTGCCAGTCGCCCCGCCGGTAGCGGAACTCCAGCGCCCCGTCCTCGGTCAGCTCCCTGCCCCGCACCGCACCCGGTTTGCTGTACGTGCGATGGTCGGCCCGCAGCTCGAACTGGTCGCTGAAGTCCGCGTCCACGGTGAGCGCGAGCCGGAGGCTGAGCGGCCCCTGGCGGTTGCTCAGGACTCGTACCGTCTCCACGAACGAGCCGTCCACGACGGCCTGTTCGCGGAAGAGCGTGCACGCGGGCGGCTCGGTGCGGCTGCCGTGCGGGCTCAGCACGCTGCGCAGCGTCCCGCTGCCTGCGGCCGGGGCGAGCACCTGCGGCACCCGGCCGTCCACGGTGAGCTGCCAGCGGCTCAGGTGCCGCGCGTCCCGTACGAAGAGCCCGTCCGGGGCCGTGCCCCGCGCCCCCGTGATGTCCCCCGCCGCGTCCACGGCGGCGAAGCTCGCCCCGTGGACGAGCGTCCGCCGCCTGGCGTCTTCCCTGTTCATTCCCCAACCCCTTCCTCGGCCAGCAGGTCGAGACAGAGCGCGGCCGTCCAGCCGAACTCCCGTGCCCCGAGCCCCCGCCCCGTGCCCGGATCGACGTACTCCGCGAATGCCGTCGCACCCGCCGTCCGCACGAACGCGTCCCGCAGCGCCGCCGCGCCCGCCGCGTCCCCGTGCTGCCGCAGCCCGCGCAGCAGAAGCCAGTTGACGTTGAACCAGACGGGCCCACGCCAGTAACGACGCGGGTCGTGCTGGGGTGACGTCAGATCGTGGCTCGGTACGAGCAGGCTGCGCGTCCCGAGCCCGAAGCGCGGCCCGCGCAGGGTCGCCCGCAGTGCCCCCGCGATGCCCTCGGGAAGCCAGGGCAGCAGCAGCGGGAGCAGCCCGGCGGCCCCGTACTCCGGCGGGTCCGCCGCCTTCCCCTCCAGGTCGCGGCTCAGGAACAGCCCCGCCCCCGGCTCCCACAGCCGCTCGACGAGCACCTCCGTGAGCTGCCGGGCCCGCCGGGCGCGCGGCCCCGGGTCCTCGCCCAGCTCGGCCGCGATCGCCGCGAGCGCGTACTCCGAGGCGATGAGGAGTGCGTTGAAGCCCGGGTCCTCGACCGCGAACCGCGCCCCGTCGGGCCGCCCGGCCCGGTCCGCGTAGCCGCTGTCCCGGTAGGCGGCGGCGAGCCGCACGTACCGCCCGTAGTCGAGGTCCGTCGGCCGGTCCGCCGCGCTGCCGTGATCGAGGTCGGCGCGCCGGTACGTCTCGCGCGGGGCCGGGACGACGCGCGCGAGCGGCGCGTCCCAGCACGGGCTGTTGTCCATCCCCGACTCCCACGGATGGACGAGCGCGGCGAGTCCCGCGCCGCCCAGGTCGCGGGACCCGCTCAGGTAGCGGTGCCAGGCCACGAGCCGCGGGTACATGCGCGCGAGGAAGGCGAGCGAGGCGGGGTCGCGGGGCGCCGCGCGGTGCACGAGCCACACCGCGAGCGCGTGCACGGGCGGCTGCACGATGCCCGAGGTCTCGGGGGCCGCCGGCGCGGCGGAGGCGTGCGAGGAGCGCCAGAAGTCCGGGCTCGGGAAGTACGCGTCGAGCGGGACCGCCGGGTTGAAGACGATGTGCGGCACGCGGCCGTCCGCCCACTGCGCCGCGAACAGGGTCTCGATCTCGCGGCGCGCCCGCGCCGCGTCCAGCCGCCGCAGGCCGATCGCGATGAAGGCCGAGTCCCAGGACCACTGGTGCGGGTACAGGGAGCGCGAGGGCACGGTCGAGGCACCCGTCCGGTTCGCGTCGAGCACGGCGGCGGCGCCGCGCCACAGGTGGCGCAGCTCACTCGTACGTTCACCCGTACGAGGACGCGGACGGGATGCGATCCGGGGCGCGGGGACGAGCGGCGCGGGGGAGTGCGGGGGAGGCGCGGAACCCGGGGGAGCCGCCGTCGCGGGGCCCGGCACACCCTGCTGGGGCGGCTCAACGGGCCCCGCATGGCCCGTGATACGGCTGGGACGGCTGGTGACTCGGGAGGTGGGTTCCACGTAGCGCTCCCCGGGGAGTTCCTGGGACAGTCCGGGCACACGACGGCCCGGCCCGCGGTACCGGGTACCGTAGGGTTACGTCTATTTAACACGCGGAACTCACTGTGTAATGCGGATCGAGTGAACACAAGGGGGGAGGGCGAGGTGGCTCAGCAGACGAGCGCGGGCGATCTGCTCCAGTTGGTACGGACGGGCTCCGCGACGACGCGCGGGGACCTCCAGCGCGTCACCGGGCTTTCGCGCGCGACCGTCGGCCAGCGCCTCGACCGGCTCTTCCGCGCCGGCTGGCTCCGCGAGGGCGAGGCGGCGCCGAGCGCGCCCTCACCGCAGGGAGGACGCCCCTCGGTCCGCCTGGAGTTCGACGACCGGCACGCGATCGTCCTCGCGGCGGACCTGGAGACGCGGCACTGCCGGGCCGCCGCCCTCAGCCTCGCGGGGGACGTGCTCGCCGAGTCGAGCGGGCCGCTCCTCCTCTCGGACGGGCCCGAACCCGTCCTCGGCGCACTCGGCGCCCGCTTCGCGCGGCTTCTCAGGGACGAGGGCCTCGCGCCCGCCTCCGTCTGCGGCATCGGCCTCGCGGTGCCCGGGCCCGTGGACAGCGCGAGCGGCACCCTCGTGGACCCGCCGATCATGCCCGGCTGGGGCGGCTTCGACCTGAGCGGCCGCCTCGCGCGCGCCTTCGCCGAGGCGAGCGGCGGCACGGCGGGCGGGGGCGCG
>NZ_JAAGLR010000686.1 GCF_010548245.1 Streptomyces sp. SID11385
GCGCCCGGTGGAGAGGGAACGGCGGTGAGACGCCACGGCGTTCGCTGTCCTTTCGCTGGGGCACGGGCGCGGGCGCCCGGTGCGTCGGGGCGGGCCCCGGACACGCGCGCCGGGCCGAGGACCCGGCCGCTGTGCCGGAACGCGGGCCGACAGTAGCCGGACGCCGGGGCGCGGACCAACGACCGACGGACGTACGCTTTGGGCGAGTTCGTCCGCCTTCCACCGCCCCCACGCAGGTCACAGCGGGTCCCTGGGGTCAGCACGGGGGCGCGGGATTCCCCCGATCGGGCGGGTGTGGCGCGGCCGGTACGGGACACGACGGAGCCCCGGGAAGCGGATGCTTCCCGGGGCTCCGGTGAACGCCGTTACGGCCTTGCGCGCTTCAGACGCGGACGCCGAACTGGAAGGGCATGTTGCCGATCGCCTCGTAGCGCACGACGGTGCCGGTGCGCGGGGCGTGCAGCACCTGGCCGTTGCCCGCGTAGAGGCCGATGTGGTGCAGGTCGCCGTAGAAGAGCACGAGGTCGCCGACCTGGAGCTGGCTCTGCGAGTAGATGCGCGTCCCGGCGTTCGCCTGCGCCTGCGAGGTGCGGGGCAGCGAGACCCCGGCCTGCCGGTAGGCCCAGGAGGTGAGGCCCGAGCAGTCGTAGGAGCTGGGGCCGGTGGCGCCGAAGACGTACGGCTTGCCGAGCTGCGACTGGGCGGCGGAGAAGGCCGCGCCCGCCATGCCCGAGCCCTTGCCGGGGTTGGCGACGGTGCCGGGGGCCGAGGTGAGCGCGGTGCGCGCGCTGGCGCGGTTGGCGCGGTCCTGCTCCGCCTGCATCGCGGCCTTCTCGGCGGCCGTCATCGAGTTGAGGATGCGCTGCGCCTCGGCGAGCTTGGCCTTGACCTCGCTCTTCTTCTTGCCCAGTTCCTTGCGCGTGTCGGCGAGGTCGGCGAGCTTGTCGGCGGCCTCCTTGCGCTCCTGGGCGAGCTTGCGCTGCTTGGCCTGGATCTGCTTGAGCTGCTGCGTCTGCTGCGCGCTGAGCTGGTCGAGGGCGCCGGCCTGCTGGAGGAAGGAGTCCGGGTCGGCGGAGAGGAAGAGCTGCACGGAGGGGTCGATGCCGCCGGAACGGTACTGGGCGGCGGCGACGGCCCCGAGGGACTGGCGCTGCTCGTTCAGCTCGTCCTGGCCGCGCGCCACCTTGTCCTGGATGGCGTCGACCTCCTTCTCCAGCTTCTTCTGCTTCTCGGTGGCCCCGTTGAGCTTCTCGGTCGCCTGCTCCGCTTCGTCGTAGAGCTTGTCGACCTTCGACTTCACCTCGGACTTGGTGGGCTTGGGATCTGCGTGCGCAGCCTGCGAAGTGAGGGCCACGGCAGCAGCGGCGGTCGCGGTGAGCACGGTCACGCGGGCGCGGCTCGGCTGCTTCGGTCGACGGTGGGACGCCACGAAGGCGAGCTCCTTCTTCCTCCAGCCGCCTACCGATCCACCGGTGGGCGGTGCCCTCTCACCGCCACCCCGGATGGGTGATCAACCGAGCGAGAGTTCGGGCCGACAGTAGTGACCTTCCTGTGATCAGTTCAAATCCTCACCGGTAAAAACCCGCGACTCCGGGGTTTCTTTACCCGTAAGCCACCTGCGGTGACGGAGAACTGACCGAGCGTCGCGCCCCAAGCCCCACGAAGCACACCAGATAACGCGTCGGTCACAGATCATACGAAGCAAGCCGCAACAGCCATACCGGGCACATGTGTTCGCGACCGCCCCCGCGGCATTTCCCAGCCCCTCCGGCTCCGCCCATCACCAGCCCCTCCGGCCCCGCCCCTAACCAGCCCCCTCAGCCCCCATAACCAGCCCCCTCAGCCCCCATAACCAGCCCCCTCAGCCCCCATAACCAGCCCCTCCGGCGATTGAGGAGCGGGGTCCGGGGCGGAGCCCCGAATCGGGGCGCGGGGCGGAGCCCCGAAACCGGGGTCCGGGGCGGAGCCCCGCGAGGTCACCCCCGCGACAACCGCTTCAGCAGCATCACACTCGGCACCGGCCGCGCCCCCGCCTTCGCGATCCCGTCCGCCACTTCCTTGTCCGTGGACACGACGACCACCGGCCGCCCCACCGGCTCCGCCCGCACCAGCTGCCGGATCAGCTCGTCCGCCGTCACCCCGGCCTTGCTGAACAGCACCCGCACCCCGCGCGGCGGCGCGAGCAGTACGGGCGCCGCGAGTTCGGCCCCGTCGAAGACGCACGTCACCTCGGCCCCGCTCTGCGCCGCGAGCTGCGAGAGCCCGCCGAGCAGCCGCAGCCGCTGCTTCTCCAGCGGCATCATCGGATAACCGGTCTTCGTGACGTTGTACCCGTCCACGACGAGGTGCGCCTGCGGCAGCGCGAGCAGTTGGTCGAGGATCGCCGGATCGTCCTCGGCGAGTGCGCGGGCCGCGATGTCCTTGGGGCTGAACTTCGCCGGTTCGCGCGCGTCCACGGTCTCCGCGGGCCGTACGGAGACGGGTGGCAGCGCGAGTTCGCGACGCAGCCCCTGCGCCGCGTCGAGCACCGTGTCGAGCAGCAGCCGCAGCCGCATGTCCTCGACGCTGCGCCCCTCGCGCGTCGCCTTCCGGCTCGCCTCCAGGGCCGCCTCGACCTCGCCGAGCCGCGCCCGCACCCGTCGCGTCTCGCTCTCGGCCGCGCTCAACTGGGCCTGGAGCTCGGCACGCTGGGCCTCGGCCCGCTCCTGCTCCTTGCGCAGCGCGGCCTCGCCGCGCTTGATGTCGCTCTGGGCTGCCCGCAGCTTGCGCCGTACCGCGTCGCTCTCGCGGCGCAGTCCCTCGACCTCGCCGCGCAGCCGCTCGCTGTCCGCCCGCCCGCGCTCGCGCGCCTCGTCGCGCTCCGCGCGCAGCCGGTCCAGTTCTTCCCTGGCCGCCTCGTCCATCCGCTCGGCCCCGGCCCGCTGGGCCTCCTCACCGGCGGCGGCGACGAGTTTGAGCCAGCCCGGGGGCCGCAGCAGGTAGGCGACGGCGGCGACGTCCACGGGGTCGGCGGCGGGCGGCGGGGTGCCCTCGTTCAGCGCCGCGCACAGCTCCGGCTGCGCGGCGCACAGCCGCTCGGCGACCCGGGCGCGGAAGGCGGAGTCGTTCTCGACGGCCGCGGCCATCGCGTTGCCCGCGTACTTGAGCCGCCTGCTCGGCGTGAACCGCGCGTACTGCCGCAGCTGCGCGGGGAGTTCGGCGACGGTGAGGCCGCCGAAACAGGTCGCCACGTACCGCACGACCCGGTGCCGGACACCTTCGGGCAAGGGCCCTTCCAGCACCTCCCCGGCCCGCTCGCCGTCGTGTCCGCGCACCTCGTGCCCCGGGGCCCCGTGGCCGCCGCCCGCCTCGTGCCCCCGTGCCTCGTAGGCGTGCCCGCTCTCGTCGGCCGGCTGCCCCGCGCCCTCGTGGGCGCCGTCCTCGCGGGCGCCGTCCTCGTGACCGTCCCGCTCCGCGCCGTGGGGCGCACCGGCGGGCTCGGCGTTCGCTTCCTCCACCATGTCCTCACCCCACTCGCTCGCGCGGGCCGGCTCTCAGGCGGCCGGCCCCGGCCTGTCCACCAGTTCGATCTGGTCCACCGCGTTGCACCAGCGGCAGCGGACCGAGTCGATCGTCTCACTCACGACGTCGCGCTCCTCGACGTTCGGTTTCCCGGCGAGGTCGAGGTGGACGTACTCGACGACCTTCGACGACCGGCTCACGTCGAACCTGGTGAGGTTGCCGCACAGGGTGCAGCGCCAGCGCGTGGTCTCCGTGGGCAGGGGAACGGTCATCGTCCGCTTCGCTTCCTTCCTCGTACTCGGTAAAGGCTGCTTATGCTGCCCGTAACCCTACGGCCTGTGCACGGGACCGCGCGGCGGGGACGGAGGCCCGGACTAAAGTGGGCCCACCAGGACAGCGAAGGGACCCACAGCCGTGATCACCGCGATCGTGCTCATCAAGACCAGCGTCGACCGAATCCCGGAGATCGCCGAGTCCATCGCCGCGCTGGACAGCGTGAGCGAGGTCTTCTCGGTCACCGGCTCCTACGACCTCATCGCGATGGTCCGCGTCGGCCGCCACGAGGACCTGGCCGAGATCATCCCGAACCGGATCAGCAAGATCCCCGGTGTCGCCGCGACCGACACGCACGTGGCCTTCCGCACGTACTCGCAGCACGACCTGGAGGCGGCCTTCGCGATCGGTCTCGATTCCTGAGCCCGGGTTCGCGCCAGGCGACGTACGAGGGAGGGGCGCCGGTCACGGGACCGGCGCCCCTCCCGTGCGTCCCGCTCAGACCGCGGGCACGCAGCGCCCGCCCTCGGTCCGGTACGTCCAGCGCGCGCCCTGCTCGACCAGTTCGCGCACCGCGCCCAGGAAGCGCTCGACGTGCTCGTCGGGCGTCCCGGCGCCGAAGCTGACCCGCACCGCGTTGAGCGAGCCGCCCTCGGGCGCCCCGCACTCGCCGGGCGCCCCGGCGTCCGCGCCGAGCAGCGTGCGCACCAGCGGGTGGGCGCAGAAGAGCCCGTCGCGGACCCCGATCCCGTACTCGGCCGAGAGCGCCGCCGCGAGGTGCGAGCTGTTCCAGCCGCTCACGACGAAGGAGAGCACGCCGACCCGCTCGGCCTCCGGGCCGAAGAGCCCGAGGACGCGGACGCCCTCGATCGCGGCGAGCCCGTCCCGTACGCGGGCCACGAGCTGCTGCTCGCGCGCGACGAGCGCGTCGAAACCGGCCTCCGTGAGGGCCTTGCAGGCGGAGGCGATCGCGTAGGCGCCGATGACGTTCGGCGAACCCGCCTCGTGGCGCGCGGCGCCCGTGTGCCACTCGACGTCCACGCCGCCGTCCGCGCGCCTGCTCACCGCGCGGCTCGCGCCGCCGCCCGCGAGGTACGGCTCGGCGTCCTCCAGCCAGTCCGCGCGGCCCGCGAGGACCCCGGCGCCGAAGGGCGCGTACAGCTTGTGGCCCGAGAAGGCGACCCAGTCCACGTCCAGTTCGCCGATCGAGACGGGGTGGTGCGGGGCGAGCTGCGCGGCGTCGAGGACGATCCGCGCGCCGTGCGCGTGCGCGACGCGGGCCAGCTCGGCGACGGGCCACAGCTCGCCCGTCACGTTGGACGCCCCCGTGACGCACACGAGCGCGGCGCCCGTGCCGGTCCGCGCCTTCAGCGCGCTCTCCAGCGTCGCGACGGCCTCGGCGGGGCTGCGCGGGGCGTCGAGGTGCGTCACGGCGGCGGTGCGCCAGGGCAGCAGCGAGGCGTGGTGCTCGGTCTCGAAGACGTACACCTCGCACCCCTCGGGCAGCGCGGCGGCGAGGAGGTTGAGCGAGTCGGTCGTGGAGCGCGTGAAGACGAGCTCGTCGTCCGCGCGGCAGCCGAGGAAGGCGGCGACGTCGGCGCGGGCGGTCTCGAACAGCTCGGTGGAGAGCTGCGAGAGGTAACCGGCGCCGCGGTGCACGCTGCCGTAGTACGGGGCGTAGGCGGCGACGTCGTTCCAGACGCGCTCCAGGGCGGGGGCGCTCGCGGCGTAGTCGAGTGCGGCGTACTCGACCTCGCCCCCGGTGACGAGCGGGACGCGCACCTCGCGGCCGAGCACGGGCAGCGGCGCGGCGGGGGTGACGGGGGAAGCGGAGGCGGAGGCGGCGGAAACGGACATGGCGAACTCCCGTACGTGAGACGGAGGGCAGCGGAAGGCGAGCTGCGAAGGCTGGGGGTCCGGGCGCTACGACGTGCCCGGCGACGTGTGACGGCGAAGGGCGCCGCACCCTGACGTGCTGAAGGGTGTGCGCCCTACGACATTCGCTTGCTCACGGAAATCCGCTCCCTCGACGACCAGGACCCCTGGTGCCTGACGCCGCGAAAGGGAGGTGTGCCAACGCCCCTGTCGGGCGCGGAGGGGTCCGCGCTTGCCGCAGACCTCGCTGCCTGCGGCCAGGTCTTCACCCGGGGCACCCCGCCACGGACGGAGGGTTGCCGGACAGCAGGCCGGGGCCGTAGTCGCTGTCACTCATGACCTGCCAGCATCCTGCCACAGGGTCCCGGGCCGGGCCCAGGGGGTTCCACATTGCGAAACGGGGGTGACAGGTCTCCCTGTCACCCCCGGGTATTTAGGCGTTGCTGGCCCGGACCCACCGCTCCAGCGCCGCCTGCGCCGCGCCCGAGTCCAGCGACTCGGCCGCCCGGGCCATGCCCGCGCCGATCCGGTCCGTCAGGGGCTCCCCGCTCGGGTGGAGCGCCGCCAGGGCCGCCGCCGAGTTGAGGAGCACCGCGTCGCGGACCGGCCCGCGCTCGCCCGCGAAGAGACGGCGGGCCACCTCCGCGTTGTGCGAGGCGTCGCCGCCGCGCAGGGCCGAGACCGGGGAGAGGGCGAGGCCGACGTCGCGCGGGTCGAAGCTCTCCTCGCGGACCGTGCCGTCCTGGACGGTCCACACCCGCGAGGTCGCCGCCGTCGTGAGCTCGTCGAGGCCGTCGTCGCCGCGGAAGACGAGCGCGGAGGAGCCGCGCGCGGCGAGCACCCCCGCCATGATCGGCGCCATCCGGGCGTCGGCGACCCCGGTGGCCTGGGCCCGGACCCGCGCCGGGTTGGTGAGCGGGCCGAGGAAGTTGAACGTCGTCCGGATGCCCAGCTCACCGCGCGCCGCCGCGACGTACCGCAGCGCCGGGTGGAACTTCACCGCGAAGCAGAAGGTGATCCCGGCCTCCTCGGCGACCCGCGCGACCCCTTCCGGGCTCAGCTCCAGGTTCACGCCGAGCTTCTCCAGGACGTCGGAGGCCCCGGAGGCGGAGGAGGCGGCGCGGTTGCCGTGCTTGACGACCTTCGCCCCCGTGCCGGCGACGACGACGGCGGACATCGTGGAGATGTTGACCGTCTTGGCCCCGTCCCCGCCCGTCCCGACGATGTCGACGGTCTCGCCCGGCACCTCGACGGTGCGGGCGTGCGCGTACATCGCCTCGACGATGCCGCTGATCTCCTCGACGGTCTCGCCCTTGGCGCGCAGGGCCACGGCGAAGCCGGCGATCTGCGCGTCCGTGGCCTCGCCCCGCATGATGCGGTCCATCGCCCAGGCGGTGTCGGCCGCGGACTGGTCACGGCCGGAGAGGAGTCCGTCGAGTACGGCCGGCCAGGAGCGGGCCGCCGCGGTATCGCCTCCGACGGGGTGCACAGCGCTCATGGCCGCTCCTGGGGTGTGGGTACGGGGCGGGGACGCAGCGCGCCGGCCGCCGTTTCGTCGTCCCCCACCCTATCGGCGGGCGGGCAGCGCGAAGGGCCCCGTCCGCCCACCGGGAAGGTGGGACGGGGCGGGGCCCTCAGGTGGCGTGTCGCGTGACAGTGCGGGGATCAGTGGTGGCCGTGGCCGCTCGTGATCTCCTTGTACTCCTCCTCCGTCGGCTTCGGGATCTGGGTCCCGTCGCCGTAGTAGCCCTTGGAGAGCTTGGAGCGGAGCTTCTCCGCGCCGGAGACCTTGCGCTTGACGCCGTTCTCGTCGGTGGTCTCACCGATCTCGAAGGGCTTGACCTGCTCGTGCGCGGTGAGCGTGTAGCGCTGCTCGGCGCTGAGCGGCTCGTGCACCTCGATGAACTCGCCGTGCGGCAGGCGCTTGATGATGCCGGACTCGCGCCCGTGCAGCACCTTCTCCTTGTCGCGGCGCTGGAGGCCGAGGCAGATGCGCTTCGTGATGATGAACGCGACGACCGGGCCGACGAAGAAGCCGATCCGCACGAACCAGCTGATCGCGTTGAGCGACAGGTGGAAGTGGGTGGCCCACAGGTCGTTGCCACCGCCGACGAGGGTGATGAAGTACATCGTCATCCAGGCGACGCCGAGGCCCGTACGGACCGGGGCGTTGCGCGGGCGGTCCAGGATGTGGTGCTCGCGCTTGTCCCCGGTGACCCAGGACTCGATGAACGGGTAGACCGCCATCGCGCCGAGGACGAGACCGAAGACCACCAGCGGGATGAAGACCCCGAGGACCAGCGTGTGGCCCCACAGGTTGATCTCCCAGCCGGGCATGACACGGATGAGCCCTTCGGCGAAGCCCATGTACCAGTCGGGTTGCGCGCCGGTGGACACCTGGTCGGGCCGGTACGGGCCGATCGCCCAGATCGGGTTGATCGTCGCGATGCCCGCGATGGCCGCGATGACGCCGAAGACGAGGAAGAAGAACCCGCCCGCCTTCGCCATGTACACCGGGAAGATCGGCATGCCGATGACGTTCTTCTCGGTCCGTCCGGGACCCGCGTACTGCGTGTGCTTGTGGTAGAAGACCAGGATCAGGTGGCCCACCAGGAGGCCCAGCATGATGCCGGGCAGCAGCAGGATGTGGATCGAGTAGAACCGGGCGACGAAGTCGCCGCCGGGGAACTCCCCGCCGAACAGGAACATCGAGATGTACGTACCGACGATCGGCACGGACAGGATCGCGCCCTGCGTGAAGCGGACACCGGTGCCGGAGAGCAGGTCGTCCGGGAGCGAGTAACCGGTGAACCCGGTGAACATGCCCAGGGCGAAGAGCAGGAAGCCGAACAGCCAGTTGATCTCGCGGGGCTTGCGGAAGGCGCCCGTGAAGAAGACGCGCATCATGTGCACGAACATGCCGGCGAGGAAGATGAGCGCGGCCCAGTGGTGGATCTGCCGGATGAGCAGACCGCCGCGGACCTCGAAGCTGATCTTCAGCGTGGAGGAGAACGCCTCCGACATGAGCTGACCCTGCATGGGCGCGTAGGGCCCGTGGTACTCCACCTCGTTCATGCTCGGGTGGAAGAACAGCGTCAGGTACACACCCGTGAGGATGATGATGATGAAGCTGTACATGCAGATCTCGCCGAGCATGAAGCTCGGGTGGTCCGGGAAGACCTTCCGCATGTAGGTCTTGGCCAGGCCGTAGACGCCGAGGCGGCCATCGGCCCAGTCGGCGACGCGTTCGCCGGCCGGGGCTTTTCCGCGGTCCGGCGCGTCCGCGCCGGGTGCGTGTGTGGTCTCGGTGCTCATCCGCGCTCCCAGAAGGCAGGACCGACGGGCTCGTCGAAGTCGCCGAGCGCTTCGAGGTAACCCTCGTCGTTCACACCGATCCGCAGCTGCGGCAGCGGGTGACCGGCCGGGCCGAAGATCACTCGGGCGCCGTCGGAGAGGTCGAAGGTGGACTGGTGGCACGGGCAGAGGACGTGGTGCGTCTGCTGCTCGTACAGGCTGATCGGGCAACCGACGTGGGTGCAGATCTTGGAGTACGCGACGATGCCCTGGTGCGACCAGTCCAGCTCGCGCTTGTCCTTGATGTTCTCCGGAGCGATCCGGATGATCATCAGGGCGGCCTTGGCGATCTGGTTCTGGAAGTCGTGGTCCGTCTCCTCCAGGCCCTCGGGCTTGGCGAACGTCAGCGAACCGGTGATGACGTCCTCGGGACGCAGCGGCTCGTTGGTGTTCATGTTGACGATGACCGAGCCCTTTTTCCACTTCGTGGAGCGGAGCTTCTTCTCGGGCAGCGGGCCGAGGTCGCGCAGCAGCACGACGCCGGAGAGCGGTACGAGGGCGAGCGCGCCGAACATCGAGTTGCGGATCAGCTTGCGCCGTCCGAAGGCGGACTCCTTGGCGCCCTGCTTGAAGTCCGCGAGGACCTTCGCCTTGGTGTCGGCCGAAGCCTCGATCTCGTGCCGCTCGTCGACCAGCTCGACGTCCGACATCAGGGTGCGCGCCCAGTGGACTGCGCCCGCGCCGATGCAGAACAGCGCGAGACCCAGGGTCAGGCCGAGCGAGAAGTTCAGCGCGCTGACGTGCCCGAAGGGCCAGATGTAGACGATCTTGCGGGGCTTGAAGATCACGTACGAGGCGATGAAGCCGGCCGTCGCGAGCATCGACAGGGTGAAGAGGAAGGCGACCACGCGCTCGCTGCGCTTGGCGGCCCGCTCGTCCAGGTCCTGGATGCGGTGCTCGTGGGGCGGCAGCCCCGGGTCGGCGAAGGGGTTCTTCGCCAGCTCGGCCGAGTGCTCCTCGGCGCCCTGCCCGGCGGGCAGGTTCTCTTCGGGATTGTCTTGGCTGCTCATGACTTCTTGGCCTTTGCGGTCCGGACGGCGACCCACGTGGCGACGGCGATCATCGCACCGAGCCCGAAGACCCAGGCGAAGAGACCCTCACTGACGGGACCGAGACCTCCGAGGCTGAGGCCACCGGGGTTGGTGGCCTTGTCCCCGTTGATGTCACGCACGTAAGCGATGATCTGCTTCTTCTGCTTCTCCGGCATCGTGGTGTCGGGGAAGGAGGGCATGTTCTGCGGGCCGGTCTGCATGGCCTCGTAGAGGTGCTTCGGGTCGACGCCCTCGAGCGAGGGAGCGAACTTGCCGTGCGTCAGCGCGCCGCCCTCACCGGTGAAGTTGTGACACTGCGCGCAGTTGGTACGGAAGAGCTCGCCGCCCTTGGCGCTGTCCGACCCGGCGGGGTCGTACTGGTTCTTGGTCGGCACCTCGGGACCGGCGCCGAGCGAGGCGACGTAGCTCGCGAGCTGGTCGATCTCGCTCTCGGAGTAGATGGCCTTCTTGCGGGGCGCCTGGGCGCCCTGCTGCTGGAGCGGCATGCGGCCGGTGCCGACCTGGAAGTCGACGGCCGCGGCGCCCACGCCGACGAGGCTCGGGCCGTCGCTGCTGCCCTGTCCACCGGTTCCGTGGCAACTGGCGCAGCCGACGTCGTAGAGCTTCTTGCCCTCGTCGATCTTCAGGGACTGGGCTGTTTCCTCAGCCTGTGCCTTGTCCGCAGGCGCGAACGCGGCGTACAGCCCCCCGGTGGCCGCCAGCGCGAGGAGTAGGACGACGACCGCCGCCAGCGGATGGCGTCGTCGTACGGAGAGCTTTTTCACGGATTACCCCGGTGTCAGGATCTTCTGCGTCGGTGCTACTGGATGTGGGCTTCTCGCCCGGATTACTTGATCAGGTAGATCGTGGCGAAGAGGCCGATCCAGACAACATCGACGAAGTGCCAGTAGTAGGACACGACGATGGCCGCAGTGGCCTGGTGATGTGTGAACCTCTTGGCCGCGTACGTCCGGCCCAGGACCAGGAGGAAGGCGATGAGGCCGCCCGTCACGTGCAGTCCGTGGAATCCGGTCGTGAGGTAGAAGACGGAACCGTAGGGGTCGGAGGAGAGCGAAAGGCCCTCTTCCTTGACCAGGCTCGTGTATTCGAAGATCTGACCTCCGATGAAGATCGCACCCATCACGAAGGTGATCGAGAACCACGTGCGGAGCTTCTTCACATCACCGCGCTCAGCGGCGAAGACGCCGAGCTGGCACGTGAGGGAGGAGGCCACCAGGATGGCGGTGTTGGTACCCGAGAACGGAACGTTCAGGGCATCCGCCATTTCCTTCCAGTGATCCGGTCCGGTCACCGATCGCAGGGTGAAGTACATCGCGAAGAGGGCCGCGAAGAACATCAGCTCGGAACTCAGCCAGATGATGGTTCCGACGCTGGTGAGGTTCGGCCTGTTGACCGACGGGTGCGCGGGCCCGGTTTCTACTGTCGTTGCTGTCGCCACGACCGACATTATGTCGGTCGCTTATCCCGCCCTCACTCCCGGGGGTGCCGTTCGGTGTGTCCGCCCTCTGTGCCGGGCCCGAACGGCCCATCGTTGAGCTGTTCGCAGCGGTGTTGACGGGCAGTCGGACGGAGTAGCATCCGGCCCACCGGGGACCCGGTCACACCCGAGGCCAGGAGGAGAAATGCAGCCGATCGCTACCGTGCTGATCTACAGCGACAACGCCGAAACCCGCACCCAGGTACGGCTCGCCACCGGTCGCAGGCCCGCCCCCGACGCGCCCGAGGTGCAGTTCGTGGAGTGCGCGACGCTCCCGGCCGTACTGAAGGAACTGGAGCGCGGCGGCATCGACGTGTGCGTCCTGGACGGCGAGACGGCTCCCGCGGGGGGTATGGGCGTCTGCCGCCAGATCAAGGACGAGATCTTCCGCTGCCCCCCGGTCCTGCTCCTGATGGGCCGCCCGCAGGACGCCTGGCTCGCCACCTGGAGCCGCGCCGAGGCCGCCGTCACCCTTCCGGTGGACCCGGTGGAGTTCGCGGGAGCGCTGGCGGGTCTGCTGGGGAAGAACAGCCTCTCCGGCGTGTGAGGAGCGGGGCGCGGGGCGGAGCCCCGCGAACCCCCGCAGAAGGCCCTCCCCGCACCACACGGGCGCGGGGAGGGCCACGGGGATTTCACTCCCCCGGGTGATTACAGCTGCGGCCGCAGCCGCGCCTGCTCCACCCCGCCGGGAGCCGTGTTGTGCCCGCTCCCGGTCACCGCGCTGCCTTCCTCCCACTTGGCCCAGCTCAGGTTCCAGTCCCCGAACCCGTTCCCGAACGGGGCCATGTCCTCGCCCTCGCTGTTGACGACCCGCACGATGTCCCCCTCGCGCACGGTGTCGAAGAACCAGTGCGCGTTCCCCGTGCTCATCCCCACGCACCCGTGGCTCGTGTTCGCGGAGCCCTGGGAGCCGACCGACCACGGCGCGGCGTGCACGTATTCACCGCTCCAGGTCACCCGGGTGGCCCAGTAGACGGGCAGGTCGTAGGAGTCCGAGCTGCCCGCGGCGATGCCGACGCTGCCGCTGCGCATCCGGACGAAGGACTCCTTGCCCAGGATCACCTTGATCCCGTTGCGGGTCGAGAAGCCCGGCTTGCCGGTGGTCACCGGCAAGGTTTTTATCTCCTCGCCGTTCTTGCGCACCGTCATGTGGTGGCTGCCGGAGTCGACGAGCGCCTCGACGCGGTCGCCGAAGGTGAGGGAGAGCGGCTTCGCGTCCGCGCCGCGCAGGGTGTCGGTGACCTTCACGCCGTTGAGGTTCGCGCTCACGTCCACCGTGGAGTGCGCGGGCCAGTAGGTACGCGGCCGGTAGTGGAGTTCCTTGGAGTCCACCCAGTACCAGGCGCCCTCGACGTTCTCGGAGGAGCGGACCTTGAGGGAGCGTTCGACGACGGCGCGGGCCGCCTTGTCCTTGACCGGGGCGCTCAGCTCGGCGGTGATCGGCTGCCCGACCCCGTAGGTGCCGGCCTTGGGGCCGAAGGTCACCTTGAGGCGGTTCTTGCCGGCGTCGGCGGTGTGGAAGCGGAGGGTCTTGAGGCCGGGCGCGCCGTCACGGTTCTCGGTGGCGACGCGCACCGTGTAGTCGGCGGCGGCGGCGAGGGGTCCTGTCGAGTGCCAGCGGGTTCCGTCGGCGGAGAGGGCGCCCGCGACCTGGCGGCCGAGGCCGTCGGTGGCGGTGACGTCGGTGATCCGGCTGTCCTTGTCCTTGCTGGTCACCTCCAGCGGCTTGTCCGGGTCGACGCGTTCGGCGCCCGCCGTGTTGAAGGTGACGTGCCCCGCAGCGTCGTACGGCCGGGCGGTCAACGAGTTTCCACGGGCGTCGCCGCCGCAGGCCGAGAGGCCGGCTCCAAGAGCGGCCACCAGCACAGTGCAGCTCAGTACCGTACGGGTTCGCGGTGTGTGGCTCATGGCCTCAACGTACGAAGCCGACGCCCGTTCAGCGCGGTCGGCTGAGCTGTTCGGGTGGCCCCGGACGGCGCGAAAAGAGGGGCCCGGACACACCGTGCGGTGTGTCCGGGCCCCTCCTGACGCGGCTTGTGCTACTGGTTCTGGTTTTCTCCGCGGTAGTACTCGAAGACCCAGCCGAGCAGGCCGATCAGGACGATCGGGGCCGAGAAGTAGAGCAGCCACCAGCCGACGGCCACGGAGAGGAAGGCCAGCGCGCCGCCGACGCCGAGGGCGAGCGGCTGCCAGCTGTGCGGGCTGAAGAAGCCCACCTCGCCGGCGTCGTCCGCGACGTCGGCCTCCTTGTTGTCCTGCGCGCCCGCATCGATCCGCCGGGCGGTGAACGCCAGGTAGTAACCGATCATGATGCAGAGCCCGAAGGCGAGGAAGAGTGCCGTGGTACCGGCCGGCTCCTTCGACCACACGCCATAGACGACCGCCATGGCGAGGACGAAGACGCTCAGCCAGATGAACATCTTGCCCTGGACCTTCACCGTCCGGCCTCCTTGCCGCCGACGAGCGCGGTGTCGCGCTGGTCGCCGTTCTCCAGCTGGTCGAGGGCCGCGATCTCCGGGTGGTGGAGGTCGAAGGCCGGGGATTCACTGCGGATACGGGGCAGCGAGGTGAAGTTGTGGCGCGGCGGCGGGCAGGACGTGGCCCACTCCAGGGAGCGGCCGAAGCCCCACGGGTCGTCCACCTCGATCTTCTTGCCGTACTTGGCGGTCTTCCAGACGTTGTAGAAGAACGGCAGGATCGACAGGCCGAGCAGGAAGGAGCTGATGGTCGAGACCGTGTTCAGCGCGGTGAAGCCGTCGGCCGCCAGGTAGTCGGCGTAGCGGCGCGGCATGCCCTCGGCGCCCAGCCAGTGCTGGACGAGGAAGGTGCCGTGGAAGCCGACGAAGAGGGTCCAGAAGGTGATCTTCCCGAGCCGCTCGTCGAGCATCTTGCCGGTGAACTTCGGCCACCAGAAGTGGAATCCGGCGAACATCGCGAAGACGACGGTACCGAAGATCACGTAGTGGAAGTGCGCCACGACGAAGTACGAGTCCGAGACGTGGAAGTCCAGCGGCGGGGCCGCGAGGATGACGCCGGTGAGACCGCCGAAGAGGAAGGTGATCAGGAAGCCGATCGACCAGAGCATCGGTGTCTCGAAGGACAAGGAGCCCTTCCACATCGTTCCGACCCAGTTGAAGAACTTCACGCCTGTTGGCACGGCGATCAGGAACGTCATGAAGGAGAAGAACGGGAGGAGTACCCCGCCGGTCACGTACATGTGGTGCGCCCAGACCGTCACCGAGAGACCGGCGATGGCGATGGTCGCGCCGATGAGGCCCACGTAGCCGAAGATCGGCTTGCGCGCGAAGACCGGAATGACCTCGGAAATGATGCCGAAGAATGGCAGCGCGATGATGTACACCTCTGGATGTCCGAAGAACCAGAAGAGGTGTTGCCAGAGCAATGCCCCGCCATTTGACGCGTCGAATACGTGCGCCCCGAATTTTCGGTCCGCTTCGAGTGCGAAGAGCGCCGCGGCGAGCACCGGGAAGGCGAGCAGCACCAGGACACCGGTGAGCAGCACGTTCCAGGTGAAGATCGGCATGCGGAACATCGTCATGCCGGGTGCGCGCATGCAGATGATCGTGGTGATGAAGTTGACCGAGCCGAGGATCGTGCCGAAGCCGGAGAGGGCCAGGCCGAGAATCCACATGTCGGCGCCGACGCCCGGGGAGCGGACCGCGTCCGAGAGCGGCGAGTAGGCGAACCACCCGAAGTCGGCCGCACCCTGCGGGGTGACGAAGCCGCCCACCGCGATGACCGAGCCGAAGAGGTACAGCCAGTACGCGAACATGTTCAGCCGCGGGAAGGCCACATCGGGGGAACCGATCTGGAGCGGCATGATCCAGTTGGCGAAACCGGAGAACAGCGGCGTCGCGAACATCAGCAGCATGATCGTGCCGTGCATCGTGAACGCCTGGTTGAACTGCTCGTTCGAGATCAGCTGCGTACCGGGCCTGGCGAGCTCGGCGCGCATGATGAGCGCGAGCACACCGCCGATGCAGAAGAAGATGAACGACGTGATCAGGTAGAGCGAGCCGATCGTCTTGTGGTCGGTGGAGGTCAGCCACTTGACCACGACGTTTCCGGGCGCGCGGCGGCGGACGGGGGGCTCGGAGACGAGCGTCCCTTCCGCGGTCGCGACCCGCTGAGGGTCGTTGTCGATACTCACAGGTTCTTCGTCTCCCGGTTCTTCTCGTGGCCCGACTGCTCGATACCGGCCGGGATGTAACCGGTCTGGCCGTCCTTCGCGAGCTGCTTGAGGTGGGCCTCGTAGCGCTCGGGGGAGACGACCTTGACGTTGAAGAGCATCCGGGAGTGGTCGACGCCGCAGAGTTCGGCGCACTTGCCCAGGAAGGTGCCCTCCTTGTTGGGGGTCACCTCGAAGGCGTTGGTGTGACCCGGGATGACGTCCTGCTTCATGAGGAAGGGGACCACCCAGAACGAGTGGATGACGTCACGCGAGGTCAGGACGAAACGGACCTTCTCGCCCTTGGGGAGCCACAGGGTCGGACCCGGGTTCCCGGTCTGGGGGTTCCGGTCGGCGGGGGTGCCGGCGATGTAGACGCCTTCGGCGCCCTTGGGGAAGTCCTCGGCGAAACGGTCCGGAATCGCCTTCAGTTCCTTGGACTTCGCGGCATCGCCGGTGGAGTCGTTCCCGTCGACGTTCTCGATGTAGTTGAAGCCCCAGCTCCACTGGTAGCCGACCACGTTCACCGTGTGGGCCGGCTTGTCCGAGACGTCCATGAGCTTCGACTCGTCGCGGGCGACGAAGTAGAAGAGGACGGAGACGATCAGCAGAGGTACAACCGTGTACAACGTCTCAAGAGGCATGTTGTACCGGGTCTGCCGGGGGACCTCGATCTTGTGGCGGCTGCGCCTGTGGAAGAACGCGCTCCACAGGATCAGCCCCCAGACGAGGACACCCACGGCGAGGGCCGCCGCCCAGGAGCCCTGCCACAGCGAAAGGATGCGCGGCGCCTCCTCCGTGGTGGGGGTGGGCATACCCAGGCGGGGGAAGTCCTTGTATGAGCAACCTGTAGCGGTTACCAGGATCAGGCCCGCAGTCAGCACCTGCGGCAGCTTCCGCCGCATCGGGCGCCGCGACGAGCGGTCGGAGCCGTTGGGACTCACGTAGCGCCTTCCCGAGAGTCTCGCCCGCACCGAGGCGTACGCGGCCTTCACGCTGGTCGGTCGCCGTGCCCCCGCGGCGGGCAGGGTTTGGATGTTTATGCGGACCAAACCCTACTGGACTCAATTTGGGGTCGCGCGGGGAGGGTCCCCAACGCGCCGCAGCACTCCCCGAAGGGGTGGAATCGCCCCTCGCGCAGGCCAACTGACGCCCCTTCTCCCGACCGGGTCCGGCGTGTCGCACGGGGGTGCGGGAGAGAGCCCCGGAAAGAAGGAGCACGGCGCCGGGCGTGTCGCACGGATGGTCGGGGACGCGGGACGGCGGGGCGGTGTGGTTGTCGTACGGGGACCGGGGCGGCACGCGGGTACGGGGTGGGGCGGCACCCTCGCGCGGGTAGGGGGCGGGGCGGGGGCCGGGGCGTGTGCAGGCCAGCGATAGCGTGATGGCGTGCCCTACTTCGACGTGGCCTCCGCCGCTCCGCTGCATCCGGTCGCCCGGCAGGCGCTGCTCGCCGCGCTCGATGAGGGCTGGGCCGATCCGGCCCGGCTCTACCGCGAGGGCCGGCGGGCCCGGCTGCTCCTGGACGCGGCCCGCGAGGCCGCCGCCGAGGCGGTGGGCTGCCGCCCGGACGAACTCGTCTTCACCCCCTCGGGCACCCACGCGGTGCACGCCGGGCTCGCCGGGGCGCTCGCGGGCCGGCGGCGCGTGGGCACGCACCTCGTGGTCTCGGCGGTCGAGCACTCCTCCGTCCTGCACGCGGCCGAGGCGCACACACGTGCGGGTGGTGAGGTGACGGAGGTCGGCGTGTCCCGTACGGGCGCCGTCGAGCGGGGCGCGTACGCGGCGGCGCTGCGTCCCGGCACCGCGCTCGCCGCGCTCCAGTCGGCGAACCACGAGGTGGGGACGGTGCAGCCGGTCGCGGACGTGGCCGAGGAGTGCCGCGCCGCCGGGGTGCCGCTGTTCGTGGACGCGGCGCAGTCGCTGTTGTGGGGGCCGGTGGAGGGCGACTGGTCGCTGCTCGCGGCGAGCGCGCACAAGTGGGGCGGTCCAGCGGGGGTCGGGCTGCTCGTCGTGCGCAAGGGCACGCGCTTCGCGCCCGCCGGGCCCGCCGACGAGAGGGAGAACGGCCGGTCCCCGGGCTTCGAGAACCTGCCCGCGATCGTCGCCGCGGCGGCCTCGCTGCGCGCGGCGCGCGCCGAGGCGGTGG